>NZ_CP104395.1:632234-948351 GCF_029207735.1 Candidatus Nanohalococcus occultus
TGTCAGGCGTGCGGAGCGAGGAATCCTCTCTAGACCGCTCAGAGAATTCTGTTGAGTACATACCAATAAGTGCTGAAGAGCTGTAGAGTCAACCTGTTTAAAAGAGTCACTGATACATCGGTTTTTAGATGCAGGGGCGACGGGTTAACCAGCCTTTTGCTCCAATTCACGTTTGTGATACTACAATGACAGAAGAACAACCACAAGGTGGACAGATGAACGCTCAGCAAATGATGCAGATGATGCAGCAGAGACTGGGCAACATGGAGCTTACACTACACGCACTTCTAGCAGTACTTGACGACGAAGACGTCGTCGACGAAGACAGAATCAACGAGAAGGCACAGGAGATCGTTGAGGAAATGGAAGAGCAGCAGGCAGGAGCTCACGAAGGCCACGACCACGAGTAAACTCGTTTCTACTGGGCTTCACAACAAAAAGCGGGATGAAAAAACTCCCGAAACTTTTGATTTCTTATCCAGATCAATTTTCTCTACAAACGCAGTTAACACAGTATTCTGCCAGAAAGCTTTCCTGACATGTTGGATTCCTAGCTGTACAGACTGCTCGGCCGTGTTTGATCAGGTTGATGTGGAACTCGTATATTCTATCATCCGGGACTTCCCGTTCCAGTATATCATGAGCCTTCTCAACCGGAGTGCCTTCAGGTATCAAACGAAGCCTCTGCGATAAGCGATGGACGTGTGTGTCCACAGGCATCACTGGCATTCCGAAAGCAAAGCAGAGTGTGACCGCGGCCGTCTTAGGTCCGACCCCGGGAAACTCCTGTAAGTACTGTTTGGCCTCTTCTTTTCCCATATCGGTTACATGATCGAGGGAAAACTCTCCGCGCTCTTCTTTTATCATCGATAGAAACGTCTGGATCCGCTCGGCTTTGGTAGGTCCGAGACCGGCGATCCGTACTGCATCAGTTACCTCCTCAACGTCCGCATCAAGTATCTCCTGGAAGGAATCGAACTTCTCATCCAGCCGGGCTTTTGCCTTGTCCCTGCTCTGATCGGTCGTGTTCTGGGACAGAATTGTTGTAATCAATGAATCGACCGGATCATCCCTTCTGGCGCCTTCCGGCACACCGTAGTGTTCCTTCAGGAGATCCATTATCTCGTTTAACCTTTCTGTATATTCTTCGTCGTAGAAGTTTTCCTCGCTCATAACTGAGTTATCTCTGGAATGTTTTTCAACCTATCAGCCGGAAGCTATACAGCCCATCGACAAGCGAGAGGTTATCATCGAAGCCTCCCAGATACTTACCCGGAAGCTTTTTCGCCAGCGATCGTTCCCCCACAACGTAGGGATTTTCTGCCTTTAATTTTTCTTTGACGGCTTTCAGATGGTTTTCAATCTGCTCTTGTCTTTTCCGTTCGAAACGGCCCTGGGAGAATCCGCCCTGTGTGTGTTTACGATCGACACGGGTCTTTACTTCCTCGACTTCTTTGATATCTCCGTTTTCCTCTTTTACTATACGTGTTTTACCGGCCGCTGCTATGACCCATGTCTTTTCCTCCTCGATGAACTCTCTGAGATTTTCCGTATCAAAACCGTCAGAACTATGCCATTCGGAGCTGAAAAACGGTCGGGACTCGATTAAAACACTGAAGAAAAGCTCGTCGGTGAAACCAATGAACGATTCAAGGCCTTCAAACCCTTCTATAGCATCTTTTGATGCGGAGTTTTTCAGATCTCTGTACCGATCAATCTCGGAAATCTCTCCCGGCGAGTAAACAGTTAGCAGATCGTTTTCAGAGGATTTAACGGACTCGAGTTTGTCCAGGCCGTTATTCACCTGTTTTACAGTTAGGAGCTGTTTTTCCCTTGTCTCCGTGAAGTCTTTTTCTTCGACGGAGGTTTTATTGGCTTGATCGAGTTTCTGTCTGAGTTTTTTGAGCTGTTTTTCAGCCTCCTGTTTTTCGGCTGAAAGCTCCGAGCGTCTCTCTTTTTCAGCCTCGAACCTTTTTTCGGCTCTCTGTTTCTGTTCTTCGAGTTCCTCTATCTTGTTTTCCAGCCGCTTGAGTTCGTTTTCAAGTTCGGAGTTGTCCCATGGAAGCTTCATAGTTGATTATTGGTCTCTCGGCGTGTTTAACAGCTTTGTTACGGGAAAGCTTTTAAGCTTGCCAGAGTTATTTGTCTGTAGTGGTTAATTGATGACGGAACACACCGTAGAGAATCTGACCCCGGAAGACGACGAAGTCGAAATAACAGGAAAAATAAGCGAGCTGCCTAAGCCACGCGCAGTATCCACCAAGTACGGTCAGAAGAAAATAACTGTAGCAACGTTCGAGGATGAAACCGGATCCATCGGACTGACTCTCTGGGAAGAGGAAATCGATTCAATCAATGAAGGATCAAACGTAAAGATCACAGGCGCATACGTACGTGAATGGGGTAACGACGTACAGTTGAACATCTCCCGTGATGGGAAAATAGAAGCTCAGTAAGACGGACGGAACTTCAGGCTCGGGAGAAAAGAGCTTTTACAGGAGACCGCCGGTCTTGGCAGGAACTCAGAAAGGTTTTGAAAAATTATATTCAAGAACAAGAAAGCACGTAAAGATGTTCTAACGAAGTCTTTGGCGACACTACTGTTTTTAGCAGCGTCATTTTACTTTTTCGAGCCTTACATAAACTTTTTGAGCAATCCCCATAAGTTAAGAAGTTTTATCAGCAGCTTTCCCCTGCTATCTCCGCTAATTTTTATCGGAGTTCAGATAATACAGATCCTGATCGCACCCATTCCAGGACAGGTCACGGGCGTGGCAGGAGGATATCTTTTCGGAGCTTTCAAAGGAACTGTTTACAGCATGATAGGCGTGACAATAGGCAGCGCTATCGCATTCTGGCTTTCTAGGAAGTATGGACGGCCTTACGTAGAATCCAAGATAGACATAGACTTAATGGAAGAATTCGATGAGTTCATAGAAAAACACGGTAGGAAATCCGTTTTCCTGATATTTCTTATCCCTGGATTACCTGATGATGCGGTTTGCTTTGTCTCCGGGCTTACGAAGATACCGTTGCGACAGCTTGTTGTCCTAGCTTTGATCGCCCGAACACCAGCATTTCTCCTGGCAAGTATGGCCGGTAGCAGCCTGGCTGCGTCTGAAATGATGAAATTCGGAGTTTTCAGCTTAGTTTTGGTACTTTCCTCAGTAATTGGATATCTAAAACTCGATGAGATACAGGAGTATCTTGACAAGACGCTTCCGGGTTGAAAGACAGAAGCCACCTATTAACAAAATTACAGTCCAATTGGTTACCATGGGAATTGAAGATAAGATACAGAGCGTAGAAGAGAAGCTTGAGAAGACTCCTATAAACAAGGCTACGGAAAAGGAACGCGCTCGTTTGAAGAGCCGGATCGCCGAGCTTAAAGAACAGAAACAGAAGAAGGCTAAAGGAACCGGAGACACCTCCGGATACGCTGTTGAAAAACACGGCGATGTAACAGCCGCTCTGGTTGGATTCCCAAGTGTTGGAAAATCAACCTTGCTAAACGAGATCACTAACGCGGACAGCGATACAGGTGCCTACGAGTTCACAACCCTAGACGTTAATCCAGGAATGATGGATCACAAAGGTGCGAAAATACAGGTACTGGACGTCCCAGGTCTGATCGGCGGGGCGGCTGACGGCCGTGGAGGCGGAAAACAGGTCTTAAGCGTAGTGCGTAACGCAGAAATAGTCTTAATCGTACTTGATCCGGAGGAGATGCGGGAAGATGAAATTAAACAGGAGGTTGACAACGCAGGGATCCGGATCAACACCGACCTGCCGAACATGAAGATCGAGAAAAAGGACCGTGGCGGAATAAAGATATCGAAGACCGTCGACGGCGGCCTGGAAGAAGATACTATCAGAGACCTGATGAGACAGCACGGCTATGCGAACGCCGATGTGGTTATCAGAGAAGAGATGGATATCGACAGGTTTATCGACGGACTGATGGACAACCGGAAGTACATCCCGGCTATAACCGCAGTCAACAAGATCGATACGGTTGAGGCCGAGCGACGTAAGGAGTTTGAAGAAAAGTATGACCTGGTTTTCTCGGCAGAGACCGGCGAGAACCTCGATAAACTAAAGGATTTGATGTTCGATCGACTTGAGCTAATCAGAGTCTACATGAAGGAAAAAGGCGAAGACGCCGACAAAGACGAACCCTTGATTCTGCGGAAGGGAGCGACCGTCGAAGAAGCGATGAACGAGCTGCCGGGAGAGATGAAACGCAGATTCAAGGACGCAAGGGTCTCCGGGCCTTCAAGCAAGTTCCCTAACCAGCGAGTCGGAATGGAACACGAGCTAATGGATGAAGACGTTCTAGAGTTGAACTTGAAACATTTGTAGAACTCTATCGAAGCCCGGAAAAACCTTCGTTAACAGTCTTGAACGTTTAAAACCGGTTAGAAACCGAAGTGTTTATAAGGTATAACTGCCGATCTTGGCTTGATGGACGCAGAATTCGCCGACGAAGCCGGCAATCAGATCCCGGTCCAGTTCGGTAAGAAACGAGGATTCAATCCTCTGAACGCGTTAAGACATGTTTACAGGCGGCTACGCCAGTAGCGCCCTCTTTTCTCTTTAATTTTTATTTTAGTCTAGAGGCTACTCAAGCTCTTTTAATAGGATCTCCGGGTAGCTTTGGTCCGCTACTCTGTACCTTTTAGCACCCCAAGGCTCTAAGACGCCTGCTTGATCTAACAATGAACAGTATCGGCCCTCCCATTGGTTTTCAGGACGGAAAGTCTCTCTGAACGAGTCTGAGAGAACTTCTTGTGCGTTCTCAAGTACTGATCTAAACGGTTCGGTATCGTACTTGCCTTGGTTCAACTCTTCGAGTCTCTTGAAAAGTAATGCTTCGTTTTCGCCAGCCTCTTCGATGACTGTTCCGGACCGTTCAACAGCAGGCTTTTCTATACTTGCTGAAGCCTCCTGAGAGTCCAGTAAGATCTCACGCGTATTTTGAAATACATCCTCATATATTTCTCTGGGAACTGATCTCTCGCTCCTGAAACGATATTCTTTACATGAACTCGGAGACTTTCCCGTGAGTTCAGCCAGTCTCTGGTTGCTGTAGGGACGGAAAAGATAGTCTCGGAAATCATCCTCAATGTCAAGGTACTGATTTCCTCCCCTAGAGTAACTGTCAATGACGTATGAATCAGGGTCTTCAAATTCAAAATCAGGGACTGCCGCATCTATCAAATCAGAGGCCAAGTCAACGCTGATTCTTTCTCTTTCTCCTTCCATATGTTTGGATAGCAGCTTGGAGCTGTCACCTCCTTTTCCAAAAATGGCTACTCCGAGAGAGGTTTCTCCCGAACCATGAAGCGCTCTTTCAAACAGTTCGTTTTTATCTTCCTGATCTAGGTCCCAAAAATATCTACGCACAACTACAATAGTTGTAGGAAAATAGTTATATTTTTTTGTAACTGAATGATGAAAAGGAGAAATATGGATTTATTCCAGGAGCTTGGCGTTTACTACGCCGTTCTGTCCTGGTCGGGATGTAATCTCTGCCTTTCCTTCGGCTGTCTGGATTACCGTTCCCTTTGTCAGTAGCGAACGCCGGACGAAGTTAGGGTTCGCCGGGTTCTCCTCGACGGACTGAATCTTGAGGTTCTTGACCCCGTCTTCAGTTGCGAGGTTGACGTGTTCCGCGCGTTTTGTAACCTGTTTTGTGTTTCCGCCGCGGGTTCGTCTTTTTACTATTCTTTTCTCTCCCAGCTCTGGTGCTGAGAACTCTGTACCTAGTTCATACTTTCTTGACTTCTTTAGTCGCCGGGTGCGTCCTCCCGTCTTCTTTCTTACCGATCTTCTGTGCCAAACTGCCATATTGTTTGAAATCCCGGAGAAAATTTAAATAAGAAAGCTTGTGAAGCCGCTGCTCGAAAGAATCCGGGTAAGTTTAAATAACTTGTCCGGACATCGCTGTTTATAGGTGCAACTTTAATGGGAGATAACGACGGAAAACGGCCTCTTGACGGTCTTGATTCAGCAAAAGGAGATAGAGTAATTGTAAAATTGAAGAACGGATCAACTGTTTCAGGAGAGCTAGAAGCATTCGATCGACATCTAAACATGTGGTTAGGAAACGCTTCAGTGACAGAAGATGAAGGACAGACAGACTACGGCAAGCTTCTAGTCAGAGGCGACAACGTCATCGTAGTAAGCCCGGAGTAGATATACTATGGGACTAAACACAGGTAAACGGAACAAGAAACTACACGGCAAATGCCGCAGATGTGGAAGCAAGTCTTTCCACCTACGGAAGAAGGAATGTTCCTCGTGCGGATTCGGTAAGAGCGCGAAGAGACAGGACTTCGATAAGAAGAAAAAACGCAAGGCATAACGTCCTTGCGAACTCAGGGCCCATAGCTCAGTCTGGCAGAGCACCGGCCTTTTACGCCCCTCAAGTTCTCCACCGAGAACGAGGACAAAGAAGACGAAGCTCTTCGGCGAAGACAGCCGGGCGTCGCGGGTTCAAATCCCGTTGGGCCCACTTTTCCCACGTTTAACAGATCAAACAGATTTTTTGCCCTACCAAAGTTACAGCGCACTCCCCGAGGATTCCAGAATTCTGATAAAAGAGAACAAACAGCTTAGTGTTACAGAAGAGTAATAAATCTTTTTCTCGTCTCTAATCTAGTATGGTAAGGAAAAACCACGATTATGATTCCAGCTGGGCTGTTCTTACAGGTGGAAGTATGTCCGGGAAAACCTCTATTGCCAACACTTTCGCAACAGGAGGGTACAGCATAGCCCCGGAGATTGCCGAGAACTACGTCGATCATGCCACGTCCCACGGAATCGACAAAAAACAGGCACAGCAGTACGGCGGTCGGACAGGTCAGATAGCTCTTGGAGACATGGCGACAGAAGGAAGTTTTCCGGAGGACGAAGATTTAGTGCTTGACCGTTCCACGGGCGACGCACTGTTTTTCATGAAGAAGTTCCAGGACAAAGGCGAGGGAGACAGCATTCTGATGGATACAATGTATGATTATGCGCGAAACCAGTACGATACAGTTTTCCACGTCAGCCAGATAGAGGGTCAGATCGGGTTCGAAGACGACGGTACAAGAACGAAAAACAGAGAACTGGCCAGAGAGATACACCACGAACTAGGAGAGTTTTACTCAGAAGAGTTAGACTACGACGTGATCGAGGTCCCACCAGCTCCTATAGGCGAAAGAACACAGATAATAGCCGAGAGCAGCGGACTTGAGAAGCCAGAAACAGTTTCCCGCTTCTTTTAGAGACCGATACTTCGTTTAACTATTCGGAAAATCTTAGCTATCCTCGCCGAGACACCTGTCGCACGAGCAGCCGCACCCGTAGCAGCCTCCGGCATTAACTCGAACTCTATAAGTTCATCGAATACCGCAAACAGCTTTACCTCCTCAAGTATCGAGAAAGCAGGTACCACCATCAACAAATCAAGCCAGTGATTACGGAAAAACGGTTCACTGGAAACAGCCAGCCTGTACTCGACTACAAGACGCGCAACGAAGTAAACAATCACAAGATAGTTCGCATAAGTCACCCACGTAGCCATCTGCGGACTCACAGGCACGAAAAAGCTGAAAACTATAATGCCGCCTAAAAGCAAGAACATCAAAGGCAAAACATTGTCCAGAGACTTTTTCATACGGGAAGCATGATCCTTCGTGAAAGAAGCATCAATCCTTGATTGAGTCTCCTCAACAGCATCCCGGTACTCATCAGTCAAACCCATGATACTAAATTCCACTCCCTTGTTTAAACAGTTTCAAGTTCACAGATTCGATGTATTAAAAATAGTTCCGTCCAATCAGTAAGATACACACCTTTGGACCGGTAGCTTAGCCAGGTTAGAGCGCCACGCTGATAACCGCATTTTCCGAAAGGAAAACTGCTCTGATCCGACTTTTCGGTCAGAAAAGTCAGATACGTGGAGATCCCCAGTTCAAATCTGGGCCGGTCCACTCTTTACTGAATTAAATGTTTTCAGCGGTCAGTATTTGTTTCTTTCTTCAAGTTCGATGTAGTACTGTTCGAGGTTGTCTTTTACTTCGTGGAGTATTTTCCGTCTGTCTTGTTGGCTCTGGGCATCTCTGTAGTTTTGTTCCATTAGTCGTCTTACATTTCCGGAAAGTTCTGCGGCTCTCGGGTCTTCGACGGACTGTAGATCGTGTTGCCGCCATTCTGAGACTACTTTTAACTCAGGCACTTCCTCTTGTTCCAGGTAGCTGACTACCGTGGTGTAAAACCGTTCTTCCCATTCTCTGTCAAAGCCTAGAGCCATCCTCTCAAACGGTAGAACTCAAGCCTCTTATTTGTACTGTTTAACGCATACAAGGTTCTGGCACACCACTATAGATTTTTTACCGGTGATTTAGGAGCGTAACAAGTCATAACTGGTTTGGCGTCTAGAGTATTTTGTAGGTGGAGTTAGCGATGAGAAAAAGTTTGATAGGCGGACTGGTATTTGTACTGGCTGTAGCACTTGTCCCCGTAGTTGGAGCGCAGAATGCTTCAGGCGAGGACGTGATGAACACAAGCATGATGAACCATGATATGATGGTCGAACATCAGCGACAGCACAGACAACAGCAGATGGAGATAGATGTTCTCTCCTACCGTATCGCCCAGCTGGAAGTCATGGTCCAGGAAATGAGAGAAGACAGAGTGGCGACTCGGAGTCAAGACAGCCCGGAGATCAGAGGACAGTAACCCGTGATCTGACTCCTACACCTAATTTTTCCCCGCTCCAACCACCAGAAATTTTAATAACTTTTTAGTAACAAACTTACCTTGGATGTTGGCAAAAACCACCGGGAAAAATAAACTGTATTCAAAGGCGCGGATTCGGTAATGGCTTCAGCTGAGAACTCCTCGGAGTACGTAGACAAGCTCTCGAAATGGTACGGCGAAGACGTTGTTGCCGTAGAGGAAGATATACCAGGTATTTTCCAGCCTCTTGAAGATCCGCACGAAGTTTTAGGCGATATTGATCTGCTTATAGAAGAGGATCCAGGATCACTTAAGGCATACGAAGTCAAGGAGACCGGCTCGCTTAATCAGAGAACGGTTTTAGGGCATGCGAGAGATGCTAGAAAACAGTGTGATAAGATAGAATCCTATCTGGAAGATGTAACGAACTATAGCGTGGACGCAGAGCCTATAGTAACTCCTAAAGGCCATTTGAAAGCAATCTACGAGATATGGGAGGGTTTACCGGAAGAGTTTGAGTTGGATCAGGCAAAGGATACTGTATCGGAGCCGGGCAGAATACCTTACCTTGAACGGGAAGTTATGGATAGAAAAGAAAAAGAGCTGTACGAGCTGGATTCTTCGCTTACCGCTCTGTTTGAATCCAAGACTGTTCAGCTGTAATGTTCATCCAGGTACTCTACGATGTCGTCGCTTTCCGGCATAACTGTATCCTTGTTCGGATCAACTAGTACAGGCACGTTTGTCTGTCCGGAGACCTCTTCGACCCTTGAACGGTCCTGTGGGTCGACGGCTCTTGCGATAAAGTCGATTCCTAGATCGGTCATTTTCTGTCTTACCTTCGAGCAAAAAGGACATCCTTCGAACTGGTAAACCTCCAGCATCTGTTCAGGTTCTGTCATAGAGAAGTTAGTGCAGGCTTGTCTTTAACGCGTTATGGTTTCATGGAGTGCGTCTAGGATTTCTTTCTGGTTCTGATGTGTTAGAAGAGACTTGGCGTCTTCATAGTTAAAGAAATGGCCGCGTTCGTGTTCATCGTGAGGGTTCGCCGAGGTATCAGTTACCGCACCTTCACCTACTTTTACAATAAATGCCTTGTACTCTCTTTTGATTGTCTGTCCGTCATCGTCCTCGAAGCTCCATTCAAGCACTTGTTCTGTGCTTTCCAGCTCTTCGATGGCTTCGATTCCTGCTTCCTCCGATAGTTCAAGCCGGGCGGTATGTTCATAGTCGTCTTTCTCCAGGTGGCCTTTCGGCAGCTCCCAGCCCTCCCAGTTTTTCTTCCTGTTTAAAACCAGGTAGCGCGGATTTCTACTGGGCTTCTTGTATACTACAAGCACCACTCCCTTCTCCCTTTCCATAATCAAAACCTACGAGGAAAACTCCTTTAAACTGTCGATCCGAGCAGAAACTCGGATACAGATTGGAAAGACAGATAAAACATTCCGGCAACGTCGTTACTATGGCAGAACAAAACTATGATCTAGGGATTGTATACACCAACACATACTTCGGAGACCTCGGCAGTTTCAGACCAGCTCTCAGCAGAGAACTGGAGAGAAATACCAGATCCCAGATATACCTAGACGGCGAAAACAGCTCGCAGGACCGAAGAGATACTCAACAACAGTTCTACGCCGAACTGCTGGACGGGAAAATAGATATCGAAGGCGACCGTATAAACTGGAGTGAAGGCTCCTGGACAGACCCACATGCTGCGGCAGTCAATCAAACTCTTCTGGACTACACAGATAAGATAGACGGTATAGACACAGGTCCGATCTTCGACGAGCAGATACTGGAGGAAGGATACATACCTTTCAAAATTGAAGGCGACGGCGCCCAGGGAATGGAAAATCTACCAGAGGAAAGGCTTTACGGCTTGAAACAGGCCGGTAGAATCGAACACATAGACGAAAATTATGCCGAACACATCAAGGAGACGATGAATCCCGACATGCCTTCACTGATAATCAGAGACTCTGCTACGGCAATTAAAAGCTTCGTGGAGGCAGCGGATAACTCCATAGAGGTACGGGAAGTCAATGAGAAAGTCCTGCCAAGTAGTCTTGAGAGAAGTGTGGAACTAGCCGGTTCGAAGAACTGGTTCCGGTGAAAACACCGAAAGCTTTTTCCACCGGTCAAAACCCTACAGGCAAATAGTTTTTATAGTTGCGGCACGTTTTTACCATTAGTCTGGTACAAAAATGATTGGAAAGCTCAAGGAACTGTTCAGCGACTTGTTTAACAGTTCGGAAAATGAGGACAAGAGCATCGGAATTTACGGCCCGCCGAACGCCGGTAAGTCAACTTTAGCTAATCAGATCTCGAAGGACTTGACAGGAGAGGAGATGAGTAACGTCTCCGAAGTACCTCACGAGACAAGAACCGTCGAGAAAAAAGAGAAGGCCTCGATCGAGGCTAATGGACGTGAACTGGAGATCAACCTGCTTGATATGCCTGGTATATCTACAAACGTCGATTTCAAAGACTTCTCTGAACACGGTATTGAGGAAGATGAAGCTAAAGGCCGCGCAAAGGAAGCCACGAAAGGCATTGTGGAAGCCATCAAGTATCTTGATGATGTGGACGCGTGCCTTGTAATCTTCGATGCTACAGAAGATCCTTACACACAGGTAAACGTCACAATAATCGGAAACCTCGAAGCTAAAGACATACCGATCCTCGTTGTCGCGAACAAGATCGATCTGGAGGAAGCAGAGCCGGAACGGGTCAGAGATGCGTTCCCACAGCACCCTGTGGTTGAAATCTCGGCTAAGGAAGGCCAGCACATCGACAAGCTTTATGAGGAAATAGTTGGAAGGTTAAGTTAGATGAGCGATGACGGTGTCACCATAGAGTTCCTTTCAAGAGAGAAGCTTTCCGAGAACGATTTTTCCGACAAGATTGAGACAGTTCTGGAAAAAGTGAGAAATGACGCTGTACTTGTGCTTGAAGAAGCATGGACGCCACAGGAAAAACGAGACCTTATTGAATCCTCAATGAAACAAGTCGATGAGGACTTTCCGGGAGTCGAGTTCATGGGCCTGAACGCAGAGCCTTCGAAGATTAACAGGGCGAAAAGAATGTTTTTCAGCAAGATATTCAACGAAGACCACCGACGCGGACTGACCATTGTCGGGAACTCCCGCGTGATGGAGAAAATCAAAGAGGAAAGAGACTCAGTCTCATTCCTTGCGAAACTTGAGGAAGCATGATGAAAGGAAATTCTCTGCTCTCAGAAAATAAAGGAGGCGGCCTCTAGATGCCTCACCGATGTATGAACTGCGGGGAAACGTATGAAGACGGCTCTGATAAACTTATCCAGGGCTGTGACTGCGGTTCATCCCTTTTCGTCTACGAGCAAGGCGAATCGATGAGCGAGGACGAACAGGAACAAGTAACGGAGAAAGTAGAGGAAATGATGGCCGATGGCGTCGAGGAAACAGGAGACGTCAAGTTCGAGTTCGATCTGGACTCTATCCGGGTTGAAAACGAAGGCGTGTACAGTATAAACGTTTCACGGCTGTTAAAGGAGATACCTCTGGTTATAAGAAAGACCGAAGGCACTTATCATATACACCTTCCGAGTGCGTTCGATCCAAGCACTACGGACATCAGCCCATCGGAGCTAGATAAAGAATGACACTAAACAAAGAGGAGATGAAAGACAGGTTCGGACTGAAACACCTTACCACAAACCAAGAGGTAGCAGTATCTTTTACCTTGTTCACAGTCGGATTCGTATACCTTGTATCAGTTACGTATCCTTTGATCCAACAGCACATCCTTCCTTCCATGGTAGGAATTGTCTCGATCACAGTCGGATACCTGTTCCTTATGGAATCGGTCCGTGAACTGGAGGAAAAAGATCACTTCCTATCCCGGAAGCTAGAGGACTCCAGCGAAAACTAATAAATTGTTTCCCATGAGTAGTAGTTACATGACTAAGGAAGAGGTTGATCTTGACTTCACATTTTCAAACGGAGAGCTAGCTAACTTTCTGGAAAACTTCGCCAGCAAGATAAGAGAAGGCGATGTAGGATTAAGTTTCCAGGGCCGGGAAGAAGTCGAGATATCCCCAACAGAGGACAACAGAGTAGAACTAGAGTTTACCGAATCAGATAGACAGAAGAAACTGGAGCTGGAGATTACTTTAAGAGAAGAGATCGAGACAACGGAAGAAGGACGTCCGAAGATCTCAGTAGAAATAGTTTAAAACAGAGAGACTTCGGTTTAACTACCGAAGCTCTCCAGTATCTCTATCATCCTATCGTTCTGCTCTATAATCTTATCGAGCTTCTCTTCAAGCCCCGAAGTATCAGTCGAGACGGTCTGAGTTTCTTTTGACGAACCTTCCTGGCTTTTTGAGCCGTTGTCGGATCCAAGCTCTTCAATTCCAGAAGACGAAGAAGAACCCTTACTCAGTCCATCTTCAAGTATCTCTATCTCGGTATCGTCGCCTTCCTTCTCTTCGGCGGACTCCGATGTTTCCTCCGCAGCCTCTCTAAGCGTATCAAAGTTTGGTTTGCTTGAACCGTCGCTGTTTTTCACATTGTCTTTTACGTTATCATAGTAGCCCATCTGCTGCGGCACCTCCTAGCTCCTGAGCATTCGAGTTCGAATCATCGTCTCCGTTTATCTCTTCAAGAAGCTCTATTATTCGCTCGTTCTGCCTGTGAACGTCTTCGATTGTAATACCAGAGCTTTCGTCGGTTGACCCACCTAGCAGCTTGCTCTTTGCTTCCTGTTCGAGTTTAGATCTGTTACTGCTCGCTTCTTTTTCCTCCGCTTTCTCCTGGGAGGTAGATATCCGGACCTCTCCTTCTCTATCATCATTACTTTTCTCGAAAAACATCCTGTATGGAATTCCTCGAGCCTGAATAAAAGGTTTCTTGACAATCTAGCGCATATGAAAGTACAAGTATTTCCGACAGAAAACCCCGAGCAACTTGTAGAAAACCTTGAGAAACGAGCGGAAACCGCTGAACTCAAGGACGGGAAAATAGAGGTAGAGACCGAAAGCTACAGGTTTCTCGAAAAGGTTCCTGGCATCGAAAAGTTCGAGGCAGAAGGCGAAGAACACATGGGACTGGGCGGAAAGCCAGTCGAGACACAGGTTTATGCGAAGATCGAATCCAAGGAAGATGCCGTAGAATGCCTACTGGCGACCGTGGAAGGATACGATCTAAGGATTCTGAACACCGGCCGTGACTGGGATCTGCGGAAGCTGAAAAAATTCAACCCGGACATTAAACATCTGAAATTTGATGAACCAAGGGAAGAATTCGGTATCGAGAAAGCGCTGTTTGAGGCCGAGGATCTGGATGAGATCAGTGTTGAGATGCCTGAAAAAGAAGAGGTACTTAAGATCTACCGGGAACTGTTGACCTGAAACAACTTAAACAGTAAGGTTTCAAACAAAGGTGTAGAGGAATAATGAAGGACATAGACTTTGAGCGAACAGAATACGTAACCAACCGCGAGTTAGAAAATGATGAAGGAGAAGAAACCGGGAAGCTACAGATGTTCTCATATGATAACGAAGTCTTCCACTACAAACTAACGTGTCCTTACTGCCAGCACACTTTCGAAGGAGAAGAAGAGCTAGGCAGCCGTCCATGGTGGATCGAATGCCCTGAATGTACACGCTCAACAAACGTATACCGAATCAAGGACAAGAAAAAACGGGAGATCAAGGACAGGGCGCCGGACCCATCCGACGTCTAGATCTCATTTTCAACCACGTTTTTCCTTTCCTCATTCAACCAGTCCTGAACCTTTGAAGCAACCTTTACTCCGAACCCCTCCAAGTCAAGTTCTGATACTGTTTTTCCCGTATTCTTCGACTTCGACAATGGCTTGCCATTACTATCCGATATCATAGGCGCTAGGAAGTAAGCCGGTGTCTGGCCGCATGCGAGTTCTGTGGTTTTTGCGACCTTGGTGATCTTCGAGGTTTTCTGCTCTTTTTCCGCAGACCGGTAGTCGCCGCCGAAAACATGGACCGCAGTGTCCTCACCAGGATCCCGGATTGGGTCAACTAGGTAGTACACTCCAATTTGGCCAGTCAAAGGCTCGGATATAAACCCGTTCATACACTCGCGGTTTCTACACGGCGCCACAAGCTCGTCAGCACCCGGCGAGTAACTTGCTCCCTTCGCGTGGGCGTAACCGCATACGTTACACGAAGAACTAATAGGTGAGATATATCTCCGTCTGAACCCTCCTCCGTAGAATCCATCGAACTCATCGATATTTTTCAAAACAGTTCTCAAAGCATCCGTATAATCTTCATCTCCATGAAGATCCGATAAGTACCTGGTGTTGATCTCTATACCGAAATGCTTTTCCAGTGTCTCGAGGTACGGCTCGATCTCCTCCATCCTGTGTTCGGCTATATTCGCGTGTTCTCCGCACGGACAGTCTCTCCTGTAGAAAAGTTTCATTACACGGTTGTTTTCCGGGAAATGATGTTCATGGATATGTGCGCTCCAGTCAGTATCACAGCAAGTCACCGTTAAGTCAAGCAAGAGTCTGTCGGCGATAGCAGCCGCATACCCGATTGTCAGAAGATTTCCAACGTGTAACTCTCCGCTCGGCCGGAAGCCTACCTCAACTTTGCTTCCTTCAGGGTTCAAATCAGCTAGTTCACTGAAATCAGATGTTACATCGAATCTTTCCGGAGGCTTCATACATTCGAGTTGCTGGTTGAAGACTAAAGATAGTTGCTGAAAACCTTCTCGAAGGCTTCGACCATTCCAGGATACTGGGCCTTGATCTCCCTGAGAATCGCCTCAGTATTCGCCTCGGTCCTATGGATTCCAAGACCTTCGATATCCTCCGATTCCAACCTTTCCAGTGTTTCATACAGATCGGATTCGTAAGATGCTTCGACAAAGTGCCTGGCGCAAAGCCATTCGTCGTTGGTTCCTGAGACTGCTCTGCCCACGCATTTGCCGCATACCTTCGCCATAAACCAGTTTAAACTAAAAGAAGTTACAAGCTCTTCGGTCCCAGACCAGCTCCAGCTATTTAACCGTTCAGGGTGAAAACCCACATACAGACGCCTCCGTGGCTCAGTCTGGCTAGAGCGGTCCCCTTGTACGCGTGGTTACGCTCGAGCAGGACGCAATAAACCGCTTCCAGCGGCTTTAAGATGCGTTCTGGATTCGAGCGGAGCGAGAATGGAACGGTACGTGAACTTGAGATCGTATCGATCCGATCTAAGATAGGGACAGATCAAGGGTTCAAATCCCTTCGGGGGCTCTTTATTACTTTCGGTTCGTATCCCTCGAACAAATTCTAATGTTCTATACGGTGTTTACAGATTTCTTCTCCAGTATCTTCCATCTCTATTGTGATGTGGTCGGCTCCGTTTTCGGACAGTATTTTCCTGATTTCTGCTCTTGTCTGGTTTACCTCTTCCAGTTCTGTTAGGTTGTGGCAGACGTGGAGTGAAGCTACTGTTATCTGGCTACATAGGTTCCAGATCCTTAACTCTCTTACTCCCTCTACTTCGTCTAATTCAAGTATTTCCTCCTTGATTTTACTGGAGTTGAGCGGGTTTTTCTGTAGGAGTATTCCTGTGCTTCCCTTCAGGACTTTTCCAGCACTCCAGACTATCACTCCTGATATAAGTACTGCGGTTATCGGATCTGCTGCTTGGAACCCTGTGAAGTAGATTATGAGGGTTGAGATTATGACTGCGATTGAGCCGCCTGCGTCTCCGAGCAGGTGGTAGAATGCTCCTTTTTCGTTGAGGCTCATTTCTCCGCCTTGTAGGTAGTAGACCGATCCGATGTTCACGAGGAGTCCTCCAAAGCCTATGGCAAATGTAGGTACGGGGTCTATCTGGATTGGTTGAAGGAATCTCTGGTAGCTTTCCCAGATTATGTATCCTGCCATAGGTATGAGAAGCGCGCCGTTGAAGAAAGCAGTAAGTGTTTCCAGTCTGTGAAGTCCGAAGCTCCATTCTTTTCCCCCATCCCTGTTTTCTGCGAGGTAGGCGGAGCCGAACGCTGTGATGTATGCGAGGGAGTCGAACAGCATATGGAAGGCATCGCTGATCAGGGCGATTGAGCCGAATACTACTCCTCCGATAAGTTCTACTATGAATCCGATTAGGTTGATTGCTGATACCACTCCGAGCTTCTTTGTACTTGTTTTCTCGTTGTGGCTGTGGTTATTCTCGGGAATGTGCGACACCTGCTTCAATTATTTCTTCGATGTGTTTGTCGTTCATATTGTAGTATCGATGCTTGCCGTCTTTCCGCTTTTCAACTATCCTTCTGTCCTTTAGTTTTCTCAAGTGATGTGATATGTTGGAGTTAGTCATATCCAGTTCTTCAGTCAGTTCGTGGACACATTTTTCTCCTTCAGAAAGCGACAACAATATTTTCAGCCTATTCTCACTGGATAATGCCTGAAATATCTCTGCGGTTTCAGATAAATCTTCTCGATACACAACGCTTGAATAGTTGTTCAAATATTTAAATAATGGTAATCTTTCTTCTCTTTATTCTTTCTTCTTTAGCAGAACAAAAAGTCTTTTCTAAGTCCGGAACTCAGAATCTAATATCTGTTCGCAGCCGGAGGTTTCACTCTAGTTTTTCCGGTAGCTCTCTTATTATGTCGTTCCATTTCTCTATGTGCTGTCCTTTCAGATCGGTGTTCCGCTCGTAGTCTTGTTGGAGGTTTTCCGTGTATTTCTCTACGAACTTCGAGGGCTGATCTGCCAGACGTAAGTAGTACTTGAGAGTTGGAAGCACACCGTCTACGATGATCTCGCAGTCTTCCTCGCTGCTCATTTTATGGATGAATTCATCGATTTTCTGTTTTTGGCTTCCTAGTTGCTTGTCTGCCGTGGTTAAAAAGTAGTATCTGTCTACGTTGCTGTTTCTAATCTTGTTTTCAGCATTTACGAGTCTGTAGTACGTTGTTGTCTTTTCATGTTTGATCTCCACTGCTTCGAAGTAGTCTTGTTCATCCAGTACTTCGATATCTCCTATTGTAGACGACTGTGTGTCGGGCGTGGTATGAGAGCCGAGTTCGAGAAGCTCTTTTCCATCATATCTGCGGACGTCTTCTTTTACAACCTGATAGACTGTGTAGATAGCTATTACCGGGATACGAGAGCGACCTCCTTTACTGTAATCTGCTTCAATATGTCTTTTGACAGAGTCGTGTATCAGACTGATGGTGAGCCTTTCTTCGGCCTCAATCTCAGCCAGATCAGCTTGTTTTACAGAGCTTTTTCTCTCGAGTAAAAGCAGGTGCGCAGTTAAAGCATTTTCCGGGTTGACCGATCCTTTCTCCAGTTCCGCCATGGCTTGGAGAAAAGCGTTTTTCACTTCTTTGTTCCTTATCTCCCCAGGATAATCCATGTTGTAAGGCTCTGGCTGCTCTAAAGATCGTGTTAGCCACCCTGCCTCACCCATAGCAAACCGGGGAAAGTTATCCTTCATGAACGGAGTAACGTTGTTGAAGTCAAGAGTCCTTCCAGAATATCCGTCATCCATCTTTTTCTGGTGTTTTCTAACATCCTGATCGGGGTCAAGACATTTTTTAAGGACACTTGTCAATAAAACCGTGTTTACAGCTTTCTGCGTGTCTGCGTTCTCAACAACTATCTTCAGATTCTCGAAATACTTTGAAGAAATATTTTCAAGAAATTCTTGGCCCTCATCTTGCCTATACTGCTGAGTTGCTTGCTGGTGAAAGCTCTCAAGTCTCTTCCTTGGATTAGTCTCCGACATAATCAGAAATCTTTGTTTCAGCATTTATTGAGTTAACTCTCTGTCTTGCCTTCTCACAGTACTCCGGGTTCAGATCATAGCCCAGATAATCCCGGTTCAACTTTTTTGCCGCCACAGCCGTAGTTCCCGAACCCATGAACGGATCAAGTACGAGATCTCCCTTATCAGTCAACAGCCTCAGAAGATGCCGGATTATGTACTCTGGATAGATAGCAGGGTGGTCACTCCAGTCAATCGACTCGACGGAAGACTCTATTACATCAGTCTTCATCTTGTTTCCTTTCAAATCTATAATGGTGAAACCTTTATCCCTGATTTTTTGCATTCTGCCGCCTTCCTGACCGCCGTAAGGCAGTGCGTGGACTCCTCGTATCTTCATTCTGAAACCAGTGATATCTCCATTATGGACTCGGTCTATCGCATCCTGTAACTCCTTTTCAGCCTGCTGTTTTTCCTCTTGTGAGAGATCGGACTCTTCTATCAGCTCGAAGTATTTTTTCCCGTACCGATCAGTTCTTTTCTTACCTTTTATCTTGGTCTGTGCGATATCTAGATGTTTCTGATACTCCCGGATATCGTGCTTGTAATCTTTTGAAAGAGCGAAGTGGAAGAACGGTTCCGTGCTTCTTGTAAGCGTTCTATCCGACTGCCTTGGAGTAGGATTGGTTTTATGCCACGTAATATCGTTTACAAGCTTCACTGGCTCATTATCAATCATTCGAGTGGCAAAACGGGAAGGTATTAGCATCCGCCCATTGTCAACCCTTTTATCTCCCATGTTAAACACCATACTTCCGCTTTCCTTGGTGACTCGGACACACTCCTTGAAAACCTCATGAATCTTATCTATATAGTCGTCAACATCCTCCTCTCTGCCTATCTGTCCCTCCATATCATAGTCTCGCTGATTAAAGTACGGAGGAGAAGTAATCACAAGATCGACAGAATCATCAGGAAGTTTTTTCATTTCCTCAACGCAGTCGCCGGCGATTATCTGGTTTCGCGGTGCTCCAGGCATACTAATCCCTAACGATCTATCTTTATTAAAATCGTATCCAGCCGTGAGTTTAAAAACCACAGGTTTCTACGGCCGAATCAGTACGTAAAGACCGGCAAACGCCATAACTGTTCCTATGCCTACAAGCAACAGCGGTCCGTTCGACCGTTTTTTCTTCAGGAATCCTTCTCCCGGCTGCTCAGGATCTATGTATACTCTTATTACCTCTGAACCTTCTGGATACTTTTCCAGTAACCTCTCCGCGGAGGATCTGGAGTTAAACTCTTTTTGTGTGTCTCCAGGCGGATACATGTTGTCGCTGACATATGAGCTGCCACTGTAGAGGTATTCAAACCGTATCACAGGAGTGTAATCAGAACCGCTTCGACGCCCACCGGAGTCTTCTACTATCTCGGTGCTGACCACAGTTCCTGTTGTGTTAACGGCGTTTTCTATGGCCTCTCCCTGTGCGCGGTAGTTGAGATAACCCCATCCTGAGAGTGCGAGACCCGCTATAATGAGGACTAGACCGACCGCCAGCTTCTGCCTCCCGCTCAAATCGTTGAAGCCGCTTTCTCTTCCAAGAGATATTCTCAGCGGCACCACCTCGATCGAAGAGGCCGGCGAAACGTTACAGCGAGTCCTGGAGTTTCCTGTAACATTGTTCTTTGACCTGTCTGAGCTGTTCTGTGTCTAGATCAGTGATTTTAGCGTCTTTCTGGAAGAGATTAGTGCCTGCTATATCGAGTACAAGGCTGGAAAGATTCCATCGTCTCTGGAAAACCGTCTGTGTTTCTATCAAGTTCTGGATTCTGTAGTAAGGCACGATCATGGTTTCTCGCTTCCAGAAACCGTTCATTGTTACGATTTTATCCTCGCCGACCTGGTAGCCCTTGTTCTTCCATTTTAGATGCGCGGCTGTGATGCTTAAAACAGTCAGAGCCGTGAAAACTGCTCCGGCAATCAGATAACTACCTGTGAAATACGCATACGTCAGCGTGCCTGCGGTAACCGCCGCATTCAGGATCATGTACCTGCCGAAGTATCTTCTGCGAGCTTTTCCAGGTATACTGACAGTATTTATCTCTCCGAAAGGCTCAATTTTATTGGCTAGTCTTATGGCCCGGTTGCGTTTAGTTAAAGGTATTGCTGACTCCGGTCCGCCCTCCATGGAGTTCTGCGCCGAGTATCCTGCGGTCTCAATTTTCAGCGTTGAGTAGCCGAACAGCCGTTTCAGCGGATTTTCTTCAACTGTCAGTTTCTGTATCTTTTCAAGCGGTATCGAACCCTCTGAACGGTTCAGAAAGCCGCGTTCGTACTCAAGTGAATCATCAGATCTCCAGAGCTTGAAACCATAGTACTTTAACAGCACGCTGGTAAAACTGGCCGCCCAGACACCTGCTAATCCCAGAACTAGGATAATAGATAATCCAAGTAAGACGCTGAGACCTGACTGCTCGACAGCTGTAAGCACCAGACCTCCGCCGACCCCTAGAAGACCCATTAGGCCGAATATTAGACCGGGCTTGACCGAGGTAACCCCGAGTACGCCCAGTTCCCTGTCACTTATCTCGTAGATCAGCTCTCTGTCCTCATCAGCTTCCTCAGTGTCTTCCACACCTTTTTTCAGATTTCTTATCTTTCTCTGGAACTGTCTGGCTTGTTCGTCTCCGATGAATTTGAGCGATGCCTCTGTATGGCCGCCTCCAGCAGTCTCAAGGCTTACCTTCGCGATACCGAGAACTCTCTGTACAACATTCTTTTTGATATCAACGTTCTGAATTCTGCTGAGAGGTATTTCCCTACTCTTCTTCTGGAAAACCCCGTGCCGAATATTGATGTTTTCCTCCCGAATATAGAAACTGTAGTTTCTCCACACCAAGTACTCCCATACAAGCGTTACCGTAGTCAAAACCGCCAGCACCGCGGCCACGATCGCTGCGGCTGAAAAATTCAAACTTGTTATACTGGCTCCGCCGGTGAAAACGAGGAATACTGCTATAGTGCCTACATCCTGTAGGGCATTGTATACAATGGATTTTCTATCCAGCTTCATACAGCATCTCGGTCTTCGGATTCGATCGCTACGTCTCTAAGCTTTTCCTGTAATCTCTCTGCGTCTTCTGGCAGTAAACCCGGCACTCTTACATCTGCGCCTCTCGTACCGGCAGTATAGACCACTACCTTGGAAAGACCTGCGATTCGATCGATAACTCCGCGTTGAGCGTCAACGTGCTGTATACGGACGAAAGGAACCATCGAACTCACTTTCTTGAAGACTCCGTGTTCGAGGTAAAGGTGATCTTCACGCACCTGGTAGTTCCAGGCATCATACCGTTTTTTCATGTAAATACCTCCCAGGAGACCAATGGCTATAATCACTGCTGGCGGCCATAGGACCCAGGTAGAGATCTGATTGTAGGCGGCGTACGGTATCAAAATCAATGTGGCTCCGACTAACAGGACGAAAAGCGCTACTTCCAGCCTCCAAACCGTTAGAAGTCTTTTCTCCGGTTTATTCATTTTCTCGCTCATAAAAACAAGTTTCAACCGTGTTTTCTTTAAATTAATCCCCCAAAACCATGTCCTAGACCACACAGTTTTCTGACGTTCAAAATAAAAGAGAAAGTTACAGAGCAGGCGAAGGAAATGGCGTTTAAGCCATATCCATTATCGAGTAGAACGTAATTCCGGCGCCCGCAAGCAGCAAAATCACTCCTTGTATGTCCGCGGGTACCAAAGCCGGCACGTTGAAACCAAGCTCGACTTGTGGCGCAAACGTTCCTTCATTCGTGATAAGTGTCAAAGCACCCAGTAGCTCCAGTACGGCACCTACAGGGAACAAAAGCGTCTTGTTCATACGTAAAACAAATCCAAAACACCTTATAAGATTATCCTTTACCCATAGGGTTCGTTACAACTATTTTGTGCCTAGTTAAGTCCGCCCGGATCTGACGCGGTTTTCTACCGGCCGAGCAGATACAAATTATTAAGCCGTAAGGCAGAACTGTTTAGTTGATGGCGATGAGTTCTCAAGAGACGATGTTAAGTGATTTGAGCGGTTTCGAGTTTGAAGAGCTTATGATGGATGTTTTCCGAAATCTGGGGTATGAAAACATCAGAAATCCTGGTAAGACGGGTGATGAAGGCCGAGATATTATAATGGAAAAGACTGTTGACGGAGTCAGGAAAACCTTCATCGTGGAGTGTAAGAACCTTTCTTCCCACGTTGGACGGCCTGTAGTCCAGAAGCTTCATTCAGCTGTAGCTACCTTCGATACGGAAAATCAGAAGGTCGGAATGATTGTGACAACGAACAGGTTCTCTGCGGCCGCAAAGGAGTATGCGGAAAAATCAGATGTACGTCTCTGGGATGGGAAAAAGATCAGAGAGATCGCAGAGGATATCGGCCTTGATCTTTACAACGGCGAGATCGAAATCGTCTGTAACCGGACGCTGCCCGTACCGGAGAAACGGAGTATAGTGGAAGAAAAGATAAAAGACGAGTTCTCCGAGTTGAAAAACTTTGAGAAACAAGTTATTGATGACATTGAAGTCGAACTGGAGCTTGTTCCTGCTGTAAAAATGAGATCTCAGATAGATTCGGTTTACGAGACCACTGTCGGCGTTGTAAACAGGATTCAGAGAGAAGACACCTTGATCTGGAGGGCAGATACAGAAGGCAGTGTAGAGGAGAGAAAAGACTCTGAACTGGAGAGGCTCATACATGATTCAGGGGTCGGCAGCCGGCTTGGTGCCTACGATCTGGAAGCCGAGTTCGATGATATTAAGAGAAGGCATTTTGAGAAAACCGAGACCGGTTTCAAACAGGATCTCGTAGAGTACGAAATAAAGGAGAATACAGAGCAGGTCAGCTATACCGGCGGCAACAATGTAACATACAACAAGACCCATAAACCGAAGGAAAAAGACGTGACCGTCACGGAGATCAAACCTGTCTACGTTCCGAAGATAAAGACCTCAACCCGGATAAAAGAACATTCTCACCGGCACAGCTACTTTACAGACAACAATCTGGAGATCAAGAAGAAAGATGAGATCCATGTTGACACTCATACCGGCAGGAAACCATTGTTATTCACACCAACCCTCTGTAGATACTGTGGAACTATTAACAACCGTTTGAACATCAAAGAAGAGAGGTTAAATCACAGTCCGATCTGTAAACACTGTTCGGAAACTGAACGTTTCATGCTGAGGCAAAAACATTTCGCCAGTCAGGAGAACCTAGAGAACTTCCGGGAAAACTACAAAGAACTGCCATTCTACCGTAAAGTCTTGGAAAACAAGCTGGGACTGGCTGCTCTGGGTCTGGCTGTTTTGCTCTTGCCTGTGATAGCAACGGTTTGACCGGCTGCCGGTTGATCGGTATTTAACAGTTCGCCCGTAGATTGTGTTTATAGGTCGCCTAAGCCTTTGTGAGAGGTCTAGGAGAGACCTGCTCAAGAACATCTCTTCGGAGAACCGTTCTAAGAGCCTTGGGATTTTGCTAATCCTGGCTCCTAATGAGTTTAATTTTTCCCAATTTACTAGATCTGGTTGAAAGCTCTTTGAACCACTTCGTTCAACGCCGGATGGATATGGATCGTATCCTTGATTCCTTCGACACCTAGATCGTTACGTTCTGCGACCAAGACCTCATGTATTAGCTGGGAGGCATCAGGTCCGATGATGTGAAAGCCAAGTATGTCTCCCTCCTGACTGGCAAGCAGTTTAACAAAGCCGTCTTTTTCCTTCAAAGCATGGCCCATTCCCGTGTTCTTGTACTCGTAACTGGCTTTGATGTAATCAACATTTTCTTCCTCAAGTTTCTGTTCGGTCTTTCCCACACCTGCGATCTGCGGTGAGGAGAATACGGCGTGAGGCATTGACCGGTAGTCTGCTATCTCTTTTTTCCCGAAGGCGTTTTTGATCGCGATCTCGGCCTCGTAGTTCGCAGAGTGTTTGAACATCCAGTTGTCGGCAATATCTCCGATGGCATAGACTCCGTCCTTGTTAGTCTCCATCCTTTCGTCGACCTCAACGAATCCGCGCTCGGAGGTCTTGATTCCAGCCGCCTTAACGTTTAACTCATCTGTGTTCGGAACCCTGCCGGCTGCGAGCAAGATTTTTTCTCCTGCGAACGAGTGTTTGTTGCCACCCCCGTCCTCTGCTACAACCTTTATTCCATCCTCCAGCTCCTCTACCTTGGAGGCATACATACCGAGATTTACGTTGAACCGTCTTTCCGCGATCTCTGTGAACTTCTCTGAGATTTCTCGGTCTTCTCGTTTGAGTAGGGAGTCTCCACTTTCAATTATTGTTACTTCGACACCCATGGCCTCGAAAAAGTGAGCTAGCTCACAGGAGATATAGCCGCCGCCGATCATAACTATCGATTCCGGTTTTTCATCCAGCTGAAGAGCTTCCTTACTCGTTAAATAGTCTATACTCGTTATTCCTTCGATCGGCGGTATCAGCGGCCTTGAGCCAGCTGCGAGAAATATTTTATCGGCCGTTATACGTTCGTCGCCGACCTTCAGTACTTTTTCATCGACGAACCGAGCTTTTTCCTTGTACAGAGTGTGGTTTTCCGATTTCTCTACTGCTTTTTCGATTCCTTCAGCGTCACTTGATACCGAGTTATTTACTTCCTGTACTATGTTCTCGAAGTCGATTTCTTCTACCTGTGCGTTAATATGGAATTTTTCGGAATCTCTAATGGTTTCTACTATGTCGGCGCGGTGGATAAGCATTTTTGAAGGTATACATCCGCGGTTCAGGCATGTTCCCCCGAGCGGACCTGGCTCCACTAATGCTACGTTTTTACCGTGTGATGCGAAAACTGAGGCAATATCCAGTCCGCTTCCTGCTCCGACTACGATGGCATCGAACTCCTTCATACAGTTATGTTTTATCGGGCCGGGATAAAAACTCACGGTCGCCGAACAGTTTCCGGCCCGGGCGGATAGATGAAAAATATGTGAGAGGCCGCTGCGACCTCTCAAGGGTTTAACCGGTTCTAGAGGGAAGGGTTTCACTGAGGGTTTCTCGAGCCGTCGATGATCTCTTCTTCATCGAGATCCCGGTGGAAATGTTCACGAGCGTACCGCTGGACTTTCTCGACTAGCTCGAATTCATCCAGTGCTTCCACCACATGGCCGTTTGGGAAGGTGAATTTTGGCATCTTCGAGGACACCTCAAGTCAAAACATAGGCTCTTATTTTAAAACGAATTATTTTAGACAATTATAGATTATAGAGAGTACATGGAAAAGCCTATCAAGTCTGAAAAAGCATCAAAACGTTTTTCCAGGCTTTTAATCATAAAAACCGGTTTTTCTTAACCCAGTTCCTTCTTTTTCTCAAGGTAGCTCATCGCGGTCTCTATGAACGTTGAATGACTCCATGTCAGGGGTGCTACCGACTTGCCTTCTCCTGTGAACGGATCTACCTGTTCCGGCAGTATCCCGGTCTCCAGTGCATTATCGTGCGCCCAGTGCATGTGTTCTTTCGCGCTCTCAAGCTCTTCAAAGCTTTCTGCGTTCATTATCCTGTGCTGTGCGAGCCACAGTGTACAGATCACCCATGGATTGCCCGGAACTTTCTCGAAATCACTGGTCACACTGTGATAACGGTCTCCTTTGTAACGTGCTATTCCTCCGATCTCTGTATCCGGCGAGAGATCGTGTTCGATGGCGTTGACCGTGTTTTCAAAGTACTGATCGTCTTCTTCAACTAGGCCGAATTTTTCAAGGAAGATCAGTGGAGCAGAGACTTCATCGATCAGCTCTCCGTCCTCTAAGCCTCTTCCATACCTCATGGATTTCTCTGAACGGAGTTTTTCCAGTCCTTCGTGTTTTATAGTTTCAGCTCGGGTCCTGTATTTTTCTCCGTTCTCATCGACTTGGTCGGCGATGTCTGCTGCGGCTTCCAGCCCTGCGTATACAGATGCGACTGTGAAACTTGATATGTAGTGTTTTTCCTCCCAGAGATCGTGGCTTGGCTTCGGTAAACCTAGTTCCTGGTCGAAGTAGTCATGAATGAAGTCTGCGGCCGGTTTCACGAGCGAAGACCATTTTTCCTCCAGTATTTGCTGGTTATCCGAGTACTCTGCGAACTTTTTCAGAGACCAGATCACTAGAGCGGTCTCGTCTTCCTGTATAGGCAGCCGCGGATCTCCGTTCTCATCGACCCAGGGATGCCATGAGCTTCCAAGTGATTTATCCGGGTTGTATTTGTGAAGGAAGTATCCTTCTTCCTCAATTACCGCCTCTAGAAAGTCGAAGAACGGTTCGACCAGTCCGTCGAAACCAGCCTGCGCCATCGTCTCCGCTACAAGTGCGCCGTCCCGAGGCCAGACATACCCGTACTTATCCCGGTTGTAATCCAGGTTCGTAGAGTCGTTGGCCGCGGTTATCGCACCGTTATGGTTTATCTGGCTTCTGACAACTAGTATTGAGCGTTTAAGCTGCTCTTCTATATGCTTATCAAGCCCTCCGGCATCAAAATCAAGTTCTTCGATATATCCCCGCCAGCACATCTCCGTCTGCTCGAAAAAGTCCTGTACACGTTTATCGACCTCTCTGTTCAGCTCACGTACCTCATCGAAATTCCTACCTGTGTTTATCCAGTAGTAGAACTTACGGGAACCTTCAGCAGGTATCTGGAGTTTTACAGATAACGCAGAATCGACCTCTCCCTGTGCGATCGGGTTGCTGTTGAGTTCTCCGGACTCTATGGCTTCTTTGACCCCGTCACTGTATATTCCGTACTGATCGAAGTCACCGCATTCCCCGCCTTCTTTCTTGACATCGATCATGAAATACCGGTTTTTCTCATAATGAACTATACCGTTTTCCTCAGGTCTGAAAAGCGCGGTATCCTCCATTGAGTTACCGTAAACATTGAATTTTTGCTGGAAAAATATTTCGACAGTTCTTTCAGCGTCTCTAGTGTTTTTCACCTCTATTTCACGGAGGAACACGTTTTTATCGCAGTCCACACATGAGTTAAACAGGATTTCCAGGTCTTCTGTGCTGTTACTGGCCTCGGACTCTGTTACTATTGTCTGATCCTTGTAACGTGGTTCGGTCTCCCAGTCCTCAATCCATGAAAAACCATCGGCCTGTATACCTATACGGCTTTTTTCTCCAAGCACGTGGTCTTCCTGACCTGCGTACGGATAGTAAAAATCCCTAACTCTGAGAGAGTCATCTAGATTGACCAGCAGCGAGCCGTTCCCTAATGCGAGATGCCGAACCATAACCACGTTTTTATCTCGGAGATTTAACTATATGAGGCCACTTAGCCCTGTAAAAATTTCAGCCCTGTTTTTCGGTAAAGTTCTGTTCTCCCCACTCCCGCATAGCATCCAGCACTTTCTCCATACTCCGTCCTTCCTCAGTCAGAGAGTACTCAACCTTTTTCGGGGACTCGGAGAGGACTTCTCTGTTTACAAGCCGGTTTTCCTGTAAATCCTTCAGAGACCGGGACAGCACCTTTGCCGTAACCCCGGGAATCGAGCGTTTTAACTCGTTGAAACCTTTTTCCTCTTTCAGAAGCCGGTGGAGAATAACAGGATGATACTTTTTCCCTAAGAGGTTAGCTGTCGCAGTAACAGGGCAGAAATCCTCGCCTGTACACCAGTCCGGAAGATCACTCATAACAATCGATAGATCGGAAAACTGATTTATTCCCTTAGTACGTTCTTCACAGACCTATTCTGCCTGCCAGTTTTTTCTTCCTCAGGTTCAGCAGGTATACCTTCATGACAGCGTCTTTGAGCTTTCTGAAAACACTGCTTTGTAGAGCAGCCTCCTTATACATCATAAGACCGGAATCTCCGAGACTTACAAGCAAAGGAAACTCAGAGCCGTCATACTCAACCATATCCTTACGAGGCACATCAATATTTTTCGCAACAACCTCTGCCTGATCTATAGCGTTGTGAGCGGTATCTATAACCTCTAGATCCGCACAGTCGCCGAGAGCGAAAACCTGCGGATACTTCCGCCATCTAAGATACTTATCAACCGGTACACCATCCCGATCAACATTCAGAGAGTCTTGGACGGTTTTAGAAGCCTGTACACCTGCCGACCAGATACAGGCATCATGTTCAATCGATTTACCGTTCTCAAGTACAACCTTGGTTTCTTCAACGCGTTTTACAGCGCTTCCGCCCTTGAAGTTGATACCTTCGCTGTTCATATAATCAATTATCTTATGAGACGATTCTTCATTACCTGTAGACATTGGACGCGTAGCAGAATCAACCACCGAAACCTCTTTACCCATTTCACTGATCTCGCCAGCGACTTCGACGCCTACATAGCCAGCACCTACCACAGTGACTTTTTCAGCATCCTCAACTTTCTTCACGGATTTTTTAGCAGACGTAAGGCTGTAAAAACCGTCGGCGGAGGAAACATCCATGCCATAGGTCGCCGGATCAGATCCAAGCGCTACAACAAGGTAAGTATAATCATGGGTTCCCGCATTGGTATGGACTTTCTGTTCGGCAGGATCAATGTCCTCAACGGCCTCCCTAGAAAACTTAACGCCCGTGTCCTCGAACAGCTTGTTCAGATTAACTCTTAACTCATCCTCAGTATGTCTTTCACGGTACAGATCCACGAGACCCGGCTTGAACTCATGAGAGCCATTAATATCAAGCAGCTCTACATCATGCTCAGAGCCTATAAGATTCATACAAACGTTTACTCCCGCAAAACCCGCTCCTAAAACCAAAACCTTCGCCATATAAACTAATGTACTCAGCCAGGCTTAAAAACAACTCAGCCCAGAGTAACGCCCTAGTTTAAAACTTTTCGCCAACTTCTGTTTAGATACAAGCCTGCTAATGTTTGAGGCACGGTTCTCTAGAACCGTAACATGTTGATCAAACTGACAGCAGTTTGGCGGGATGGTGTAGTGGACTATCATTGGCCGTTTGGGACGGCCAGACCCCGGTTCAAATCCGGGTCCTGCCAAATAGATTTACTCTCACATCATGTAATTGTTTAACAGCTTTTCTCGAAATCGGAGTTGTAGAAGACTATGTCAGCCTCGAAGGATGATCAGGAGTATAGAATGATACACATTACCCTGTAAAAGGCCCTAGGGGAAAAGTGTGGACTCGCCCTGTAGAGGAATTCAAGAATCATTTTATAAGGACAGAGACAATTGAGAATGTCGAATCCGGCTTATTAACATGATTGTTCTAGCTTTTTTGAAGCTCGCTATAAATCTGAGCAATTGAATCCTCAGTGCCTTTAATTGGGAACTGTGCTGGATTTTTCCAACCGTAGTTCTGTTCGATGGTTTTAGAACAGCTTAGAGCTGTTTAATAAGCCGAGTCAGGACATCTTTGTTTATGATGAAAAGAACATTCTTGGCTATTTTGCTTGTTTTGTCGATGAGTTTCTCGGCTACAGCAATTTACGACCCTAACAACACCCACACATCTGATACGGACGGCCCGAAAATGCTGAAAGCCACTTCGTTACCTTCTAACTCCACACCGGCTGACAGTGAGAACGGAACCCAGGTAACTGAAAATGAGTCAGAGACCTCCGTTCAGCGGCCAGAACAGACACGCCCAGAACCGGAAGTTATGGTACAGCCCAAAAGACCGGTAAACCAAGGATTCATACCCAGAATCCTGAACACAATCAGAGGGCTTTTCTAAGCCCTTCAACTTTTTCTTTTTTCAACGCTATTCTGTAACAACGAGCCTCATTCTCTGCTCAGTTTTGTAACCTGCTTCACGTACGAGTTCTCTGGCAGCCTCCCTGTTTCCATCTAGGAGCTTGGCTATTTCATCAGACGACTCATTTTGATCCTCATGGAAAGTCAGCTCTTCTCCTCTGTAGTTCATCGAGTGTGTTTGTTCATCGCCTTTTCCGTACATTGTGTTTCCGTTTACGCTTCCGACTTGGCGGACAAAATCCGTTCTAACGTAGTTTAGTCCTCTTGACATGTTAGACTAGCCACCTCCAACTTATTTATGGACCGACTCCTCGAGCTATTTTCGACGCAATAACAAAACATATAAGACGTTTTAAGGCCTGTTAGCGGCTCGAAGAAGATAGTATACATTTGTAACTGCGTTTAAAGCCGTAACTGTGTATATACCGGACGGAAGCCAGTCTTAACTATATTGAGGTCGGAAGCAGAAATGAGCGATAGAGAGTTCGATGAAATACTGGAAGAAAGAGGTAGCTCCGAGAGCAGGGAGATCGATCGTATGCTGGAGGATGGCGGCGGTTACGGGGAATCGGGAGAAACCCAGCATCCGGATTACAGCGATGCCATGGATGCTATGGAACAGCACATGGAGATGCTTTTCGAGCATCGGCGGAAGATCGATCAGCACAACAGGATGATTGACCGGGTTTTCGGAGAGTACGAGCATCTGGTACCTAACTTCAGAGCAGAGTACCTCGGGCTTATGGACACGCTTATCGATCACATCGAGGATCGAAGAGCTGAGAAAAAAGATGAGGCTACTGCGGATGCGGTAAAAGGCCTTGGTTTCGTGGGCGCAGGAGGATTATCCGCTCTGGCCTACAGCAGTCCCGGGGAGTCGCTCGTAGATTTTTACACTTCGTCTCCGGATCTCTACAGTCAGCCGGAGATAGCTGCTGCCGCAATCGGGCTTCCGGCAGTCGGACTTTACATGTTTAAGAGATCGTTCGATAAATTCGGCCAGCAGTCCGAGTACCTCAGAGAAAAGGAAAGATACCAGAGAGCGAGAAGACAGTTCGAAGAACGTGGAGACGGGCAGAACTAAGGGATTTAAAGCTGAGAAAACCAGTTTTCCCTAAGCTGAATGAAACACGTAAAGGATGCGTTACATGGATATATCGAGTTGAACGATCAGGAGCAGAGAGTCGTGGATTCTCCGCAAGTACAGCGGTTAAGACGTATACGCCAGCTTGGACTGTCCTCGCTGGTTTATCCTTCCGCAACACATACACGTTTCCAGCATTCTCTCGGAGTTACGCATCTTGCCGGACGTTTCGCCGAATCACTTGACCTGGACGATCAGAGACGTCAAGAGCTGAGGATTGCCGCACTTTTACATGACTCTGGTCACGGCCCGTTCTCCCATGCCAGCGAGCTTGTGATGGAAAAAGAAGGCTACAGCCATGAAGATTTTTCCTGTAAAATAGTAGATCAGCTTGAGGACTGTTTCGAAGTAGATGCTGGCCGGGTAAAACGGATAATTAAAGGAGAACTTGAGATAGGTCAGGCGGTGGCAGGAGAGATCGATGCCGACCGCATGGATTACCTGATGAGAGATGCTCATTCCAGCGGGCTTGAACACGGACATATCGATGCCTCAACAATCATTCGGCTTGCCGAGATCGATTCCAGACGGTTAGTGTTTGACTCCAAGGCGATCGATGCACTGGAAGGTTTGTTCACCTCCCGGTTCCATATGATCAAGACACTTTACACCCATCACGCAGTGAACATCGCGGAGAAAATGCTTCAGAGAGCGCTGGAAGACTACGTTTCAGACGTCGAAAAACAGATGCGGATGGACGACTACGAGATGCACAACGCCTTGATGAACTCCAGCGGCGAGTCGAAGGAGATCTACTCTAAAGTGAAGGAGCGAAAACTGTACAAAAGATGCCTCGACTGGGACCGTGACAAACTCACCAAAGAACAGCTGAAAACTCTTGAAAAACAGATCAAGGACGAGAAGAAGATCGAGGAGGAAATAGCTGAGACTGCGGGTGTCGAAAGCTCGAAAGTTATAGTTGACGCTCCTTCAACGCCACGGATCAAGGAGATCAACGTCAAGGTCAAGAAAAACGGCTTTGTAAAGGATTTAACGGAGCTTTCACCGGTCCCTGAGGCGTTATCGAAAGCAGAGTGGAGAACCGTGAAGATGGAGGTCTACTGTGAGGAAGGGATCGAGGACGACGTTAGCGAAGCCGCTGAAGAAGTGCTGGAAAAGCACACCAACGCCATCAACGAGTACCTGGACTGACCGGAAAACACCAGAAAGCAGTTTACTTGAAAAAGGTTCCGTACTCTTCTTTGGATACGCACCCGCCTTAGCTTATCGAAACCTTACGAGGATTTCTCGATGAGCAAAACCGGGAAAACACGTTACCCGCCTTAGCTCAGCCTGGCAGAGCGGTCGACTGTAGATCGACTTGTCCCCCGTTCAAATCGGGGAGGCGGGATTTCCCAAATTTCGACTGGAACACTAGCTTCTCTTCATGTACTGATCGAGTAAAAAGTAGATTATTATCATTCCGAACGCGCCGTAGACGGCCGGAATACTGTATAAGCTCTCAAGGACGGTTGGAACTATGAAAAGCGCCGCGATCATTAAAGGTATCGCGATCAACGTCAAGACCTGTTTCCTGTCCAAATCCTGTAGTTTCATGCTCTCTCCGTACAGCTAGGATAGGAATCTACCACGAAAGGCTGGTCGCCGTTGAAACCAACCAGATCCATCACTAAGAGTTTCAAACCGCCTATACGCGGTATTACAAACAGAGATGTGCCATGAACTTGCTCAGGAGTTACATTGGTCTCGAAAGAAAGCTGCTGGTTGTTGTTATCGCCTTTAGTCTCGAGATAGTCTTGATTTTTCTCTATTACTCTGTGAACGATCGGTATAGAAACGCCGTCTACACTTTCGACGGTTAGACTTGCTCCACCGATCTGGTATGTCCTGTCCTGCTCAATCCTGTATTTATCGCCGTTGAAACGAATTATAGCTGTCTCCGGGCTTCCGCCGCCATCGGTATTTTCAACATTAAGCAGCGATAGCTCTCCGGCCGAGGTCTCAACCGGCTCTGGTTGACCGTAGTTAGTTACTCTATGGCTCTGGCCGTTTACCGAGATCTCTGCTTGCTTTGTGCTGTATACAAGTACGTCTCCTTCCTTTATGTCTTCAAAGTTCTGTCCTTGAACTACAAGTATGTCTCCTACGTGAAGCTGTGGATACATTGAACATGAAACAACTGATACCACGGGCTTATCGGTGTTGAGTACAGCTCCCGTGGTTTGAAGTATTCCAAAGGCAAGTACGAGCGATATAACGATAAAGTAAAGTTCTTCTACAGCCCTGTTATCGAAGAAAGCCTCTATTTTTTCCATCTTCATGTAAACTTCTGCCTTCGCTGTGTTTAAACCGGTTCGGTTGGGAAGCTCTGAACTTTTCAAGAGGTTAAAATCTCTGTTTGAAAGAAATACAGGTCTATAAGCCAGTTTTCAGAGTGTAAACTTATAGCTGGCCTTCCAGCTCGTCCATCCACTCTTTGGCCTTCTCGATTCCCTTCTGTAGGTCTTCTTCAGGCGTATCTGATTCTACGATCAGTGTGGATTCGTCTCCAAGCGGGTGTCCTTTGTCGTATGCTGCTTCGACACCTACTTCCCATAGTGCTTTTCTGACTAGGTTTGCTACTGTGTGATGCTGTGCTACGTCCAGTGCCAGCCTTCCGTCCTTCTCAAATGATTCAAGCTCCATTATTGTTTCCTCACGTGAACGGCCTCTACCTCGATGATGTGTCTTTCCTCCGTGTGGAACGCTAACGTGGGAGGAAGCGATATCTCGTAAGTTTCAGCCTCTTTCAACTCATGTAGGTCTGAAAATTCTTTTAAGCGTTCTTTCAGCTTCGGGTTCAAAACCGCATAGATAACATCCCCTATCTCCAGTGCTTTACGCACGAACTCCTCTCCAAGCTCGGTGTGAACCGAGAAAGGAGGATTCATGAAAACAGTATCGAACTCACGATTCAAGTCCCGTATATCCTGTTCTATGACTTCTATTTCAACGCCCGCAGTCTTTATGTTTTCTCGCAGCGTTTCCAAAGCTTTAGGGTCTTTTTCTACCGCGGTTACCTCCGCTCCAAGCAATGCCGCTGCTATCGCAAAGCTTCCTGTGCCGGTTCCAAGGTCAACTACCTTTTTACCCTCCAAGTCGCCTTGCATGTAGGCCGTATATACTAGATCGGAGACCAGCTCCGGCGGAGTTATGTACTGTTCGAGAGAAGCCTTCGGGTTCTGAAAACCCTGTAATTCAGCTATTCGACGTTTAAGCTCTGGTTTCACTTTATGTTCCAAACCGGGTTGAACAGGGATTTAAGTCTTTCCTACCACCTTAAGAGGCATGCCCGACGATAAATACGAGGACTTTTCCAGAGAACAACTAATTGAAAGAATCAGCAAGCTTGAAGATCAGGCAATCTTCTTCGAGCCACAGCGAGAGATAATTGTATCAAGTCCGAGCGACGAACTGCTCGGCACAGTATCGGATATCGCGCACCTAGAGTCCTCGAGCGGAGACCACTACAAGTTCGAGGTCCGGGAGATGGATATCTGGAACTCCGAGCTATCCCTGGAGGAGATGAAAGAAAAGTACACGGAAGTCGTTGGCAGCCATCCACGTTTCCTCGAGTGGGTTGAAAGGACTTACAACAAGAGCCAGATGTTCAGCATCGAACACGAGGGGCGTTACCACTCGCTTGTCGGCCAAGAACCGGAAAGAATGGAGTGGGCGCGTTCAATTGACAAGGTACGGAAGAACCTATCAGTTGATCTAAGTGATACCAAGTCACGGATCGCGATGGGATCAAAGAGTCGGGCAGAGATCAAGGAAGCACTGTTGAAGAAAGGATACCCTGTTCAGGACAACTCGAAGTTCCGGGAAGTCGATGAATCGATCGGAGCAGACCTCACAATCGATCTCAGAGACTACCAGGAAGATTACGTTGAGAGAGCCTACGATGAGCGAGCAGCAGTGCTTGCTAACCCGGCAGGATCCGGGAAAACCGTTACCTCGATTGGTTTGATGGCGAAAGTTGATTCACCGACGCTGGTGCTTGTACCACAGCGTTCGCTGGTTGAACAGTGGAAAAGAGAGATACTCGATAAGACAACAATCACAGAGGATCAAATCGGAGAGTACCACGGCGATACAAAGGAGATGAACGATGTAACGATCGCAACATACCATATCGCAGGAGAAAAGACCTCGCTTTTCCGCAATGACTGGGGTCTGATCATCTTCGATGAAGTACACCACATCCCTTCCCAGCTTTTCCGGAAAACCGCATCCCTACAGAGTACGCGGAGGATCGGTCTTTCAGCCTCACCTGTCCGTGAAGACTCGAAGGAAAGAGAGATCTTCGCACTGATTGGAAAGGAGATCGGAAGCGACTGGGCGCGTTTCTTCGCCGAAGAACACGTTCACAAACCGGATGTGGAGATCCAGTTCGCAGAATGGGAGTCAGATGCCTACCGGCACCGTTACGAGCAGGCAAGCGGGATCAAGAAAGCGATCGTCGCATCGAAGAACCCGGCTAAAAAACAGTACATGAAAGACCTGCTGGAAAAACACGAGGACAACAAGATCGTTGTCTTCTGTGACTGGATCGACCAGGGAGAGGAACTATCCAAACAGTTCGACATCCCGTTCGTTTCAGGCGAGACCGACTTCGAGGACCGTGAAGAGTACTTCGAGGAGTTCCGAAACGATGAGCGCTCCGCACTGATTGTCTCCCGTATCGGAGATGAAGGACTGGACCTTCCGGATGCGGAAGTAGGGATTATCATGTCCGGTCAGGGAGGCTCCCGGCGTCAGGCAACTCAGAGAGCCGGCCGAGTTATGCGTCCGTTCGGAGACGCACAGGTCTATTTGATCGCGACGAAAGGTTCCAACGAGGAAGACTTCGTGAAAAACCAGGTTGAACATCTAAAGGAGAAAGGAGTTCCCGTAACGGTGAAAGACTGAATGCATGGAAAGATAGATGAGCTATTCGACCGAGATGAGCCGTTCATCCCGAGACAGCCTGATCCGGAGGACAGACCTCACGGAGACTACTTCGCAGCCAAGTCCGGAGACCAGGCTTACAGCTCTGTTGTAGAGCGATTGGGACACGAACCTGTGAAAAACAGGAGCTACTCTATGGAAAGCAACGGCCACAAAGTTGAGATCTATGCGAGCGATCACGGCGAGATCGAGATCTACGGCTGGGATGAAGAACTCAAAGAGTTTTTCAACGAAGAATCCGTGCCAAAGACTATGTTAAGCGAGAACAACTCCGGAGGTCTTGACGGAGCCGCGGGTAAAAAAAGATACGTCTCCCAGTAGAGTTCATGAGTTTGATCAAAGCCGAGAATCTATCCAAGACCTTCAAGATATACAACCAGGGAGAAGGAATCCGCGGATACCTGAAATCCTTTATCTCAAGAGATTACGAGGAAGTACACGCGGTAGAAGACCTTAACCTTGAGATAGATTCTGGCGAGATGATCGGATACATCGGTTCGAACGGAGCCGGAAAATCCACAACCGTAAAGATGCTTACCGGGATACTGGAGCCTTCAAATGGAGTTATCGAAGTAAACGGCCTGGACCCACACAAGAAACGTAAGAAAAACGCGATGAACATCGGAGTTGTTTTCGGGCAGAAAACCCAACTCTGGTGGGATCTACCTGTAAAAGAATCGTTCAAACTTCTAAAGGAGATATATGAGGTATCGGACGAAGATTACGATGAGCGTATCGAGGAGTTCGATGAAGTACTACAGCTAAGTGATTTCTGGGATCAGCCCGTCCGTAAGCTCTCATTAGGGCAGAAAATGAGGTGCGAGCTAGCAGCCGCCTTCCTACACCACCCAAAGATCGTTTACCTAGATGAGCCAACTATCGGACTGGACGTGGCGGTAAAGGAACGAATCCGGGACTTCATCCGGAAGATGAACCAACAAGAAGACATCACCGTAATGTTAACCACGCACGATATCGGCGACATAGAGGATCTGTGTGAACGGATCGTCGTACTGGATGAAGGGAAAAAGATCTACGACGGCCAGCTCGAATCACTTGTAAACCGGTTTTCATCCCGGAGACTCGTACTCGAGACCGATGACGATATAGAACTAGATATTCAAGGAGTTAAAGAAGTTCAGAGAACTAACGGTCAGACCGAGATCGTCTTTGACCGCGAAGTTATTTCGGCCGCCGATCTGATGAAAGAGGTCTTGAACCATTACGATGTCAGCGACTTCCAGATCAAAGAACCGGATATCGAGGCAGTTGTAAAGAAGATCTACAACGAGGGCCTAGCCGAGTGAGAAAATACCTTGCGTTCCTGAAGATGGGCTTCCGGGAGTCAACCGCATACAGGTTCAACGCAGTAATGTCGTTCGTAGGATCGCTTCTGTACCTAGTAATGGTCTATGCAATCTGGACATCGATTGCGAACTCCGGACAGCTAGCGACCGGACTAACAGGCGTTTTAACCTATGTTTTGCTCGGACAGGTGGTTTCTAACTCTGTTTTCACCGATGTGGAAAGTTTCATGTCCGAACGCGTCAGGAAAGGAACGATCGTAAACGAGTTGAAAAGACCTGTCTCGCTCAGATTACAGGTTTACTCCTATCTGGCCGGCAAAACCTTGTTTAACTCGGTTTCGAAGGGAATACCAGTTTTAGCTATCGGCTGGCTGTTTTTGAATATTCAGACGCCTTCATTGATGAACACTGCTGGTTTTATCGCCTCATTGATTTTCAGCTTTAACCTTGTGTTTTCATTTTCGTTCCTGACCTCGATGCTTGTTTTCTGGACGAACATCGGCTGGGGAATCCGGGCGATGCGTTCGAACATCCAGCAGGTTTTCTCAGGAGTACTGTTCCCTCTCTATCTTTTACCCGAGGGCTTGAAACAGGTCTTCGATATTCTGCCTTTCTGGGCGATGGCGGATGGACCTATCAGGATCTTTACCATGGAGGCGACAGGCCAGCAGATGTATGGCATTTTAGGTTTACAGCTGTTCTGGACCATAGTAATGTTAGGGATTGGCGAGCTAGGATGGAGAAAAGCAAGAAAAAAGATGACGGTACAGGGCGGATGAAGCTAGATACTGTAAGGAAATACATTGCGATCTACTGGAGTTACTTCAAACAGTACTGGAAAACCCGTCTAATCTACAAAACCGATTTTACAGTCGGAGCAGTAGCCCAGCTGGTCAACCTCGGAGCATCGCTTGCTTTCCTGACCTTGCTTTTCACCCAGGTTGACTCGATTAATGGCTGGAGTTTCAACGAGATGCTTTTCCTAGCCGGTATCGGAGGAGTGATAATGAACTTCCATCACCTGTTTCTGTTCAACATGTTCAGCCTGGAAGATTACATCGTGGACGGGAAACTGGATAGATTCCTGCTTCGGCCTTTAAGCCCGCTCTTCCAGATTTATGCGGACAAGGTCTCGGATAACAATCTCTCGAAACTGATAGCAAATGCCGCACTAGTGATCTATTCAGGCACTCAGATCGGAGTCAACCTGTTGAGCTTACCGAATCTGGTTTACGGAGCGGCAGCTTTAATCTCTGGGACCCTAGTATTTGCCGCAGCTTACATGGTCTTTGCCACCACAGGTTTCTGGACCGGCAGAAGTCGCAGCGCTATCTGGCTGATCTTCCGTTTAAGCGAGTACAGAAGGTACCCCTTCGGTATCTATACGCTTCCAATCCAGGTGATTTTAGTTACAGCAATACCGATCGCTTTCGCCTCGTTTTTCCCAGCAACATTTTTCCTTGAGAAAACCAGCTGGCAGACATGGCAGTACATCTCGATTGCGGCCGGACCAGTACTTTACAGCCTAGCACTGAAGTTCTGGACCATAGGATTAGGAAACTACTCGAGTACAGGAAGCTGAAGATGGAAAAAAGAGAAAGGAATTGTAAGAGGGAAAAAGCCTCTTACTCAAAGTTTTCCTTGTAAAGCTCTTGACTTCTTTCGATGGCTTCTTTGGCTTCTTCTGCGCCGCCGTAGCCTTCGATCTCGACCTCTTTTTTCGGTTCAAGATTCTTGTAAGTCTTGAAGAACTCGCTGATCTCCTTTTTCTTATGTTCGTTGACGTCGTCTAAGTCCTCGACGTCGTCCCAACGTGGATCTTCCACAGGTACCGCGATGATATTATCGTCCTGTTCTCCACCGTCGTCCATGTAAAGAATTCCTACCGGGCGAACCTCGATCACACAGCCAGGGAAAGTTCCGTGTGTTGTAAGAACAAGGATGTCCATAGGATCCTCGTCCTCGTAGTAAGCCTGCGGGATGAAACCGTAGTCGCCAGGGTAATGTACCGCCGAATGTAGAACTCTGTCAAGAACGACGGATTCTTTCTCCTTGTCGTATTCGTATTTGTTTTTGGTTCCTGTCGGGTTTTCGATCACTGCGTTAATGACGTCTGGTGCGTCCGGACCTGTCTCATAGTCTTGCCACTTGTTAACCATGTCTATCAAGTGAAAATCCCGGATACAGGCTTTTATTTACTTCGAAAAGGAGAGGAATAATAGATATTTGAGAGACTTACTCTTTCTTCGCTGTTGCGGTCAGCCTCACCATGGAAACTTCTTCAATTGTTCCGCATTCCGAGCAAACTACTTTTACCCAGTCAACGTTCGGTTTCTCTACAGGATTCACATGTAGGTCTCTTCCGCATTCTTTACAGCTTACTGGCATTGGCTTGGCCTCTACTTAAACGGTGTGTCTCTAGCTATAAAAGCGTAACTAGGCTTTAGAATACTGTAAGGGTTTGTGGTCTAGTTGGTTATGACACCGCCTTGACATGGCGGAGATCCCCAGTTCGAATCTGGGCAAACCCAAACTTCTGAAAGTTTGATCATCAGAGAGCATTCAGCAAGCTGAATGCGCTTCAGAAGCCGGTGAGAGCGAAGCTCGAAGCCGAGCATGATGCTCGAACTGTCAGCAGTTCGCGGGAGGATAGCTCAGGTGGTTAGAGCGCTGCGCTCATACAACTAAAGTTATGAGCGATGAGAGTCTTTGAAGGACTTGATGATTAAAAAATACGAAAAATTCCAGAGTTCCACTCTGGTGGTTTGAGTTACGCAGAGGTCCCGGGTTCGACTCCCGGTCTTCCCATCCTTCGTATATGCGAAGGCTGTTCAAGAAACCATTCACATTATGGCTCAGTTTCCATCTTTAGACAGACTACTTAGAGTCCGTTTGAGACACAATAAGGACTTGAATATAAATTTAACTACAGTTCTACGCACAGACGCCTTATTTATACAACGTTATCCTGTTTCATCTTCATAGAAATGATTATACCGCGACCAGGGTTGGAAAGTTCGGAGAACTCCGGACTTACAAAGTACCGTTTGAAGAACATCGATTTTTTCTCCCAGTACAGGAAATCGGACAGAGCAAATTAAAGGCAGCTAGATCAGGCCCAGGAACTTGTTTCTGGACTTGACTCTGCTCTCGAATCCTTTTTCCGATACGATGCCGAAACGGGTTGAGTCGTATCCTCTGGAGCTATTCTCGGACAGCAGCAGATAGCCGGAGAGCTTGCCGGTGTAAAGTTCAAGCAGTCCTTTCCGCTTTCCTTCTAGACAGTAAGCCTCTCCAGCCGAGTTTCTAACTGTTTGATTGTTTATCTTTAATTCGCAGCCCGAAAAGCTCATTTGATCGCCGGGAACCGCGGTAACATTCAAAAGTAACGGCTCCTGTCTGGATGCGTGCTGGTAGTAGATGTTTTCAGTTCTTTCCGGGGCGTTACAGGTATAATAGTTTTCTAGGACGGTGACGTTTTCTCCTTCAGCTATTATAGGAGATAAGGAGTCTGTCTGGACCGTCTGTACGGTCCGGGTTGTACAGCTGTCGCCGGTTATTGAAAGAAGGAGGGATGAACCTCCTGTGATCACCAGTGCGGCAAGCACTGTTAACTTCGCCTTTCTTTTGATTCCCACGCTTTCTATTCATCTTGGCTGGTTATTAATTCTAGGCGAATACACAGGAGTTGTGGCAGTATCCCTCGGTGGCTTGGACGTAGTCTTCGGACGTGTTAACCCTTTTTCCACAGACTACACATAGGCCGAGCTTGACGACGGTTTCCTCCATACCTAGCTATTGTCCTTCCAGTATTAAATGGAATCCTATGGATATCCGCAATCAACGGTGTGTAAAGTAGTACTCACTGTCCGCGTCCTTTCTAGCGAAGCCTACTCTTTCAAACTGGATTACCTCTCCGATCTCTATATCTGCTTTCTCGATCTTTCCGCTGACCTCCGAGCCATCCGGGTACACGAGCGTTGCTTTCGGCGAGCTAGCTGGCAGCCAGTGAACTATCGGCGCATCACGTTCAACGGCTTTAGTATGATCACCTTCTACAAACTCAGCTGTGTCCTTCTCTACTTCTATGTTACACAGTCCTTTCAGACGCATGAAACCGTCTTCCAGATCCTGTTTTTCGATTAGAATCTTCAAAGCGTTGTTTTCACGATCCAGTTCGATGTTTCTATCTCCTCTGTCCGGATGGTCAGGATGTAAAGGCAGGACTGCCTTTTTGTCCTCCGGAAATCCGTTTACTTTGATTTCAACCGGGTTTTCAACGAAAAAGTGCCGGCTGGAGCTTTCTACGATATCCCTGTTTTTGGACTCGAGTGTTTCAACGCTGGCTTCGGCGTCTTTCTCGGTTACACCCATCTCTATGAAGAACTCTTTGATAGCCTCCGGTTGGAAGCCACGTTTTCTCAACGCACGGAGCGTGCCACAGCGCGGATCGTCCCATCCTTCAAGTTCGCCGTCAGCCACCATCTGTGCGATCGTGGAGGTCGACATCGGAGCATCAAAGCCCGATACCTGTACCGTACCCCAGTACCGTACATCCGGATACTCCCAGCCAAAGTAATCGTAAACATATTTCTGTCTATCAGTGGAAGCACGAAGGTCTTTACCACGGACAATATGAGTTGTACCCATAACATGATCTTCGATACCTCCTGCGAAATCAAGCATTGGCCAGACACGGTACTCGTCACCTGTAATCGGGTGATCCGGATCCTCGATTATTCTGAACGCGACAAAGTCTCTGACCGCCGGGTTCTTGTGTTCAATATCTGTCTTGATCTTCAAAGTTGCGTCTCCCTCGTCTAGGCCGCCGTTTTTCATCTGATCCCACATCTCGGCGTTTTCCTCGGCGCTCTGATCTCTATGCGGGCAGGCCTCTCCTTCGTTACGGTATTTCTGGCCTTCTTCCTGGCTACATTTACAGACGTAGGCCTTACCTTTCTCAATCAGCTTTTCAGCGTACTCTATGTAAGTATCGAAGTTTTTCGAGGAGTAACGGATCTCATCTGGCTTATATCCCAGCCATTCGAAGTCTTCAGCATACATTTCGTATGCTTGTTTGAGAGGTCTTTTCGTGACCGGATCGGTATCATCGTAACGTAAGATAAGCTTTCCATCGTACTTGTCACGTAGTTCGCCGTTAATCGTCATTCCTCGGGCATGTCCAAGATGTGGAGGTCCGTTCGGATTCGGTGCGAAACGTACGACAACTTCTTCGTCTTCATCGACATCTAAGTCCGGTATTGGGTCGTGTTCGTGTTCTTTTTCCTCGAACTCGTAGCTTTGGAGCTTTTCGGTCTGTTCTTCCAGGCTCATCTGGTTTACTTCTGATACTATTTTTCCTGCGATTTCCTGGGCTTCCTGTGGTTCTGCGCCTGCCTCGTTTATTATCTGGCCGATGACCGATCCCGGGTTTGCGGTACCTTCATGTTCTACAGCGTTTCTGAGCGCGAACTTCCGTGCGACTTCTTCAAGCTCCATAGAAAGTAGTTTTCTAGAGAATTTGTATAAATCAGCCGGCTTAATCGAAGAGCTGTTTGATCCGATCGGCGAGCCGGTCTCCGATCCCGTCAACAGTTTTTAAATCGGCGCGCGAAGCTTTTTCCAGATCCTCCAGTGTAAACCGCTTCATCAACTTTTTCCGGGTCTCCGGTCCGAGACCATCGATTTCCTCAAGAACCGAATCTATCGAATCCCTCCTGGAGATATGGTAGTTAATCGCAAAACGGTGGGCTTCATCTCTTATAGCAGACAGTACCTGCCGGGTTTCATCGTTTATCCCAGGGTTTTTTCTCGAACCGAGTATCTCATCTTCAGGTTTAACTATTCCAAGTACGGGTTTTGACCAGCCGACGTCTTTCATCGCCCGGGATGCTGCTTTCAGCTGTCCTTTACCTCCATCGATAAGTACTAGATCAGGGTCCTCTCGGTCGTCTCTGCCTTCTTTTGCGAGTTTTGCCCGCCATTTTACCAGCCGGTACATGTTCTCGTAGTCATCGTTTTCCTCAACCAGTTTTTTCCGCCGGTAATCGGATTTTACAGGCTCATCGTCGACAAAGACGACGTTTGAACCGACCACATCCGTTCCGCCGGTGTGACTAACATCGAAACACTCCATGCGTTCAAGATCGATTCCAAGGGTTTCACCGAGCTTCGACATCTTGAGGTTCTCTGACATCTTCGAGGCCTCGGCCGCTGATTCCATAAGTATCCGCTCCCTTCCATCCTCAGGCTCTCCGGTTGAGACTCCTTCCGTCTCAAGCCATTCAAGTATCTCAGAGTCGTTGATTTGTTTTTCCGTAACGATTCTTTCCGGCAAGCTATCGGAAGCATAAAACTGCTTGATAAATGCTTCTAGGGCTTCCAGAGAGCTTTCTGCCTGTTCGTTCAGCCGGTAGAACCGTTTGTCCTTTATCGTGTTTTTCTCCAGTAAAACCATTCCGATCCGATCCAGGCCCTGGTTGACCGCAAGTACGTGTTTGATCCCCGTATCACGGAAGTTTTTGTTACCGCGAAGATTTTCCAGGTCGTCTCTGTAGTCTCTAAGTGTTCCAGCGCGTTCAAAACGTTTTTCTTCCGCAGCCTGATTCATTTTCCGAGTTATACGCTCTAGAAGTTTGGATGAATCACTCCGGAAGAATTCCTTGGCTTTTCTGACCTGTTCTATGTACTCATCTCTTTCTACGTATCCTACGCAGGGCGCAGAACAGATACCCATCTGGTAGTCGAGACATGGCCGGTCCCGGCCGGCGAACTTCCGGTCCGAACAGCCTCGGATCCCGTAAAGGTCTCGGATAGCTTTGATCGCGTTTTCCACCCGACCCATCTCTGTGAACGGACCGAATACCGTAGCTTCCTCGTCAGGATCTCTCGTGGCCTCAATTGCCGGGTACTCGTGGTCTGTTATCTGGATTACCGGGTAGCTTTTGCTGTCTTTCAACCGGATGTTGTACTTGGGCTGGAACTTTTTGATCAGGTTGGCTTCGAGTAAAAGAGCTTCTTTCTCATCGTCTGTTGTACGATAATCGATTTCATCGGCTCTTTGAACCATTTTGCCGATGCGGGGCGTCCTCGGGTCTTTGTATGATTTAAGCCGGTCTTTGATCTCTACAGCTTTACCAATATAGATTGGAACCTCGCCTTCCCGAAAAATGTAGACTCCTGGCTCGGAAGGCTTGTCTTCTATAACAGAGTCAAGATCTTCGGATCTCATATTTTAATCCAGGAGTTCCTCAAGGTACTGGCCGGTAAAAGAATCCGGGTTTTCCGCTACCTGTTCTGGAGTTCCTTGTGCTACGATCTGACCGCCGTTTTCCCCTCCTTTCGGTCCAAGATCGATTATACAGTCCGCACATTTTACCAGTTCAAGTTCGTGTTCAATCACCAGCACCGAGTTGCCTTTCTCGACCAGTCTGTGAAGCACCTTGATCAGCTTTCTCTCATCCTCCCAGTGAAGACCTGTTGTAGGCTCATCAAGCATGTAGAGAACGTCTTCGTTCCTGACTTTTCCAAGCTCTTCGGCCAGTTTGATCCTCTGAGCTTCTCCTCCGGACAGAGTGGTTGATGGCTGTCCTAGCTCCATGTAGCCTAGTCCGACGTCTTTGAGAAGTTTCAACCGTCTTTTGATACGTCGATCGTGTTCGAAAAACTCGTATGCCTCTTCTATCTCCATTCCAAGGATTTCTGCGATCGACTTTCCACGGTACTTTACCTGAAGAGTTTCATCGTTGTATCTTTTACCTCCACACCGTTCACATTCTACGTATACATCCGAGAGGAAGTTCATCTCGATCTGAACGGTTCCCTGTCCTTTACACTCCTCACAGCGTCCGCCTTTGACGTTGAAGCTGAACCGTCCTTTGTCGTATCCTCGGCGCTTCGATAGCTTGGTCTCGGCAAAAAGCTCTCTGATGTAATCGAAGACCCCTGTGTATGTTGCTGGGTTCGAACGCGGCGTGCGCCCGATCGGGGACTGATCGATCATACGAACGGATTCAATGTTTTCCGCACCCTCCACTTTCTCGTGTTCTCCAACTATAACTGATTTGTTGTCATTGAGCTGTTTTGTAAGCTGGTTGTAAAGAATATCATGCATCAACGTGGATTTTCCGGATCCGGACATGCCCGTGATCGCTGTTATGACTCCGAGCGGTATCTCAACATCGACGTCATCGAGGTTGTGTTCCTTCGCTCCTTTGACAGTTATACTATCCTCCGGGCTTCTGCGTTCGTCCGGCACAGGAATCTTTTTCTCACCTGAAAGGTATTTTCCGGTAACCGAGTTTTCCACCGATTCAATGTCTTGTTGCTTGCCATGCCCTACTATCTCTCCTCCCTTTTTCCCTGGCCCCGGCCCGATATCGATAATGTTGTCCGCGCGTTTTACCGTTGACTCATCGTGTTCTACAACGAGCAACGTGTTTCCGAGATCTCGAAGGTTCTCCAGTGTGTCGATCAGTTTCTCGTTATCATGTCTGTGTAGACCGATCGATGGCTCATCGAGGACGTACAGTACTCCTGTCAAGCCCGATCCTATCTGTGTTGCTAGCCTGATCCTCTGAGTTTCTCCGCCTGAAAGCGTCGCTGCCTCTCTATCAAGGGTTAAGTAGCTCAATCCTACCTGGTCGAGGAATCCAAGACGTTGGCGGACCTCTTTTACAATTTCCTCTCCGATCTCCCGGTCTCTGCCCTCTAGCTGGTCTTCAAGCCCCTGAAATGTTTCGTAAGCGGATTCGATGTTCATCCGGTTGATCTCCGGAAGCGTCAAGCCTGCTACTTCTACGTGTCGGGACTGTTCGGAGAGTCTTGTTCCGTCACACACCGGGCAGGTATCTTCTCTCATGTAGTCTCTTAGCCGGCTGCGGACGTTGTCGCTTGAGGTTTCCTGGAAACGCCGGTTGATGTACTCCATTACTCCTTCGAACCGTTTTTCCCTGAGCCCGTTGCCCCTCATCTTCTCTACCGTATAGTAGATCGGCTCCCGGGTTCCGTGAAGCATTTTCTCCTGTATCTGTCTGTCGAGTTCTTCGAAGGGAGTGTTTACATCGACATTGAAGTGGTCGGCGAAAGCGTTGATTCCACGCCGGTAATAGTCCTTGCTGTAGTTCCATGGAGCTAAAGCGTTTTTCATAGCCACCGAGCTATCCGGTACAACAAGATCTTCATCTGCTACCTCTGATTTGCCCAGTCCGTCGCACTCATCGCACGCGCCCAGCGGGCTGTTAAACGAAAAGCTTCGCTGTTCCAGCTCGGAGAAATCACGGCTGTTCCCTGGCTCGGAAAAACCTTCCGTGAACTTCAGTAGCTTCCTTCCGTTAGTTTCCTTTATTCTCTCATCATCTACCTCATCCGAGACCTCGATCCAGACCTTACCGTCTGTCTCATCTAAACCGTTTTCCAGGGCCTCGACGAGTCTTGAACGGGAATCACCTGATGCCTTTATCCTATCGACTACTATCTCGAAGCTTCCAGCGCTTTCAGGCTCTTCCAGATCCAGATCGTACTCTTGATCTGTTATTATACGTGTGAAACCTCTTTCCTTTAGTTTCTCTACTTTTTCCGCAAATTCCTCTGTTTCAACGGGCGCCAGAACCTTGATCTTTGTATCCTCCGGCAGCTCGAGTATTTCATCGGCTATCTGTTCAGCTGATTTTTCCTCGACTATTTTGCCGGTTTCAGGCGAGTACTGGGTTCCGATCCGGGCATAAAGCAACCGTAGGTAATCATGTATCTCTGTTACTGTTCCTACGGTCGAACGCGGCGTGGTACCAGATGTGTTTTGCTCTATGCTTATAGCCGGTGAAAGACCTTCTATGCTCTCTACCTCTGGTTTATCCATCTGATCGAGGAAGTTCCGGGCGTAAGAAGAGAGCGATTCCATGTATCGACGTTGACCTTCCGCGAAAACAGTATCGAATGCCAGGGTTGATTTCCCGCTTCCTGAAAGACCTGTGACAACGTTTAGTTTACCTCTAGGTATCTCCAAGTCAATATTCTTCAAGTTATTTTCTTTTGCGCCCTTGATCTCTATGCTCTGTCTCTGTTCAACCATCTTCTACAACTCCCCTATTTTCCGGAACTCAATTTTCCTTCCTAGAAAAACCTTTTTGCGTCCTGAAAGTTCCCTCGTAGATTAACCATATATTACTAGGTCATCGTCCAGTAACATGACTGACGAAAAAACAGATAAAGAGAAATTCAGGGTTGAAGCTCCTTTCACTCCGGCAGGAGACCAGCCCGAGGCCATAGAGAAGCTTTCAAACGGTTTCAAGCAAGGAATGGACAAACAAACACTTTTAGGTGTTACCGGCTCCGGTAAGACCAATACTGTTTCGTGGACGATCGAGGAGATCCAGAAACCGACCTTGGTGATCGCTCACAACAAGACTTTGGCAGCCCAGCTCTACGATGAGTTAAAACAGCTTTTCCCGGATAATGCGGTCGAGTACTTCGTATCATACTATGATTACTACCAGCCCGAAGCCTACGTTAAAAGCTCGGATACCTATATAGGGAAGGACGCATCGATCAACGAAGAAATTGAGAAGCTAAGGCACTCGGCAACCAACTCTCTTCTGACAAGAGACGATGTAATCGTTGTCGCATCGGTTTCCGCAATATACGGTCTTGGAGATCCGGATTTTTACAAATCCCTGGCCGTTGAGATATCGGAAGATACCGAGAAAGGGCGTGATCAAATAATAGATGAATTGGTCGATATACAGTACGAGCGCAGCGATGAGGATTTCAAGCAAGGAAAGTTCAGGCTGCGCGGAGACACTTTAGATGTTTTCCCGATGTATTCACGGACTGCTTTCCGTATCAGCTTCTGGGGCGATGAGATAGAGAAGATTACAGAGTTCAAGCCCCTGGAAAACGAGACAGTGGAGAAAAGAGAGAAGATACTGGTCCGACCGGCTTCCCACTACTCGGCGCCGGATGAAAAACTTGAGAAAGCTCTAGAGGAGATCGAAGAGCTGATGGAAGAACGGATCGAGTACTTCGAGTCCCGAGGCGATGCGGTAGCCGCCCAGCGTATCGAGGAACGAACCAAGTTCGATTTGGAGATGATACGTGAGGCTGGTTACTGTTCGGGGATTGAAAACTACTCAGTCCATCTTTCCGACAGGGAACACGGAGATCCGCCCTACACTTTGCTTGATTACTTCCCGGATGATTTTCTAACGGTAATCGATGAGTCCCACCAGACCATTCCTCAGATCAAAGGCCAGTATGCCGGCGATGAGGCCCGGAAAGAATCCTTAGTGGAAAACGGTTTCCGGCTGCCAACAGCTTTCGACAACCGGCCTCTGAAGTTCGATGAGTTCAAGGAAAAAACCGATAAGACCCTGTTCGTATCGGCCACACCCGGAGATTACGAGACCGAGGTTTCCGAACAGATTGTCGAACAGATCGTTCGTCCGACCTACCTCCTGGATCCGACCATCGAGGTCAGAGAGACCGAACGTCAGGTCGAGGATGTAATATCAGAGATAGAAAAACGGGCGGAAAGAGATGAACGGACCCTGGTGACAACACTGAGTAAGAATATGGCTGAGAACCTCTCGGAGTTCCTACAGGATGCTGGTATCAACGCAAAGTACATGCACCATGAAACCGATACATTGGAACGGCATGAGATCATCAGAAAACTCCGGGTCGGTGAGATCGATGTGGTGGTAGGGATCAACCTGCTGAGAGAGGGACTGGACATACCGGAGGTGTCTCTGGTGGCGATACTTGAGGCAGATCAGGCCGGGTTTCTTCGTTCGGAGACTGCTTTGGTCCAGACCATGGGCCGGGCGGCAAGAAACCAAGATGGCCACGTCATAATGTATGGCGATGAGAAAACCGATGCGATGAAAAATGCGATATCCGAGACCGATCGCAGACGGAAGATACAGAGAAAGTTCAACGAGGAGAACGGAAAGACCCCGAGGACTATCGAAAAAGAAGTCACGGAATCGACTCTTCCCGGCAAGGACTCGGACGAAGAGCTGACGGAGACAGAGTTCGAAGATACGGAGGAAGCACGTAGGCAGGTAGTGGAACTCGAAGAGCAGATGAAACAGGCCGCTGAGAACCTGGAGTTCGAACTAGCCGCCGAATACCGGGATAAGATCAGCGAGATCAAAGAAGAAAACAGCCTCGAATAAGAACTCTAGAAGGATTTAACTTCGGAAACAACAAATAGAGCTTGTGGAAAGAAAAGCGATTTTAACCGCAGTATTCGTATCCCTGGCGGCAGCTCTTCTAGCCACAACGTTTCAAAGTTCGGGAGATGCGAACACCGTCAGTTTTCCGGAATCGAAAGCAGATGTGACCGTGGAGATAGCTGATAGCCCGGAAGAAAAACGCAGAGGACTGATGTACCGAGAGCAGCTTCCGATCGATCAAGGCATGCTTTTCGTCTACGAAGACGAAGACTACCGAAGTTTCTGGATGAAAAATACGTTGATACCTCTGGATATGATCTTTATCGACGGCGAAGGCAAGATCGTTACCTTACACGAGGCCGTACCGGAACCGAACACTTCAGATGAGAACCTTACGCGTTACAGAAGCAGTGAGCCTGCGATGTACGTACTTGAAGTCAATTCTACGTTCGTAGAGAAAAATAATGTTAGAGAGGGAGAGAAAGTGATTCTCCCGTCCCGTTTTAGTTGATCTGGATCTCTCTTCCGTTCTCTGAGACGAAGATATCTTCTTCCAGTGTGTATCCTTCTTCCCGTGCGAGTTCTACGTAGCTTCCAAGCTTCTGGATGTGTCCGTGGCTTGGAACGATGTTTTCAGGGTCAAGGAACTTGATGAAGTCACGGTGGTCTTCACGGTGGGCGTGTCCAGTTGTGTGGATTCCCTTGTAGATCCGGACTCCGCGTTCTTTCATCTTCTTCTCGAGTGTGTGACGGTTAGCTTCGTTGACAGGCGTAGGAATTACCTTACTGGAGAAGATGACGTGATCTCCTTTCTCGAAGTTGAATCCGTAGGTCCCTGAAGAGATCTTATCCATCTGTGCGCCTGGTTCTCCCTGGTTTCCTGTTGCGACGACAAGCCAGTCTTCCTTGTTGTCATCGACCTTGCTCATGACGTCATCACATTCGTTGAAGTAGGAAACTACTTCGATGTTCGAAGTGTCAATCAGTCCTAGCTCTTCCGCGGACTTGACGTACTCTTTGAGCGAGCGTCCGACGAAAGCGATCTTTCTACGTCCGTTGTTCGCATCGATCAGTGAGTTAAGCCGTGATATCTGTGATGAGAACGTTGAAGCGATTACTGCGCCTCCTGCCTGGTAACAGGAATCTAGGACGTCCTTTAGCTCGACTTCAACGGATTTTTCCGATCTTGCTCGGCCATCGGAATCAACCCTTGTTGTTCCCGGAACCATGAGCGTGACGCCTTCTTCGCCGATTTCTTTCAGTCGCTCGACATCGGTTGTTTCCTCGATGATCGGAGACTGATCGATCTTCATGTCGTTTCCGTAGACAACGTACCCTTCCGGTGTATCCAGTAGGGAAAGTGTTGCGTCAGGGATCGAGTGGTTGACGTGTGCGAACTCAAGACGTAGATTATCTGTAAGATCGGTTTCATCGCCTTTCTGAACCGTAACCATCTCATTCGAGATGTTTTTACGGTCGTCGTCGATCATTCTTTCGATGATTTTCATTGTGTAAGGCGTTGCGTAGATCGGTGCGTTATCGTAAGCTCCTGCGAGCTTTGGAATTGCTCCAACGTGGTCAAGGTGACCGTGTCCGATAACGATAGCTACGACATTCTTGTCCAAGAGCTGTTCGTCTTCTGGAATAGCTCCGGTTTCAAGAGTCTGGTTCGTGGTCATCTCATCGATCTGTCCTTCAGAGTTAACCACTTCCTCCATGTCGTAACCCATGTCAAATATGACAACTTCGCCTTCTACCTCGACCGCTGTCATGTTACGGCCGACTTCTTCGTATCCTCCTAATGTGTAAACTTTCATTTTAGAATTCTTACAATTACGAGAGAGACACCGAACCTTTTAAAAGCGAGTTCGATTAGATTCGCATTGATTATTCTAGCTTGTACATCTTTATCCAAGACCAGCAACGCTATAACCTAAAGGAAAAACACTCCTATTAGTCGCTTCAAAAATTGTATCTTATTTGACCACATTCTTGGCGTTTTCAATAATTTCTTCTGATATATCTATGGCAAACTGTGCGTCTTCTTCGTCAAACTGTTCGCCCGAACCATAATCCGCTTGTTCACGCATTCTTTGTAATTCAGAGTAATCTCTGGTTAGTTTTGAACCAACTTCTTCTCTAAAAAGCCTTCCGAACTCCGATGCCACGCCTTGATGGGTTTTAGGCTTGGAATCCTTAGTTAAGAGCATAGCTTTTACTGCGTTGAAAGCAGCGTAGTAACTCCTGGATATAGTTCCTTTCACTTTTCCTCCTTCAAACAAGTACTTAGCTTCGGAAAACATCTCTTCAGCTTCGTTCAAAAGTTCATCTGACTGTCTCATATCTCAATACCTTCATCATCCACATTTTCATGGAAAGAATACCCTGCTTTTAGTTTTTCATTAAAATCTTGGACTTCCAAAACCGTAGGTGAAAAAAGAAGGTTTCTTTCCTCAAACCATTTTCCTGCCAATTCCGAAACTCTTTCCCTATCATAACCGTTCTTTTCATCTACAAGAATAAGCAGATCTATGTCACTTCCCGGAGTATGCTCGTTCCTAGCGTAGCTGCCGTAGAGAATAATCTTCTGAACCCTACCATCTAAAAGCTCCGTTGCCTTATCCGCGAACTCTTGGATTTCCTCATCGGAAGCGATATACATAAACTACAAGTAGACGATAGATGTTAAACCGTTTTCGGCTCTAGTACATCTGATTCCAGGAACTGCCATCACAGCCGTAATGAGCGGTACCGTTGTAAGCAATATTTCCCTCAGTAGAGGAATCACAGACCGGAAGACTGATCGAGTTCAACTCAAGCATTTGGGTGTTGGTAACGGTGTTACCTCGCATGTTAAGATTTCCATTCCCCATTATCTGGACCAGTTCCGCGGAATTATTCCTGAAGATAAAACCTTGATTCGCAGCACGGAGGAAAAGATCCCCTCCCTGAGCAGAAATACCATACTGGTCATCTCCCACCGTCAACGTCTGGCCTGTAGTCGCATACTCTCCATAGACCCTGAGACGTCCACCAGGTATCTCAACGTTGCCTCCTCCCAGCGTTATAGGGCCTTGGCTGTCAGTGATTTCCTGTCCGTTCATATCGTTGCCTTGAGTGAGTACTTCGCCAAGTGTCTGATCGTCGCTGGACTGTGAGATCACCTGGTTGTCAACATAGCCTTTCGTGGCCGCATCCCTTGTATCGACAGGAGGCGCCAAGCCACTGATACCGTAGAAGCTCATGTTGAAACCTGTTGAGGACTTGTTACCCTCCTGTAGAACTGCTCCGAGAGCCGGGGCATCGGCCGGCGCTCCAAGCGGCACCCATCTCGCGGCAGTAAGCCCGGTAAGTAAGATCAAGGTAAGGACTAGGACGGTTTTGCGTTTCACACTCAACTGTTCGGACAGCGAGAATTTAAACTCAGTGGCTGAACCGTAACGGCATACCGAGCTACTGAGTTAGATGGAGGGTTAAAAACCCATTCCGTGGCCGGGAACTGCTCCCATCTTGTTACGTCCTTCATCAGTCATCTTCTCCATTGTCCACGGCGGATCAAAGGTTAACTCGACTTCAATCTCTCCGATATCCTCTAACTCGGATAACTCTTGGTTAATTACTTCCTCGAATATTCCGTGGAACGGACAGCCACGGGTTGTCAAAGTCATCAGTATGTGTACGTCTTCGTCCTCTACGTTGACCTCGTATACCAGTCCCATATCTACGATATTGATATCGAACTCGGGGTCTTTGACATCCTCCAGTTTTTCCTTTACCTGTTGTTCGGAAACCATAATTAGTACCGAACCGTCCAGTCTTTAAACAGGTTTTTACCCGAGAACTATTTTTCCGATAAACCAACCAGGTAGATACTTACCTGGTAAAGACCTAAGACCGGGACCGTCACCATCAACTGCGTGATTATATCCGGCGGGGTCGCAAAAGCCGAAGCCAGCAAAACAGATACAATAAAGTACGGACGGTACTCTCTCATCAACTCCCTGTTAATCAGACCTGCCTTCCCAAGTACGAAAGACACCACAGGAAGCTGGAAGATCAAACCGGAGAACGCAGCGATCTTAAACGCAAAACCCAGAGTGCTTTTCAAACCCCAGATAGATTCAACGCCCGAAGTATCCGCTACCTGCGCAAAAAAGTTCAAGCTGTACTTTACAACGACTTCGTAGCCGAAGGCCGCACCTACCGCGAAAAGAACCACGGAAAACGGAAGATAGTTTCTAACCGTATAATACTCCTGTTCGGAAAGACCGGGTTTAACGAAAAGCAATCCGTGGTACGCGATAAACGGCAGAGATAGGAAAAAAGCCGTGATACCCGCTATCATAAGCTGAGTGTAAAACGTTTCATACGCTGTAAGCGCGTTAAGCGCGAAACCAAGATCGTTTTGAACCCACGCCAGCATATCAGAAGAAAAATAAAACGAGAAAACCATAGCCAGTGAGAAAAAACCTAGCGAATACAAAAAACGCTTTCTAAGCTCCTGAAGATGCTGTTCAAACCTTTGTTCCATACTTTACACTTTACCGTGGCTAGCTTTCAGCTCTCGTCTTCATCAGAGTTAAGCGCTTCAGTTACCTCATCCGCTTCCTTCATCGATTTCCTAAACTCCTTTTTCGACTCACCGAGACTTCCCGCAAGCTCCGGAAGTTTCTTCGGACCTAAAACCAAAGCAACTATCGCTCCAGCCACCAACAAAAGTTCACTTGGACCTAATAGAGGCATGTATGTAGTTAGTCGCGGCTGTTTAAAAATACTGCGAACAAACCCTAGCACCCAATCTGAGGTTCCAAAATCACTGCCTAACCAGATGACCGCTCCTGATAACACTAAACTGCTAAATGGCCACCCAGTTAGAACCATCCCAATACTTCGGAGTTATATCTACCCAGTTAGAACCATCCCAATACTTGGAAGACGCGCTATCAAACACATCTCCTTTCCAGTAAAGTACAGGCGGTGTTATATCAGTTATTACAACTTTTTGTTCTCCCCCATTCGAGTTGATAGTTACATCATATGTATCCGGATGTGCTGATCCAGTACCAGGGCTGCCGTCCTCACCATCCGTGTAGTCACCGGCATCTCCTCCGTCACCACCAGAGCCACCGTTACCTGTTCCTTCCCCATCCGAACCATCATCACCAGGACCACTATCATCATCGTCAGGGCCGCCGCCATACCCCTTAGATCCACCTCTGCCGCCTCCACCGCCTCCGCCACCAGGATATCTTAGCGTAGAGGTACTTCCGTATACATTGCCGCCGCCGCCTCCACCGCCGTCAGCTGCGACTATCAAAGCACCGTCAGAATCACGTCTGAGGCCTGCAGCGCCTCCTCCATGGCCTCCACTAGAATAAGAGTCTCCTCCTTGGCCGCCGTTAGCAAGCGGTGAAAGACGTCCATCCGGGACGTAAACCTTGAAAGTCTCCCCCGGAACAACATCTAACTTCGCGGAAACGTAACCACCACTGCCACCAGATCCTTCTTCAGTGTCCACAACACCTCTAGTGTGGTAGCCGTCGTCGCCATTAGCTGCATATGCTTCAACTTTTATCCTAGTCACACCTGGCGGAACCTTATACATAGTTTCCGTATTTCCTTCAGAAAAAGTAGGCATAATATTCTCCTCTATATATTAAACCAGATATCATTGACATCCGGATCAGAGGGTTTTGAACTCTGAACATAAATATTAACACCATCAACCGTATCCGCGTCAATATCACTTAAACCACGAGTCCGCGGCTGAAAAGTACTCCAACCAGAAACCAAAGACGAAAAAGTCAAAGCACCAGCACCCAAACCCAAAGTCTTCAAGAAATTTCTACGCGACACACTCCCTGTATCCTTTTCAGAAGCCTTAACCGAACTCGACTGCTCGGCCTTCTCTCTTTCCCTCAACTTTTCCTCGACCTTTCTATCAATTATCTGCTCTATATCATCCGGAAGATCTTTTTCACTCATTATACCATTACTTTAGATTCCGTAGTATTTCAAAATAAGCCTAATAAAATCTGCCCAGAGATTCACCACGTAGCGAAATCAGGTTCGATATTAAATACTCCTTTTGCGATTATAGTTATGACGCCTCCTCTCCCCGCCACCTCCTTAATTTCGCGAATAACCCTGCCGCCACGAATGTAGGCGAAGAATGCCTTATATCTCAATCTCATCTTCAATTGCTAATGAGACGTTTCGAACTCTAACCAGGATACCTTTTTTCTCATTGACTCTGCTAGGCAACGCATTTCAATAAGCACCTCACTTGTCAAACCATTGATCGTATGAGTCGACCATAGGAAAATCCGGCTTCAAACTAAATGAAACGCCAAAAACCTCTTAACCAATAACAGAGCCTATTATCCATCAATGGTAATTAATATTTGTTCAGAGATTTGTCTTTCTGTTTCAATAATCTTGGAGGGATGACGAACTTTATGTTGTCGTCTTAGTTGAAAACCTTGACAGTTCCCTCCACACCGTCATCACCGGTTTGACCAGGGGAGCCGTGGTTGCCGTCGTTTCCCAGCCCGCCCTCTCCACCGAGACCGCCGACTCCTTTCGATAGATCAATGTTCGTCGTATCAAGTGGTCCGCGGGTTGCGGCTATGACCACTCCACCAGAACCACCACTGCCGCCACCGCCACCGCCGCCACCGCCTTCAGTCGAATTGAAGTAATTTGAGCCGTCTGTTCCATTAGATCCGTCAAGTCCATCTGTACCAGAAACATCAAGCACTCCATTAATGGTTATTTTAGGGGCGATTAGCATCACGAGTCCGCCAGTATCGCCGCCCTTTCCACCGCCTCCTCCATCACCCCCGGAGGCGGAGACGCTTTCACCGCCGCCGCCGCCACCGCCACCAGCTCCAGACGATGAAGCGATAATGGAATATTCGAATATCGATTTCCACGGCTCCATAGAACGCGGAGAGAGGAAATCGTTGAATCGATTTTCTTCTGCGTCCGTCATGGATCTCGTCGGCGATAAACCGCCAGCGCCACCACTACCTTCTGAACCTTTGCCACCGCCGTCTCCGCCGTCTCCACCGTATATACCGGCACCATGTAGGATGCCAGCTGCGCCCTCATCTCCGGGATCTCCGGGGTTTCCAGCGTCGTTCCCCTCTGAACCATTACCTCCGGCCCCCCCGGCACCACCAGAACTACCTGTAACAACTCCGGATGCATCAAGAGTTCCCGAAATGATAATTTCTTCTGTTGCGTAGATTATCGATACGGGCGAGGTTGCTGTTCGGGTTACACTATTTTGGATTTCATATGTAGTAGCAAAAATTGGCGAGGCAGGGATATTACCATCTGTCGATCTACTAACTACTCCGTCTGATCCATCTCCATATATGGGCGCATGTCCTCCTATCTCACTAGCATGTAATCCATCAACTGTATCGGCATCTATTTCACTTGTTCCGGAGTTTTGTGGCTGGATAAGACTCCAGCCGGATACGAGTGAGGAAAATGTCAAGGCTCCGGCTCCAAGACCAAGGGTTTTCAAAAAGCCACGACGGGAGATACCCTCGTTCTTTTCCTGTTGTGAGGACTCATCGGCTTCCAGGTTATCTGACTGTTTTTCCTGTTTCATACGTTCCTCGACTTTTCTATCAATTATCTCCTCTATATCATCCGGAAGATCTTTTTCACTCATTATACCATCACTTTAGTTTTACCAGTATTTTATTCTTGTCTTTGGAGTTTTCGAGGGCGTTACCTATAGTGGTGCTTCTACAGTTTTCGTTGTGGGAGATTATTTCTCGGAGTTCTTTGTCTTTGTTCTCCATTGGATCTATGATTTCACATTTCATCGCAGTACCTGGCTTCGATGACGGTACGAGTCGGTCTCCTCTTTGAATCTCTCCGTTTTCCTCGGTTACTTTGAGCGGCACCTTTCCTTCTAATGCGATCGGATAACCGGATTCTTCCTGGTTCATTACCTGGGAAGGATTGGATGATACGATACCGGTAACTGTTTCCTGATACCTCCCATCTGTTCTGACGACCGAATCATCTTTCTCTGTATTTATGGCTACAAGTTCTGCTTTTTCCAGTTCCTGTGGACTTGAGTACATCTCAGCCAGGTCTGCCCCGTTCGTCCAGATATTGCCCTCAACGGAAAGACTGTCGGCCACCGTGACATTGCCGGAAGTAGCCATTATATCGCCACCATTCATTTCCATATTACCGCCGTTGAGCTTCAGGTCTACCTGTGCGTTAAATGACCCTCCTGTGTTGGCGCTACCTAGCTCAACAGTATTTGATTCATCTGCGTATGATAGAGGCCCTAGAGCCATACCGCCGTTGACACCTTCAGCGTAGTATCCAATCGCGTTTCCTTGTGCGTTCTGACCGATAGCCATGCCGCCGTTGTCGGAACTGGCCTGTGAACCCACCGCGATAGAGTCTGCTCCCGCATAAGAACTTGATCCAACTGCGATAGCACTTGAACCATTCGCATTCGAGCTTGATCCCAGAGCCAAGGCCCCAGTCGAGGTCCCTGTTGAACCATCATCTATACCTGCTTTCGCACCCCATCCAGCTGCTAGTCCATAATTATCGTGTACTTCCGCAGAACCGCCTATTGCCTGGGAACCCACTCCTTCAACAACCGAAGCACCTGTCCCTATCACAATACCATCATCTCCTTGACCGGAGGTATCAACTTGTGCATTTTTTCCTATTGCGATATCCTGTGTGTCCCCGGCGACGGTATTCGAGTTACCTAGGTAGATACCTGATGAGAACCGTAGCTGATCTAGACTGGTGACTGAACTAGAGTTCATATTCAGGTTTCCGTTTGGAATAGTTACCGCTCCTCCACCATCAAAACGGGCTATCTCGGTTGATCCGCCGTATATACTGAGGGCGTTAAGCGTTCCTCCAGTGTTTATATCACGGCTGTTCATATTGATGTCGTATACCGCAGTGTTTCCTTGGGCGAGAACCTCGCTTAGATCCTGGTTATCCGTATCTGTATCTGTATCTTCTTCGCAGTTACCGTTTCCGTTTACGAATTCATTAGAACCACAGTTCTGTAGGCCGCCAATATTAGTGATTCTGTTACCGCCCATCTCCAGATCCCCGGTTTCCAATGTGACGTTTCCAGCTCCTCCGCCATCGCCACTGATCGTCAGCCCCTGATTAACGTCAATAGGAGAATCACCGTTGTTCGAGGTCATTGAAGCCACGTTGATATCGTTAACACTGATTATATCGCCGCTGCTCTGAAAGTTGATGGATCCGCTCAGTGTGCTTCCCTGAGTTCTTACCTCTTCCAAGGTCTGATCGTCGGTGTCCGTATCTGTCTCACAGTTACCGTTACCGTTCAGGAATTCATTCGAACCACAGCTTGTACCTGTGCTATCGACGATACCTCCTACTTCCCGCAGCGTGTTACCGTTTAGATCGGCTGCGCCGTTGAAGTTGACGTCCCCTCCGATGTCTACAAACCGTCCTGCGTTCGAAGGATTACCGACATCCATCTCTCCGTCACTCCAGAGCCTGAACTGGGTGTCCGGTGTACTCTGGAAGTTCTGGGAGGTGTTAACTGATGTTCCATCACCGTCACTTCTGACTTCGATCGCGAGATCTTCCCCGTCATCATCGGTCGCAATAAGAAGCGGTGCCGGCGAATCAGGATCGTTTACCGTGTTAAGAAGTCTAAGACCGTTTACATTACTTCCGTGATCTACAGTGGTCACGCCGTTAACTGTAGCGCTTCCGAAAGTGAACCCTGCTCCGTTTTGAATCTCGCTGTTATCAACAGAGTTATCGGAAATTTCATTGTCGGAAACAGAGCCGGAGACAAGATTCCCGGAGCCATCAAGGTCTCCAGCTGCGGAAAAATCAGCGATATTACCGGAACCGTCTAAATCATTCGCGTTATCGAAACTGGAGATATCTCCTGCCGAGTTAAGATCGGAAGCTGAACTGAAATCATTGATCGCTCCACTGCCGTCTAAATCCGCAGCACCGCTGAAATCATTTATCGAGCCACCGCTGTTCAAGTCTGCGGCCGAGCTAAAGTCGTTAATGTTTCCTGAGGAATCAAGATCGCCGGCAGTACTCCAGTCAGCGTTTACCAAGGAATTACTGTTTAAATCTAGATCGGTCTCGAAGTACCATCGGTCGGTGCTGTTCTCAAAACCGAACTCCTGGCTGAACTGACCGCTGCCAGCTTCCCGCGGCGCCATCCAAAGCCGCCCGGAGGACGTTGTACCAATCGCTAAACTGCCGTCACCGTTTTCAATAGAGTTCACTGTACCTCCACTGTCCAGATTGTTCGCATTCGAGAAATCACTGATACTTCCTCCACTGTCTAAATCATTGGCTGACGAAAAGTCAGCGATATTACCAGAAGAATCCAAATCATTAGCGTTATCAAAACTAGAAATATCACCCGCCGAATCAAGATCAGAGGCCGCACTGAAATCGTTGATTGTTCCCGCACCGTTCAAATCGTTAGCGTTGTCAAAACTGGAGATGTCACCAGCAGAGTTAAGGTCGCTGGCACCACTCCAGTCCGCGTTTTGTATAACGTTTCCGTTCAGGTCTAGGGGTACGCTGCTGCCGCCTTGGCCAATACGGATTTCCCCATTCCCGCCGCCCGTAGAGCTTATCTCAAAGACATTGTTCCGGGAGCTGGTGTATTCGTGGAAGACATAGTTACCGCCATCAGTAAGAACAAAATCCAGTTCAGGATCCCGCCCCTCTATAACCAAGTCGTTGTTAGCATAGTCGCTGGTTATTGAAGCCGGAGAACCTTTAGCGTTAGGGAACTCTAGCGAGGAGTTGACCGTTATCGAGTTAGCATCAGCAAGATTTCCTTGGTTCAAAACCTGTTCAAGGTTCTGATCGTCAGCAACCGTAGTATCCGTATCAGTATCAACCTCACAGTTACCGTTACCGTTTACAAACTCGTTGGCCCCACAGTTTTGAAGTCCGCCGATTCCGTTTATGTTGTAGTTATTCATGTTCAGTGCCGCATCCAGGTTAAGGGCATCGGAGTCATCGGCACTAAGTAAGACGTCTCCGCCCGGGTCTTGAATGACAAATCTATTGTTATCATTCCCATCCATGTCTTGGTAAAGCACGAAGTCTCCACTGTTACCGCCGTATATATTCCCTCCTGCCATCTGGATATCGGTTCCTCCTGTGCTGTTACCATCACTTAATGTCTCGGAAAGAGTCTGGGTGTCTTCAACATCGTCGTTGCTGTTAACCCAGCTCTTGGTGGTAAAGGCCTGCCAGGAATCCCAGCCTCCGTTACTCCAACCGGAACGAATCCAGAGAGCGCCGTTGTCAGAGGTGTGATGGGAGACATACATCTGCATGATTCCCTGATTACCCGAACCCTCTGTGACAATTAGATGGCCGTAAGAGTAGGCCGAGGACGGCTGGTTGAGACTTGAGTTCAAACCACTTGAAATTGATACACCGTACATTCCTGGCTCAGTTAATGTGTTCCAGTCGGTGTTCTCCACCTGAGTGTTTTTATCGTTTAGAATATCATTTAACTGTTCGCCGTCAAGTAGGTCAGCGTCATCCGCGTAAGGTGCGGTGACACTTCCGCCGTTTTCCAATGTAATATCGTTCCCGCTGGTTCCCAGGTTCTGATCGTCGGTACCTGTGTTATCAGTGGCACAGTCGCCATCTGCCTGTAGAATCTCGTTACCGGAACACTGGGTTGAGGGCGTTCTGTCGGGCGGTATCTGTGCGGCCGTGGAAACTGAAAGTATCATTACAGCAGCTACCAGTAAAACCAGTGCCAAGACCTTGCTGCCTTCTAAATGCCTCATTCCGTGTTTATATTTCATCTTTGTTTGTTTATACATTTACTAGTCGAGTGTTTTACAGACCACACCGTAGGTATCGTGCGATGTTGTACTGTCATCGTACAGGTAGGATGCCGCACAGGAACCACCTATCGAGCTACCCTGCATACAGTGTCCGTTATCATCAGTTATAGTGGATCTTATACCAGCCCCCCACCCCTGGTTGTCCTGTTCGTTGTCCCCTCCTGAGTAACCCCAGCAGACACGTCCAGGCATATCCGCCTCGTCAAACGCGATGCTTGGCGGACTCATCTCAATACCCCACATACCGCTGCCGAAGTTCCTGATACATGCTCCGCCATCACAGTTAGTAGTCCCTGAACCAGGAACAGTCATGGACCCAGAGCTTCCATTACTCATCCTGTAATCCCCTGTCTCCAGCGAGATCGAAGTCCAGAAGTAATCGGAGCTAGCAGCATACCTCGAATCCGCATACCCTCTTGGAACCGCATCATCATCACTGTTCGGATCAGCTACGTTCTCCACACGGTTCCCGCCAGCATCAACGTTGCCGGTGGCCGCCACATCATCCAGCTGAGTGTTATCATCCGTGAAAGTTGCTGAATTCCCGTTATCAATATCTATAGTGGTTTCTCCACCGCCGGCAGGATCGGCTCCAACGCTCAAATCCTGATCGTCGGCAACAGTTGTGTCTGTATCAGTATCAACTTCACAGTTTCCGTTTCCGTTTACGAATTCATTGGCGCCACAGTTCTGTAAACCGCCGATTCCGTTGATGTTATTGTTGTTTAACTCGAGAGAACCGTCTCTAATCTCTACCTGACCGCCGTTAACGGCAAAACCGACGCCCTCCGATTTAGCGTTACCGGTTCCTGTACTTTCATCTACGCTGACATCGAATCCTCCGGATTCATCGAGTCTTACATGTGTTCCACCGGTACCGGCGACAATATTGTTGTTAGGATCGATACCGGATTTTATATTGAAGTTACCGGAACCGTCGTGGATTGTAATATACTGATCTCCATCGTCAAGGTTCAAATGATTGCCATTCGTGTCCAAAGGTGCGTTAAGAGTCACGCCGTTGAACGTAAAACTGCCGCCGTTTTGAATCTCGCTGTTGTCCACGGTGTTGTCCGCAATCTCATTGTCCGAGACCGAACCGGACGTCAAACTCCCGGATGAATCCAGATCGTTAGCCGCCGAGAAATCGTTTATACTTCCTGACGCATCTAGATCGCCGGCATCGCTCCAGTCCGCATTCGTGATCGGATTGCCATCCATGTTAAGTGTGCCGTTGTGGATTGTCTCTCCGACGTTGCTATCGTCGTTGCCGCCGGGATTCAGGTAAAGATCTCCTGCCGGAATCAACCGTATATGGTCGTTGCTCGCATCGGCTCCGTCGTTCATCGTTCCTAGTTCAAGCCCGAAGTTCTCTCCGCTGCCATCAACGTCATCGATCGCATTTATGTAACCGTAATCACTTCCCGAGTTTTCACCTGAACGGAAACGTATCTCTGAGTTTCCTCCATTAGGATTGTTGAAAGTCATTACGCGGCCTCCACGACCTGTTACAAGCTGGTTGAAATCAGCCACATCATTATTATTCATGTTTAAATTCCCGGTTTCAAGGGTTACGCTGCCGTCTCCACCACTGTCACCGTCTACTGTAAAGCCCTGGTGGAAAAGAATATCGCTGTCGCCGTTGTTCGATGTTATACTTCCTACATTCAGGAAGTTAGCGCTGTTAACTCCGCCATTGCTCTGAAAGTCGAGGTCTCCGCTCATCACGTCGCCTCCGCGGTTGACATAACGGTCGTCGACGCTTCCGGTATCAAGTTCGTTGACTGAGACAGCTCCCGAGTTAATGTTACCAGAGTTTACAATATTCGAGCCGCCGAGGTTGGAGATACCGATTATCGGGTTACCGCTCATATCTATAGTTCCTGTTACATTGATGTTCTGGGAGGAGAACGGAGTTATTCTTTCAATATTTTGAAGCTCCGAGGCAGATACCGTTGAAACTACGAGAATTAACAAAGCGGTTAACGCTAAAAGTTTCCGGTGTTTCGGCTCTAGTCTAATTGACACGTGTTTATCTCCCAGGGTTTTCAAGTGCGTTAAGGAACTACAGTGTTCCCTGAAAAGTTTTTCTCTCCGCTTGTTTATAGGTCTTCACCAGAGGATTACTGAACGTAGATCGATCCCTGTACCGTGCCATTGGACCGCACCAGGATCGCATCATAATACGTTATCGACTCCGGTACGACAGTCCACGATTTACCGGCGGGAAGCGTAAAACCTTTTAACTCGGATTCAAAGGTCATCTCAAGCGGACCGGAGGCGTTGTTGACAAACCTGACACCATCACCGCTTTTTATCGATGCCCGGGATGGTTTCGCAAGCCTTTCATTCAAGAATACTTCGACAGTCTCTCCTTCAACTTCCGGAGGCTGACGGTCCGGAAGCGAGATTTCTTCGAACTCCGAGTTCTCCTGCTCGTTAGATGTACTATCAGCACCAATAGTTGGAAGATTCAAAGCCGGCAAGCTAAAGGAAGGAACCTGTACCGAAGGCGTCTGTACCGAAAGACCGTCTTCAGGCACGTAACGCGGGCCGTAAACCACGGCCGCCGAGAAAAAGAGTAAAACCAAGACAGCAATCCCCGCCGGTTTTCCGTAAGTGCCAGCAACAGAAACCATCCGAGAAACCACCGTACCCAGCCGCTCTCTGAAACCCGGTCCCTGAACCTTTTTCTGACCTTTATCCGACTCAGATCCAGCGTCTCCGGTTTCACTGCTTTCCGAGGCCTCTACATCCGCCAGCTTCCGATCCATTTTCTTATCGAAAACTTCTTGGGTGCTTAGATCGACTTTGCCGCCAGATAAACCATCTTCTTCCTCTTTTTGATCGTCTAGATTGTTTTCCCGTTCCTTGATGACTTTATCCACTATTTCCGGGCTGTAGCCTTTGTTCTCAAGACTTGAACGGATTCTTTCCGGCTGTATGCCGTCATCGAGTTTCTGTCCGACCCAGTTTTCCAGTTTTTTACTATCCATACCTACAGTTTCGAGAGTCTGGGATAAAAAGTTCTCCAGTTTTTACCGCGCGTAGAAGTACGGGTTCTCGAACTCTAGTGTGTGACCTCCATCAGGAGTGAAGTCTCCTTCTCCCCAGTGTGCTATACGTCCGTTACCGTCCCTGAAGCCGAGGTGTGTTGGGATATCTCCATCATCTAAGCTCCTCCAGTCAATGTAGTCTGTCCAGGTACCTCCTGAACCGTGGTTGGAGCCTAGAACATAGTCGCCGCCGACCGAAGGACTTGGATCGGATGAAGGGAATATAGTCATACATCCACCGTAGACACAGTCATAGTCGCTTGGATGAGCGACCGCGAAGACATCTGTTATCGGCTCATCGATGTCATCCGTGTACCAGTCTCCGACGTAGTAAGTACCGTCTTCCGTTGTATCGGAAAGTGCCTGGATCTGAGCCGGATGAATAGGATTGCCGTTAGCACTGTAATAGTCCCATACCGCAGTCTTGCCCTCATAGCTGGACATAAATGCTTTCCCTATGGACCATGTCTCGTTGTTACCTGTATTTGAGACCCATCCCTGACCGTTGCCGAAGTTGACTTCGCTTCCGGACTCCCACATGAATGAGTTTTCTCCAAACGCCCATCCCTTATCACCGCTTACAGCACCATCCTTAGTAGTGTAAAGCCGTGTCCATCCACCTCCGTTCTCTCCCATCTCACAGTAGACTTCGAAAGGCGAGTAACCGCCACTGCCATCGGGATCGATCCGGAAGACGCCGCTATGCGTCGAATCCTGCCTTTCTTTAATCTCCTGACAGTCCCTTGGAACATCGTACCGCTGCCGACTGCTTGAGACACCGGCCGAACCAGAGTTCATAACATTTTTGACACCTCCGTCAGACAGCGCGTAAGGATATATACGCACATCATCTATCTTTCCCTCGAAAGGTAGAGAGCCGCTATCAGATATCCGTGTGCTGCTACCAGAATCTCTTACTGATACACTGACAGACTTTGAATCTTGTAATACTCCGTTCTGATATATTTTCAATGTAGAGCCATCATAAGTACCGGTTAAATGATGCCACTCATTCTGTGGGATAGTGTAACCTCTCACTATATGGGAGTCAGAGCCATCATGAATATACATTGAACCTTGTGCATTCCCTCCATCAGCAAACAAAAGAGTATCATAAGTTCCTGCGTTAAGAATATCTGCTCTATCAGCAGGACCTTTTCTTTTAACCCAGGCGGAAATAGAGAGCTTGTTATTGTTATCAAACTGCTCAATCCCGTCTATGCTGACATAATCATCGTTTCCATCGAATTCAAGGGCAGAACCTCTCTTACCCGCAGTAAGGTTCGCACCATATACAGTTCCATCATTATCGCCCGCAGAATCGTACGTCTTGTTGCCGTAGACAGAATCAAAGCTCCATTTGGCAGTGGGGCCGGCAGATCCATCTTTTCTGTCTCTACCGTTCGTATAAAGATTCCAGACCTCGGTTTCAGACAGGGCGCGGTCATGTATTTTAGCCTGATCAAGGCTTACTTTTCCAAACGTAGAAGCGCCTGAAATCCTATAAGAGCCGCCTAGTTTCAACCCCCTAGTAGTTGAGAAATCGTTCAAATCCGCCTTACTATCCGTATCTGCGAGCCTTCCATCAACATACAGTTTGGCTTCTTTAGCCGGAGCGTTGAAGACGCCTACAACGTGATGCCATTTCTTGTCAATCGATGTTTGTACCACTAAACCAGTTCCACTCCCATCTCTGGCACCAAACCTTATATCACCCGCATAAAGGTCAAACCCTGATGAATACGTAGTATGTCCTTTGATCATAACCCCGCTAGTCGCATCTTCGCGTTTTATCCAGGTAGAATACGTGAAATTATCAGAGTTAGTGAAATTCAAGACCTCATCATTCGGTATGTCTAGAGAATCATCACTTCCGTCAAAACCAAGACATTTGCCAGACTTACAGTTCTCAGAACCTTTCACTTCTGGCCCGTTCACCAGTTCTCCGTGATTAGCTTCTCCGCTTTCATCGACGGCGACTTTCCCATCCGTACCCGACGGACAGCTAACAGTATCGGAGTTTCCACAGGTTTCAACTCGGTCAAAGGATTGGTCAAGTACAAGTCCTTCTTGAAGGCCTGTAGAAGCGGATTCTGTAGAAGAGCCTATGTTAGACTCTCCTTTACGGTAGAGCTGTTTGACTTGGGCGTTAGAAGCAGCGTAAGGATAGATTTTCACCTCATCAATTTCTCCTTTCCAACCATAATCCTGATCAAACGTACCTGAGTTCCTCCAGGCATTGTAACCTACAACAAGCTGTCTGCTCGATTTAAAATAAGGTCCAGCGAAAGAGGTTTGATCTAGTAATTCCCCGTCCTGATAGAATTTTACCGTTGAATTATCATAAGTTCCTACAACATGAGTCCATCCTCCACTAATCAGGCTACCGGATGCTTCAACGTATCCGTTTCCGTTCCCTCTACCAACTCTGAAAGAATCAGGTCTTAGACCAAATCCTTCATCCGGAGCGGTTATCTCATCGGAGACTAATGAGTCATCATTGTAGTTGCCTTCTGTCTTATACCAAGCCGAAACCGTGAGACGGGCCGGTTTGTCACCGACACTGTCAAGGCCAGGTTCAACTCTATCATCAAAACCGTCAAACTCAAGCGCTTTCCCTATCACACCATCGACTCTTTGTGGACCCACAGTTTCATCCGGCTGAAAAATCCCTGTATTACCTTCGCCAGAGTGATCGTAGGCCTTATCACCTCCATTACGGTTGAACCGCATATCCAGAACCGCTCCCCTAGATTCAATATTTTCCGCCTGTTGAATTACCTCCTCCTGGGTCAGCGGCTGGTTGAAGACTTTGAACTCATCGATCCGTCCCTCCCAGTGATTACTTGTTATATCGTCTGTGCCTTCAGTGTTACCTCCTAGGACAACAGGACGGGCGTTATGGCTCCAGCCGGAGTTGTAGCTGAAGTTTTGTTCCAGCTGGCCGTCAGTGTAAAGTTCTATTTCCGAGGCCGAAGAGTTAAACACTAGAGACGTATGATGCCACTCGGAGTCATCCATGTTGAACTGGTAGCTATTTCCGCCGTCATAATACAGGCTATAACTGTCTTCTCCTTCATTTCTAAGGCAGAACCATTCGTTACAGTCCTGTGTTATTATCCTGTCTCCGGCTGAAACACCTTCACCTTCCTTAAACCAAAACATAAACGTCCTAGACACCGAATGATCGCTCCAGACCGTATCAAGATCGATTCCTGTACCTCCTGCTCCGTCAAAGCTGGCACAGCGACCAATCTGACAGTTAACCATGGTTTTCTGTGAGATACCATTTTGTTTTCTACCGTGATTTTCCTGGCCCGAGGTATCGAGGACATGGGTCGAGTTCTGATGCTGGAAGCTAAGATCCATTATATTTGATTCGCTGTCTTTTCCCTCTGAGCCAATACGCCAAGATCCTCGGTTGTAAAGCGTCTTTATCTCGGAATCAGAGAGCGGATTTGAGTAAATCCGTGCCTGATCAATTTTACCATCAATATATCCTCCAGAACCTCCCTCTCCGAACTGTAGGTTTTTAGAGTTACTCGCAAGATCAATGTCGCCTACTGAAGTGGTATCTCCAAGTTTTCCGTCCCTGAAAACAGTCATATCTCCAGTTTGCGGGTCGTATCGCATAACTAGATGCGTCCATCTTCTATGCGGAATATTGTCTATATTTGCCCGGTAGTAATTTCCGGACTGATCGCCCAACGTGGGATCGAATCTGAACTTATCTCCGGTAACACTGTCCATAATCATAGCGTACGGATCGTTTGCGAATGCTCCTTTACTCATTGCTATTGACCAGTCTCCTACATTGTCTTGACGCGAGTAGAACCAGAACGAGACCGTTATGCCTTCAGTCTGTCCTTCAAGAGACGGATCATCTGGGACTGTTACCTGATCTCCGTTCTGTGAAAAATCCATTGCTTTGCCGCTGACTCCTTCAGACCAGCCGGCTCCATTAATATCCCCGTCATTACCGCCAGCACTATCATAGACTGTATTTCCAGTCCCGGTATCAAACCGGTATTCGGCTACGAGATCGCTGGATGAGCCTGCGGAAAGTATCGGACCGTTTCCTGACTGTGCTGCGACTCCTGCAATACCTAGAATTAATGTGAGAGCTATTATCTCCGTTGAACGTTTCTCGGCTTTCTCAATTACTTTTTCCTTCACGATCTCACCTTCTCAATTATCCTGGCCGCTAGATTTGTTTTCCAGGATATAAATCCTGTCAATGCTAAGGTCAGTGCTGAGAGAACTGCGCGTATGCCATCGAGCGCTGACCTCTTCTGAGACACTGTTCCAACATTGTAGACCGAGTAAAAGACTTTACTCCCGTCTGTGTAGACAGTGTGAATGTTTCCGGACGGATCGACTTCTATGTCGTTGTAACGTCCGATGTCCTCTCCTTCCCGGAGTGTTTTATTCTGCCATCGGTTATCTGTTCTGGTCGAGTAGACAATCCCTGTCCCTGAATCATGGTAGAGGATGTGTGGCTGTTCGTCGACTTCGAGAGACATCCTGGTGAAAAATGCGTTGGCGAACTCCTTGTTTTCATCCGGTGACTTGTAAACAACGGTATCTGATGAGGCATTGAGGTAAAGTAGATGTCTGCCGCAGTCTTCTCCGGTCTCAAGATCTAGATCTGACCGGGTTCTGAAGCTTGTGTTCTCTGAGTTCCATTCGCCGTCGTACTGGCCGAACCGTAGGTCTTCGGTGTCTCTTGAGCGGTAAGCTGCGAGCAAGTTACCGCCGCACGTATCTGTTTCAGTAAACCAGCCTTCTCCTTCCTCAAGGCTCTGTCTGTCCCACTGGCCGCCTGTTCTTTCCGCAAGCTTCAGTCCCTGTGAAGGCGAATGATACAGTATCACCGGCCGGCCTTCGAGGAATGAAAGCGAGTTATACATGCCTACGGACACCCCTCCTGTACCGACACTGTCAACTTCCGTGGAACTCCACTGACCGACCTGTCTCTGTGCGAAAAGCAGTTTCTCATCGCCGAGATCACCGTCCTGATACGCAACGAACGGACGGCCGTCGTCCGACTCAACTGACAGATACATCCCTACCTCCGAACGGTTATCGATCACCTGTCTACGCCAGTCAGCATCTCCGCCAACAAAAGGCAGTTGCGTGGAAAAACTGCGCTCCTCGAATACAAGACCGGAGTCCTTAGACTGTATATACGCGATGCCTACAGAATCACTGTAGGAATCGATTTCAACGAACTTTCCATACGTGTTGTTGGCAATCATCTGTTCATTCCAGCCTGGCTGTTCGACACTGTACGTAAAGCTTCCTGCTGCCAGTAAAAAGCTTACAGCTGCTGCGGTTCCAAGTATTCTGTATTTCATATTCCTCTAACTCATCGAGATAAGCATCTTGATCTTTGAATCCTCCATCGCTGGCTGCATTGCCTTACCGATGACCGATCCCTCACAGTTTTCCATATCTCCGCATTTCATTGCTTTTCCATTCTCTGAAGATGTTGTCAGCATATCTCCAGGCATGATGTTCCCGTTCTCGACTGTTACCTTGACCGGAACCGTTCCCGTCATAGCTACAGGCACGCCACCTCTTTCCTTAGCCATTATCATCGCTGGATCGGTCGAGACGACCCCTGCGACATCCGTATCATGTTTTCCGTCCGTTGCATCAATGCTCATGTTACCGGAGATCTGGACAACCGTTCCCGGCTCAAGCCGGGATTCATTCTGTATTTTCTCCGCAACGTCTGCTCCGGCCCCTACAAAGTCTCCGCCGACCTCCACATCGTCTTGGACGTAGATATCGTTGCCATCAACTTTCGAAGTACCTGTAGAGTAGGAACCAGCGATCAAGTTATCTGCCTGAACAATGTTGCCGTTTTTGATCTCATTACCTCTCAGGTTGATGTCCCCGGCTCCGGACGGATCGAAGTCAATGTTGCCGGATCCAATGTTCAGTATCTTGTTACTGTTCATATCCAAGTCACCGCTCATCGTATCTCCGGCCTCATCTACGTACTCTCCCGAGGTTTCCCCTGTCACCGAGGTACATGTCCCATCGCCATCAAGGTACTGTCCGGTGTTACACTCCGTGGAACCAACGGACAGCTGGCCGTTTACATTTAGATTGCCGTTGGGAATTTGAACGTCTCCTCCTTCATCGCCTCGAATTATCTCCTGACCCGCGTTTTTATCGTACCATCTTATGTAGCCACTTCCCGAACCGGAGGTCTCGAGAGACACGCCGTCTCCGTTTTGCTTGAACAGAATCTGTCTGTTGTCAGCAGAACTGGTTTCGATCTTACCGCCATCAGCCAACCGTAAGTTCCCGTTCGGAATATCCACGTTGTTGCTGCCATCAAAGCTTACTGTGCTTGTACCAGAACCATCCTGTAAATCATCCACCCCTGTAATTGAGTTTTCATTAACATCGAGATTTCCATTCGTGGTCACTCCTCCGAAGGTGAAGCTATCTGCGTTGTTGATAACGCCGTTACCCATAGTGTTGGCGCTTATGCTTCCTGCCGTCAATGAGTTGTCTTCGATCTCCGAGTCATCCAAGGTATTCTGAGCGATCTCGCTCTCATCAACTGAACCTGCCTCCAAGTTAGCATTCTCAACCGTTCCGCCCTGCATATCCAGGTCTCCGACGATACTGGCGTTAGCATCTATTCCTACCGTTCCGGTTGGATCGAGAACTATGTCGCTCGGGGAGCCACTGGATGTTGTCAGGTACATGTTAGAGTAAGAGTCAATCGTGTTGGTGCTTGTACCTGTTAGATCAAGTCCGTTTGCCACACTCAACGGACCGGAGCTTTCAACACTCAGTGGCTGGCTGAGTGTTATGCCTGTATCGGAGAACTCAGCGATCTGGCTGCCGGAAGTCGAGACATTCAAATTGCCGACGTTATCAATACTGTTGTAGTTCATGTCCAGGCTGTTGCCGCCAGCGCTGTTGCCCTGTGAAAGTACGTTTGCCAAGTCCTGGTTATCGGTATCCGTATCTGTATCAGTCTCACAGTTTCCGTTCCCGTTTACGAACTCGTTGCCACCACAGCCGTTTAACCCGGAGATACCTGTGATGCTGCCGTCAGTATGGAGCTTGAGGGATGCTGGATCGTCGGTACCGTGGATCGCAACGTAGTCACGGAATGCGTTATCATCACTAGGTGCCAGATGTAAGACACCTGTATTGCCCTGATCGCCGTTAGTCTCATGAGTTATGTACCCAGGATCGTTGCTACCTCCAGCCGCGCTGAAACTGATAGTATTCTGTTTGGTGTTCTGACTGAACGGTCCTGCGTTGATCGGCGACTCTGTAGGCCCGTTAATAGTGACATCTCCATTTTGAGTCGTGACACCTCCAAACGTGAAGCTGGCACTGTTTTCTATCTCGGAGTTATCAACCGTGTTATCCTGTATCTCGCTGTCACCTACTGATCCTGCGGCCAAGGAAACACTGGTCAAAGAGTTATCTTCAATCTCCGAGTCATCCAACGTGTTCTGAGCGATCTCACTCTCATCAACACTTCCGGCCTCGAGATTCACGTTCTGAAGCGTGTTACTGTTCATGTTGAGATCGCCGCTCGGAATATTAACGTCGCCGTTCGGATCAGCGACCAAAGCATTTGTTCCGCCCCCGAACGTGCCGTTATCGACTGCTATAGCGACCTGCTTGCCGTCACCCGACTGAATCAAGGTAGCGCCGTTGCCTATAGAATCCGTGTATCCTACAGTGGAACCAAACCCGCTGTCACCCCGGAAACGCACGTAGTGTTTGGCGTGATCGCCAGTTCCGAAGACTGCGGCCTCTCCCTGGTTGTTTACGTTGATCTGTCCGTTAGGTACTACAATATTATTCGAACCATCCAGTCGAATGGTATCTATTCCCGAACCGTCCTGTATGCTGTCTACGTTACGTAACTGGTTTTCATTTAGGTCAATATTGTTGCTGCCGGCACTATTGCCCTGGGATAGAACATTCGCCAAGTCCTGTGTGTCCGTATCAGTATCTGTCACACAGTTTCCATTTCCGTTTACGAATTCATTGGCGCCACAGTTCTGTAGGCCGCCGATATCCATCAAGGAATTGCCGTTCAGATCAAGATTGCCGTTAGGCACATCGACTTCCTGTGTTCCCTCGTTAAACCGCATTATATCTATGTTTCCCGCAGTACTGCCGTCCTCGACAGATACAACGTGTGTTCCATCGCCCTGAGTCCGCAGGTTCAGGTCTGTATCGCCGTTCTTCGGCCCTACGATACTGCCCACTTCCCGCAAGCCTATATCTATGCCGCTTCCGTAAATATCGCCATCCATCTCAATGCCGTTAACATTCTGTAGGTCAAGATTTCTGAGCTGGTTATCGCTTAGATCCAGATCCCCGGTCATGGTGTCTCCGCTTTCATCTACGTAGGTATCACTGATGGAGTCTCCGGTACCCGCATCCTGGAAGTTCGAGGCATAGACCGTCCCGGAGAAGTATCCATCCCTCCATTCTCTGGAAGAAGAACCTACATCGAACGTGCTGCTGTAGCCCTCCGGAGGCAAGATACTTCCGTTCACCGATAGATCGCTTACGTTCGTATTAGTGATCGATCCGAACACATCAAGGTCGCCTCTGATCGTGGCATCGCCGTTTACATCAAGCGGATCAGAAGGAGAAGTAGTACCTATACCGAAGTTGCCCTGATCACTTACCATCGCCTGGACGTTCCCCTGAGTCACAAATCCTATATCATCGTTTCCGATCGAGCCGTGGTATCCGTCCGCTCCAAGCTCAAGATAAGTTGACTGACCGCCTTTCTCGTTACGGGCTTCAATTATGCTTGTATAAACCGCAGGCGCTCCAATACCTGTCCCTCCATCAGTTGAGGCAGATCCACTGACTCCATTAACATCTAACTGATTCATCGCGAAGTTATCGCTGTTTTGGATCTCAGAGTTATCGACCGTGTTATCCGCAATCTCGTTATCATCAATGCTGCCAGAAGCCACGGCGTACTGGTCACCAGACAACGTAAGAGCGTTACCAGGATTGTCTATATCAACACCATCGATCTGGTTCGTGTTAACAATATTATTAGAACGCATATTCAGATTATTTGACGTTGTAAACGTTGCCGCTGTTGTCCCGTCACTGCTAGGCTCGAAAGCTATACCGCCGTCGTTGACAAGCTGAAGCATTCCCGGACTGTCCGAGTCATCCAAGGGTGCTTCATAAATCTCTGCGCCGTTAAAACCCAGTTTACCATCCGGCCCGGCATCCGCCATCAAAATACGATTCACATCATCCAAATTATTGTTATTCAGGCTAAGAGAATCTGTTACCTGTACAGCATCCCCTCCGCCATCAATCGAGGCAACATCAGCCAGACCATTGCTATTCATATTGATACTGTAACTACCAGCACTATTTCCTTGAGCAAGAACCTCGCTTAGATCCTGGTTGTCAGTATCGGTATCTGTATCTGTCTCACATTCTCCGTTACCGTTCAAAAACTCGTTGCTGTTACAGTTCTGTAGGCCGCCGACATCTTCCAAAGTATTACCGTTTAAATCAAGGTTTCCGCTGTAATCAACCTGGTTTTCAACGTCTTGAGAGAGATTATACTGAAGTGTTCCTGACGGAGCGGTCGTATCTGGGGACGGAGCAGTGTTGAGAGATGAGGAGCCGGTTTTACCGTATGTTAACTGGATCTGCGCCCACTTGTCAGTCTTAAGATAGATATCCGTGTTGCTGTCGGCATCGTTGTAGGCAACTATGTCCGCGCTTGTTCCTAGCTGGCCGTTAACCCGGCCCGTGATAACTTGCTGGCCGCGAGAGTTAACTATCAGTTCTATGTATGCTTTACCCTGACTTTCTTCATGACCACCGATGGAGCCGGTTACGTACAACATACCGCTCTGATCGGAGGCCTCGCCAAGGTAATGATAGTAAGTGGACTCATCAGATCCCTGATCATAAGAGTAATCATAACGTTTCTCAGCATTCGTACCTACGGTCTGAAGCGAACTCGCACCAACAATGTCGTTGCCACTCATGTCCAGATCTCCGTTGTTAGTTATACCGTCAAAGGTGAAACTCGCGGTATTCTGGATCTCCGAGTTACTAACAGAGTTATCCATCAGCTCTGAAGACCCTACGCTGTCAGCAGCCAAGGAACTTTCCGTCAACGAGTTATCCTCGATCTCCGAATCATCCAAAGTATTCTGGTTAATTTCTCCTTCATCAACACTTCCAGCCTCGAGGTTAGCGTTCTGTAAAGTGTTTCCATTCAAGTTAATATTGTTCTGCGCTTGAACGGTTCCATCCGGGTTTACTCTGAAGTCTAAAGTGTTATCGCTCCAGTAATCCAGGCTTTCGGTGTCGTTGAAGTCGATAGCTGAAGCTGAAGCCGTAAATACCAGAACCGAGACAACCAGTAACTTAGTTTTCTTCATCACGCGCATCGATCACCTAAACAGAGGTCCCCTGAACCAGTTATCTCCTCATCAGAGTTAAAGCTTACCTGACTTACCTGCCGGACATCATTACCGTTTACATCTACATCTCCGTTAGGAATTTCAACATTTCCACCTTCGTTGAAGACAGTGATTCTCTGGCCGTTGGCTGTATCATAGATACCCCACGCGCCTGAACCGCCTCCCGGAGTATTGATGCTGTAAAACTCGTTAGCATTTCCTTTAAAATCTAACATTGCGTTGGTTCCCTGTTCCTCAATATTTTGGCTGCTTCCAATAGTTACATCGCCGTTAGGAACCTGTAGGTTTCCTCCTCTATCGATTATCGCTAGGTTTTCATCACTGTCTCCCATGTCTTGTATACGCAGCGCTCCGTTGTCCGGACCGACCCCATCGTACTGTAGTTTTATACCGGAGGATGTCGATCCTTCCTCGAAGGCTATGCTTCCTGAGTTCTGTATGTTTTCCGTGGACGATGAGAGTCTGATCTGTCGGCCGTCACCGTTCAGGTAGAAGTCTCCGTCAGGTATGTCGACGTCTCCGCCGCCGAGTGTAACCGATCCCTGTGTGTCTACGATTTCGTTGCCGTTAAGCCCCAGGTTTCCTTGGTCGTTGTCACCGGTATCGAAGATCGCCTGCTCGATCTCATCTTCTGTGTTAGTTGTATCAGTGTCTGTATCAACTTCACACTGGCCGTTACCGTTTATGAATTCGTTGGCACCACAAGCTGTACCTGTCTCATCAACTAAGTTGCCGACGCCTTCCAGAGTGTTACCTTGTATGTCAATGTTGCCCGTGGTTGAAAGATTTGAATCAACTCCGACCTCACCGGTTGGCTGTAAGACGATATCGCTCGGGGAGCCACTGGATGTCGAGAGGTAAAACGTCGAGTACGAATCAATAGTATTACTTGAAGTACCGGTCAGATCAATCCCGTTTTGAACACTCAATGCGCCCGGAGAGTTCAAAGACAATGGCTGATCGAAACGGATGCCTGACTGGCTGAAAGCCGCGATCGGCTCGCCATCGGAAATATTGACCGCCCCATTGTTCAACTGTTTTTCCCCTGTATTACCGTTCACCTGGAAAAGCGGGTTGCCTGAAGAATCTTCCACCGTGAAGTTTTTCGCCGCCGCTCCTGAACTCAGGATCAAAGCCGCAGTCAGAAGTACCAGTATTCGTTTCATCCGAGAGTCACCACCACATTCCCGTTACTCTGGACGTCCATCGAGGAACCTGAATCATCACTGATCTCCCCTCCATCTGTGTTAACATCCAATCGGCCCTGAGTTGTGACCTCTCCGGTATCGCTTATTTGCGTGTTACCTGCTGATGCTCCAGTACCTATCTCCATGTAGGTGGTTCCGGAGTCAGCGAACTCAATGCTGTCATCCGAGTCAACCACTAGGTCACCGTCATCGTAGATATTGTTCGATCCTTTTCCGCTGATCATGTCTAATCGGCCGTTCAGACTGACTCTGTTGAAAGTGAAATCACCGCTGTTCTGTATCTCCGAGTTATCCACCGTGTTATCCGCAATCTCGTTATCATCAATACTCCCGGACGCAACAGCATACTGGCTTCCAGACAACGTAATAGCATTACCAGGATTGTCTAAATCAACTCCATCGACTTGACCAGGGTTGTTTATGTCGTTGGCACCGGCATCAATATTCCCGCTGTCCAGAACCAGATCATCGTCCACATAGTATACTCTTGAACCGTTACGTCGTACTTCGTACTCCCCGGGCGCCTCAACGTTAATCTGTATATCTTCATCGTCGTTACCGCCGAAGTTGAGGTTGCTGCCGCCGACACCTTCAATCCGGTTACCGTTCATCTGAAGATTCCCATTCGGAATCTCGACATTTCCCCCTCTTTTCAGGCGGAGTACTTCTCCGGACGCGCCATCGTCTTCGAACGTTAAAGCATCTGTACTGCCGGAATCCGGGTACACGTTCCATTTAGTCGAACCGGATCTACGAAGCTGAAGCCAGTTGCTGTCCGTACTGGAGGACTCCGAGACCAACGCCCCGTCGGAAATACGGACATCCCCGTTCGGGACGTCCACGTTTCCATCCCGATTGACCCTTAGCTCCTCCTGACCGTTTACAGAATCGTATATAAGGAACCGGCTGGCGCTGAAATCAATTGAGTTCTCATTAGTATTCTCCGAGGTCATCTCGATGTTATTTTCCACGAAAATATCGTTTACATTCGTTATATCCTGACTGTTCAAATCGATGTTATTGCTTCCGGCAGAGTTCCCCTGAGAAAGTACATCCGCCAGGTCCTGGTTGTCGGTATCGGTATCTGTATCGATTTCACATTCTCCGTTGCCGTTTATGAATTCGTTGGCTCCACAGTCCTGTAGGCCGCCGATGTCGGTGATGTTGTTACCTCCCATATCGAGCGTGGAGGTTGTACCTACTACTCCGCTTGGATCCAGCACTATATCGCTGGGCGAACCCGAGGTGGAAAGATAGAACGTCGAGTACGAATCAATTGTATTCGAACCGGTTCCTGTAAGATCGATGCCGTTCTGTACGCTTAAAGGACCGGATGATTCTACGGATAACGGTCGGTAAAGCGAAATACCCGAGTCCGTGAAGTTTGCGATCCCTGTAATATTCAGTCCGCCGTTTGTAATCTTGGTATCGCCGTTTTCAGAGACTTCAAAGTCCAGATCGTTGTCCCCGTAGTACTGTAAGGCATTTGAAGAGTTAATGTCTATAGCTGAAGCTGTAGAAACCAAAGACACTGCTGTCGCTGCCAAAACAAGATTCCGGATTACTCGCTTACTCAAATCAGGATACCCTTCAGAACGGTTTTTTCGACGCTGATTTAAACGGTTTTGCGACATCTCAGCCACCGGCACGCACCCCGTCTGTAAGCGCATCGTTCCTGACCTGTTGTGGGGTCAGTGCGACAGGATAGAACTTCAAACTGTCAAGGCTTCCCTGAAGTGAGTTCGTGCCATCAGAGTTCGCAGCACCTATCCATAAAGGAATATCTGTCGGAGTGTAAGCCCAGCCTGTTTCCTGATTCGTCTTCTGACCATCAAAGTAAGTTGTGACCGTACCGTCCTCGATAGTCACCGTAAAGCTATGCCATTCATCGAGAGCATTGTCGGAAGCATTAGCTATGATTATACGATTCTCCCAGCCGTCCGGATCGGCAAAATAGAATTTGAGGATTTTATCATTCTCTGGATTATCCGCCGGATTGCCTCTCTGAACCGAGTATCCTCCAGTACTGTATCCTCCTTTTTCCAGCACTCTCTTCCAGTTTTCCACCGAAGTATCCTGTAGCCTGATGTGGCCGGTGATAGTGAACTCTCCGGTATTGGAAACTCGGAGACTGTCCTGATGCGGTACCTCTATCACATCGTTTTCCCCGTCGAATTTCAGCGAAGACCTACTGTCCTGTAGCTGATATACCGGATCGCCCATGTTCGGGATCTCTCCATTGTTTTGTTCGACAGAGTCCCAGAATCTCTGTTTGCCATCGCCTGAATACCATGTCAGCAGGTTGTTCCACGCCTCATCGGCATTTGGATAATCAGAAGGCGTAAAAACAGCATTACTTCCAGGATGGAAGTAGTATCCTCTTCCAACTGATTCAATTCCTACGAACTTACTGTCCGAAGTATCTCCGCTCGTGCTATTGTATGCCTGTAAAACATTCACGTCAAAGCCGTTAGCCCATCTATAATTTTGAGACGTAGACGAGATAGTCCCCGGAGCAGCAGGTAAAACAGAGTTGTTAACACTGTAATCATAGGAAGTGCTGCTCCAGCAGCTATAACCAAGATCAGAACATCTCTCCTGACCGCCTCTGGAGTATAGGCCATCTCCACTGTACTGAGAGCAGCTATTCTGATAACTTTCCCAGCTGTCACCGTCCCATGCCTTCGGCTTCCAAAGGCCTGCTCCCCATGTACCCACCCAGAGACCTCCATCACTCATGAACTCTTTCATCTCGCTGTAGACATCGTGTTCGCTGCCTTCACCGTTTACAGCGTTACAAAAGTCTTCAGACTTGTCAAAGGCCGGATAACGCTCACCATCTGGGAACACTATGATCTCACATGAACGCCAGCCATCCTGTGTTATATCTCCGACTTGGACGTACCTGGTTCTCCAACCCTCTGAGTCCAAAGTATTTTTGAGCGAAGTGGCTGACGGCCCCTGCCATCCGCCATCACCAAACGAACCCTGATCTAAAATACACACACGAGGAGCGGCATCGAACCTGTAGCTGGCGACAGGGCCAGGCATACTAACGGAACGATCTCTTTCATCTGTGTAAAGACTCCAGATTTCTTTATCTGAAAGTGAGCGGTTATAGATTTTGAACTCATCGATTTTACCATCCAAGTGTTCGTCATAATTTGGCTGGGATCCGATGTACAGCAGTTCATTGTTAGCCAACAAGCCCTCGGCCACGGATTTGGAGGCAACCTGTTTGCCGTTTAGGAAAAGACTGAGGTTCTGTCCGGAGTTAACCCGTCCAACTACGTGTGTCCATTCTCCAAGCGGTACATCTCCGCCTCTAATTATAGTGTTGTTTTCCGCTACCAAGAGCCATGCCTCTCCGTCAGTTTCTATCCTCATCCGGTAGGCGTTGTTACCGCCTTTAGCCAGTATGTTGCCGCTACTTGTACCGTAGGAATCGAGTTTGACCCATGAGGAAAAAGTTGCTTCATCGGAGAGATCCAGGCTCGAACTGTCCGAGACTTCAATATGATCTCCGGAGCCGTCAAAGCCAGCGCAGCCACCTTTCAAGCATCTACTGGCTTTCTGCTCGACCGTAGTATCTATTAATTCGCCGTGATTCGTGTTTCCGCTTTCATCAATCGCTATCTCTCCCGTCATACCGGAAGGACAGGTTACTGTATCTTCTTGGCCGCAGGTCTCGATGTTATCAAAGTTTTGATCGATTACAAGACCTTTTTCCAGGTCTTTCTGAGCGTTAGCGCCTACAACCGATTTCCTGTTTGAATAAGCTTCTTTTATCCTGTTTTGACCTAAAGCAAACGGCAGGATCTTTACCTCATCGATCTTACCGGTAAAGTAGTTGCCAGCGTTGTAACGTCCAATGTATGTCTTTGAGTTTGAAGGTACGTCTTGTAGGGCGCCGGAGTTCAGAAGCTCGCCGTCCATGTATACCTTCCCTGTCGATCCGTCGTATGTAACCACTATGTTGTGCCAGCTGCCGTCGTGGAAGTCTGCTTTAGCGGAGAAGACAGATGAACCCCAGGTGTTCGATACTTCGATATCTCCGCCGTTAAGGTACAGTACATGCTGGCCGTTATCGCCGCTGACAACATTTCCTGCGCTGGAATCCGTTGTCTTCACCCATACGGATTTAGTGTAACTTGTCTTTGGCACCACATCAGAGCCGAGATCGATATACCTGTCCGAGCCATCAAAGTTCAACGCGTTTCCGCTGATGCCTTCCGCCCATTTAGGAGCGGACGAGCTACCAGTGATAACTCCGTGGAACCCGTTACCGGAAAGATCAACCACGCGGTCACCGCCTCCCGAATCAAACCGCATGTCAACAACGGCTCCTTGAGATTCGATCCCTGCTGTCTCTATTATTTCTGAGTGCGTTAAGGCTCTATCGAAGAACTTGAAATCATCTATCCTGCCGTTGAAGTACTCATTATTGTTCGTTACTCCCAAATTTACATCCTGTACGGACATATCGACGGAGCCGGGCATATCTTTTGCTTCTATCACACCATCAACGAGTATTCGGCGGTGCGTTCCATTGTACCAAACCGCTACATGATGCCAGTCTCCATCGTTTACCTGTAAACCCGAAGTTGAAAGATCGTTACTCCAGAAATAATGACGTATATCCGAGCAATCATTCGAGGTTCTGAACGCATTTACGTTATTGCCCGAACCCCAGTTACCGTATCCGAAAATCCCTCCGCTCGTAGAACAGGACTCAGGAACATTTATCCAGGCCGAAGCAGTAAATGAATCATCGTTTTGAGCTAGATCCGCGGTCTCCGGTAAGTCAATGTAGTCATCACTGCCCTCAAAGCTGTAACAGCGTCCGTTCCGACAACTGTTCGCATACTCTTGGACAGCCCCGCTCGGCAGACCGTGATTCTCTTTTCCGCTTGTATCATAGACGTGTGTAGTATTTTTCTCATCGAAACCGATATCCATGACTTTCGAGGACTTCTGTTCGATAGATATATCATCGATGTACCATCGGTTTCCAGGTCCGACACCGAATTTACAGATGCTGTATCCCGTTCCAAAGTTATCACTGTATGTATCGGAGGCGCCGGAGTTATCCTGCGACCAAGAAAAGTTTACCTGACCCGTACGAGTATCCAAATCCATTTTAACGTGTGTCCACTGTTCGTAGGCTGCGCCAGGGTTGTTGAGGTATGCCTCCGAGCCTAGAACATCGGCTTCGAACTCAGGATTCTCCGTGCCGATCCCTGCGAGGTTTGTCCCATCACATGCTTGGACCCAGAAATTTCCATCGTAGTTCGGCACGGATTTCTCCCAGTACTCTCCTTCAACCGTTATCTCACCTCTCAAAGGTTTATCGAAAGTTTTAATCATCCCATCCGGATAGAGATCTCCCGAACCTTCCTGTAAAAATCCTTTTGCGCCGGACTCGCCTCTGCCAGCGATTTCACAGGTACGTGACTGGCATTCCGAGCTGTATGACCAGCCATTCTCTCCATCTATCGAGCTTCCTGCTCCGTAGTTTTCAAAGCCTTCGCTGAAAGCATAGTTTATAGAATCAGATCCTCCCATAGACCATGAGCCTCTGTTGTACAAAGTACGTATCTCCGAGATCGAGAGGTTACGGGAATAGATTTTCAGTTTATCGATCTCTCCTTTGAGAGCGCCGTTATCAGATGCGCCGTTGTATCCAACGCCCAAGTAGTTTAGATCGATGTTTCCGGAGGCTGAATCGGTACCGACGTTTTCTCCATCGATGTAGAAGTATGGTTTACCGTTCCCGTCCATTGCGATCGCTACGTGTATCCAGCCGTTCTTGTTGAACCGGAAGTTATCCGAGCGTTTCTGGCTGCCGCTGTTGTCCTCGTAACGTAGCTGAGCCATACCGTTGCCTTGATCGGCGAATGTGACGTATCCATCCCATGATCCTGCGGCGTTCGCGGAGAAAAGACCCGGCGACATCTCATGGCCCGGGCTTCCAAGATCTTCCGAGTTAACCCAGACCGAGACAGTCGTATTTGGCTCAAGTCTAAGATTATTACCTGTCAGATCGAGATTATCGTCCGAGCCGTCAAAGCTTAACGCTTTACCCTCTAAACCTTCAGTCCACGAGGCACCGTCAACCATAATGTCTCCGCCGCCAGCATAGTTTCTAACCGAGTCACCGGCACCCTTATCGAAACGGTACTCGGCTACAAGCTCGGATTCAGAACCCGAGGTCAAAAATGACTCCGAAGCCAAAGCCACTCCGGCAGCTAGAACCAGTAAAACAACCAATACGGTGGCCAGCTCTGTTTTACGGAGAGAAAAACTTATTTTATCCATTTACAGATACCCCGCCGTTGTTCATAACGGTTTGAATCTGTTCGCGGCCGAGAGCGTAAGGATAGATTCTGACATCATCAATAGTTCCGTTAAAGTAGGCCTGCGGATTCTGGTTGTTGTAGACCATTGCTCCGATATAAACATTACCTGATGTGTCTCTGCTTATCAGACCTGTTGAACTGTCTTCAGCCACGAGTCGACCGTCAAGATAAAGTTTCAAACTGTTTTCTGGCTGGTTTAGCACGAAAGCTCCGTTATGCCATTTACCTGGCTCTACGTCACCTCCGTCAAGCGTGTAGTCCTGTACACCATCGATGTTCTCACTGTAATATTCGAGTTCCGAGTCCCTTACCATCATCCCCCAGTCACCGTTACCTGCACCCCACTGTTTTTCCAAGATTCTCTGAGTATTAGATGACGAAGGCGTTTTGAACCACGTCGAGGCTGTTATCGTAGCATCCGGGCCGCCGCTGAGCGTAGAGGAATCCGGTATTCGGACGTAATCATCAACGCCGTCAAACTCAAGTGCCTTGCCTCTTTCAGTATCCACATACCGCGGGAAGTTTCCATTGGAATAAGTCAGCAGCCCTTTTTCCGCGGCGAACCATCCGACATCTTCATTGTTATGTCCATTACAGCTATCTCCGTTTTCGGCTTCACAGTACCGGACTTCTGCGCCCGATGTATCAACGTTTCTAACCTCATCTATCAGCAATCCCTGAGCGCCGTTCACAGATAAAGTCGTTGCCGTGACTACAGGTGTCTCGGAGAAAGCAGTTGAGAACGACTGTGGCTCCCAGTTAGAGTTTCCAACAACCGTGCCTGTGGAGCCAACTTCGAAATGCTGTTCGAAAGGAACGTTCCCGGGTTCAACGGCAACCCATCCAACCTCCTCGAAAGGATGGTCCTCACATCCATTCAAAGAGTTCTGATAACAGATACCGGCAGTGAAACTAGAGTTCGAATAAGAAGTTACACGGGCCTCAACAGGATTGTTTCCGTTATCAGAGTTAACATTGGCCATAACTACCGGCGCAGACGAAAAACTTTCCGAATAAGAAACCGTGTTAGTATTAAAATCCAGGTTCCCGTCAATCTCGAAGCTCCCTGCCTCAATACCCGGTATATCTTCAGTCGCATTAGCATTAATCACCATGTAACCGACTCTTTCCGTTCCATGAGTGTCACATCCTTCCGCCTGCCCGGCCTCCGACTCACATACACGCATCTCCGCCCGATTAGACCGGACGTTTTTGGCTTCAAAGGAAAGAGCAGGTTCTCCGTTATGAGTGTTGGTAGTACCTACAACCACAGGATCAGCGTAGCTTCTCTCAAACCTAACCGTCTTCCATTCTCCGTCACTGGTATTGAAGGTTCCTGCCTCACCGAGAAGATTCAAATCACCGCTATTGCCTTCACCGGAAACATCTCTTAGAGGGGAGGACTCAGTCTGTACAGGATAATACGCTGCCGGACCTGCCATCCTGCCAGCCGAATGATCTCTTCCCTTAGTGTAAAGACTCCAGACCTCTTGATTTGAAAGAGAGCGGTTGTATATTCTGAATTCATCTACCGGGCTGTCCCAATGAGAACCTGCCTCAGGACGAGCTCCGATAGCGAGACTGGAGTTTGTATTACCTATCGTGCCAACACTCGCAGCGTTAACAAGTTCGCCGTTTCTATAGCCATAGGCAGTATCGTTCACAAAATGGTATACAAAATGCGTCCACTCATCAGGAGTATAACTTATTCCTACGGCGCCTTCCCATGACCCATCATCTGCTCTACGCTCATAGCTCAATGTGTTCGCATTACTGGCTCTAAGGACACTCCAGCCTGCGCGATCAGAGTCCTCAGTCGATACAAGCCGGTTATAGTTTCCGCTGTAGCTTTCCGGTTTCGACCAGAAAGAAACCGTGTAGTTAGGAGTTCCGTTGAAACCAAGATTTCCATCCATAACGACCTTATCATCTCCCTCAAAACCAAGACATTTACTGACTTTACAGCTTCCAGCTCCTCTTTCAACCGGATCACTCACGATCTCCCCGTGATTCGCTCTTCCGCTTTCATCGACGGCGACCTCACCGTTCATACCCGACGGACAGCTAACAGTATCAGACCCTCCACAGGTCTCCACATGGTCGAAGGTCTGGGAGAGAACCAAGCCTTTCTGAAGCCCAGTAGAGCTTGAACCAGAGGAAGAGCCAACACGAGACTTGCCCTGTTCGTACAGCCGATCAATCTTAGATTTAGAAATGGCATAGGGGTACATCCGAACATCTTCCAATAAACCATCCAGCCAATAAGTAGTATTTTGATAACCCAGTAAAAATCGCGATGAACCCTCATCTAACTTACCTGATAATTCCTTTGAGAACTCCTCATTACCATCTACAAACAGTTTCAGATGATTGCCATCATACCTAACTACAAAATGCGCCCATCTGTTCTTTATGCTGGGAAAATTCGGCGTATGACGGCTTTCATTTCCTTCTATAACAAGATCAATTAGAGCCTCATCTGATTTAAGATATAACCTGTTATTTTCAACACCATTCAGACCAGAGTATATTCCTGCCCAATCGCCCGGATCCGTTCCGTACCTTACTCCATCTCTAAAATAGATCCAAAAAGACAAAGAATACCCTGTTTCTAAATTAGTGTAAGGCTCTTCTACCTCAACCATATTACTTCCCTTATACCCATCAAATTCCAACGCATTCCCTGTCAAACCGTCGACCCAGCTAGGACCAGCAGATTCATTCGGCTGAAGTGTACCGTGGTTGTCTCTCTCTGAGTAGTCGTAGACTTTATCGCCTCCGTTTTGGTCAAATCGGAGGTCGAGAACAGTACTAAGGTCATGCAAGCCCTGTGTTTCTTCGATTATTTCCCGTTGGGATAGGCCGCGGTTGAAGATTTTGACTTGGTCGATTTCACCTTCAAAATGATGGCTTTCTCCATCATTACATTGAGCAGCTATACAGAAGTCATACGAGTAACCAGCACTTAAGTCGCCGGATTCAACTAATTTGCCATCAACGTATAATCTTCCTTCATCTGTCCTAGTTACACCTGTAATGTGGTGCCATTCTCCTTCTGTGACATTATGAGTCAGTAAAGGATTATTTGTATCCATGTAACCATTTCTGCCCATTACAGCGATTTCTCCGTCTACGTATTTTAGGCCCGATCCCCAGTCTTCCCAATGAGATCCTCCCGAATCAAATCTGCCGGCTATGGCCGAATCCTGACTGCCAACATCCGTCTTAATCCATGCCATAATAGTTACCGGATTTGAAGAATCGTTCCGAGAATCATCTGAAGGATACTCCGGAACCTGAATCTCTAGATAATCATCATTCCCGTCAAAGCTGTGGCACCGACCTAGTTTACAGTTTAAAGCAGGCTCCTGTGTCACGCCGCCCATTTTGATTCCATGGTTGTTCTGTCCTGAGGTATCGAAAACGTGTGTGGCGTTTTCCTCCTGGAAGCTGATATCTAGAATCTGAGATGGCTCTTCAGAGACACCGTCGTTTCCTACTCGCCAGGATCCCTGGTTGTAAAGTGTTTTCACATAAGACCGATTCAATGCCTGTGTGTATACTTTCACAGCATCCAGGGAGGAGGTTGTCCCGGAGCCTAACGTTATCTGATTGGATTGGAATCCTGGCCATTCGGTGTGTTCTCCTATAAGTTCTCCGTTCTTGTAGGTTCTTCTGATACCGCGGGAAGATGATAGTACAAGTGTGTAGTGGTTCCAGCCGTTTTCTACGGAGGTCTGAGGCGCATCGTAATTATCGCCGTTCTGCCTTATGACCATATGTATATTGCCGTTAGCGTATTCCGGAGTTATCCTGCCGTTACTGCCGTCAATATTTACGAAGTCACTCCAGTTGTCGGTCGTACCGTCCTCACGCATCCAGAAGCTTAGTGTAATTTCCGAGGTATCGACGTCAAGAGATCCTGTAGCAGAGCTGCTACCATCAAAACTGAGAGCCTTTCCTTCAACTCCACTCGTCCAGTCCGCTCCGTTGACCGCTAAATCGTTGTCGCCAGCGGCATCTACAACCGTATCTCCAGCACCCTTATCGAACCGGTATTCGGCGGCTAGCTGGCCGGATTCAGAGGAGCTGAAAAATGATGTAGCTGAAATACTGCCTGCGACGGCAACCGCTACAACTAGTAAGAATACAGCCGTAAACGCTCTATGTTCTACCGCTTGCTGAATATTTTCCCGCATCTGTACGGTAATTTCTCAGGCCTAGTTAAGAAACCGTTCACCTCAGCACAAAGGACCAGGTTGTTAGGCCGTGGCGTTGACTGTCTGGTTTCCAGTTGTCGACTGGTTCGAAGAGGTCTCTGTTTCCTCTTCCGGAGGATTGACTTCCGCTGCGGACATGTATGTTACGAACTCTCCTGTAGAGCCATTTTTCGGAGTGGTTGATATTATCGCTCTGCCGTCCCCTAGCTTCATGTAAACCCAATCATCCTCGGTCTTCCAGTAGGTAACCTCTTCAGTCGGTATCTTACTCATCTTCGTACAAGTATCGATTAAATCACGTGGACAGTCAACGTATTCTTGCTGGTAAGGCGTCAAGTTCAGCTCTGGCTGCTGTTCAGTTTCAGGATCTAGGTCAGCCGAGAGAAAACTAAAAGCCAGGAAAACAATCAAACCAGTGCCGACTGTCAGCGCCGGAGCGTAGAGATAATGTCGTTTATCAAGCTCTATGTTCTCACGGGCCTCTACTAGACGTTCCTTGGCTGATTCAACGTTTACAGTAGTTTCCGCGGATTCAGAATCCTTTTTCCCCGATGTGACTTTGAGGTCTTTCCCGTCATTTGGCTCCTCAACCTCCTCGCCTTCTGTTTGATCTGGTTCCTCTACTTGCTCAGCTTCATCATGTTGTTCTGTCTCGGATGTGTTTTCCTCCGGGACCTCATCGTCCGAGACGTCTTTTTCATCAGCCATACCAAAGAATTAGATTCGTTATTGAAAACCTTTCCCCGATTTATGCGCACTGGTTTCCGATACAGACCTCACCGGTTGAAGTCGTCACACTGTTACCGTTCAAATCCACGTTGTTATCGACCCTTACCGCGTCACCGCCGCCGTCAATCGAGGCAACATCTTCCACATTGTTACTATTTAGATCGAGGTCCCCATTCGGCAGATTAAACTCATGGGAGTTCTGATCGATCCTGACCACATCCTGATCGCCTACCTGCTGGATTACAAATGTTCCTGACTCATCAGCCATATCATACCATGCACTTCCATCTGAAGGTCTTAAAAGCATTCTGTTACCATCAGCGGCCGCAATTGTCCCGTTTACAACAAGATTGCCGTTTGGCACATCAACATTGCCGCCTTCACTGGCCGTAAGTATCTGCTGGGCGTTCGCCTGGTCGTAAATTTCCACGCTGCTACCAGAGCCGCTACCTGTAAATATCTGAAGATTTCTATCGGCTTCTGCTCTTATCTGATCAACTCCCCGAATATTATTGTCGTTCACATCAACATTGTCGTTAACCGACACAGTTCCATCTTCAGGATCCTCTATAGTATTTGTCTGGACATTGTTCGCATCAAGTATATCATTATCGTTCATGTCTAGGTCTTCGGACATGCTAGCCGACCCTGTGAAGTTAGTGGTTCCATTGACAGTCAGATCGCCGTCGATACTTGTTCCTTCCTCAAATTTCAGCCAGTTGATGTTTGTGATGTTGTTACCCGACATATCCAGGTTTCCATTCGGGATAATCACACGTCCGCCTTCTTCAAACTCTGCGATCCTCTGATTGCCGTTTTGATTGTCTAGTATGGACACATCATTATTTAGACCATCCCCTCCAGAAGTAACAATGTTCAGATTGTTCCCACCAGTATCATAGTTTATTTTGGCATCTGAAGACGTTCCCGCAGTCGTTGGACGAAAAGCAAGCTCGTTAACGTAGTCAATACTGTTATCGCTCATGTCCAGGACGCCGTTCGGAACTTCAACGTTACCTCCTTCGTTAAAACGAAAGATATCCTGTCCGTTCGCGGTATCTCTGACCGCAACGTCGTCGCTACCGGTTCCGTCAGTCCTGATTTCATCTAATTGTTTGAGGTCGTTGCCGTTCATCTGTATATCGTATACTGTTGCGTTGTTTCCGTCTTCAAGTACTTCTGAGAGGTTTTTTCTGTAGAAGTATCCATACCCGGAGCCTTCCGGTATCCAGACTTTACCGCCGTGGACCCGCAGAGAGTTGTTGAATGAAACGTTGTTGCCCGAAGTAATATTGTTTGTTCCTGTGCCGAAGTCCGTGTTTTCCAGCTCCAGGCGCTGATCGTTGTCATTGTAGTTCAGGATCGGGTTTGCTCCGCTGTCAAGTATCTGATTGCCATCAATCTTCAGCCCGCCGTTTACAGAAAGCCTTGAGACGTTGAAGATACGCATATTCGACATGTTAAAATCCTCATCGATCGGATGTATATGGCTTAAAGGATGGCTTGGCTCCATTCCCGGCGCTGCCGCTATAGATGTAAAGACTAGAAGTCCGATCAGAAGCACGGTTTTTCTCATTTGCTAATGCTCGTGAAGGTTTTACCCAGAGCTGAATTTAAAGATTCTAAGGAAAATAAGAGGAGAAAAATGGAGAGGGAAATGGGGAGAGGCCGCTAGTTCGTACAGCCTGCGAACTCTCTGACAGAAGTGATGTTGTTGATCCCTCTAAGAACTTCTCCATTGACAACGAACGATGGAACGCTCTGTACTCCGTCATCTGCTGCCTGCTGAAGAACTCCTTGCTGGTTGACATCCTGATAGTAACTGTCAACACGGTTTGTTCCTCCCATTACCTGGATCTGGAGCTGTGTCTCCTGCTGAGTTACGTTTCCGTACATCGTTGCGTTCTTCTCAGTCAGACAGGTTTCAGTGCTTGCCTGGATCTGCACAGTCTCACGTAACTGGCTTAGACTGTTCATAGCTGTTGTGAAAAGCTCTGCGTCTTTCGTAACGTAAACAGTCTGTAACTGATTCTGAACGTTCAGATCAACCGCGTAGACTCCGCTCTGTTCATTTACATTTACAACGTCATATGTAGAGCCAGTGGAGTTGGCTAAAGTATCGGATACAAGCTCTCCTGCTCTCTGAGCTGAAACCTGGCTGGTATCAGCAGACACCATACCTGTCAATGCCAGGCCGGCAGTAGCAAAGCTGAGTAGGGTTATAGCAATTAGAACGTAAGTAAAGTTTCTGGAGTCTAGCAGATCTTTAAGATCCATAATAACTGAAATTTAGGTTCTCGGAGTTTTTAACAGTTGGTTTAATATTCGACCGCTCCGCGTGTTTAGACAGTAATGAGGAAGAGCTTGCTACTGGTTTTGCTTGTATCAATGAGTTTTTCAGGAGCTGCCGAACTTGAGTCTACTATATCTGAGACCTGTCCGGCAGGTTTTGAGCCAGTGGTTTCTATGGCTGATCCGAACGCATCCTACAATAATATAGGGACAGGTGAAATGTATGATTACAAGGTCTGTGTTGAAGGCTTGACTAACTCACGGGTCGGAATGACCTGTAGAGGGAACACCGGTTTCTACATGTCAAGTAAGTCAACTGATGCACATTTTTCAGCGGTCAAAGGCTACAACATGCATGTCTGTACCGGCAACATGGTTACCCGCGTAACTCAGAGCTGTACGGAAAACGAGACCGCGCTTTTCACGGTTTCCGATGAGATAAACGGTTTCGGCCGGCACGTCGCAGGTTTGATCGACGGGTATGAAAACACGGTTTGCGGAAGTTTTGCCGTACCGAGCAACATGACCGTAAAGTTGGAGTTTAACCTCTCTGATTCGGATGAAGCCTACTTCGACGATCAGAAAGTCGAGGACTTCCAGTACTCGAGTATAGCAGAATACCCTTACCTTGTGCTGGAAGGTGACAGCGAAGTCTCCGGTATCGTCTCACCACGTTTCCTGTCGGCGAGAAGAACCCTTGGAGAGACAAATACACTGAGTATGAAGAGAAATGTTGAAGGCTCTGGTGTATTCATACCTCTGACACGTGGCGGATACGAAGAGATCGAGAATGACGAAGAGCTTATACTGAACAGGCAGTTTTTATCCCAGTCCCGGCCTAACTTCGGTGGCTTCCCGAGTAGAAGCCCTGTGATCAGAGCCGTGCTTTTGAGAAGCGATATCGATCTCGAGTCCAACCTAACGCTTGACCAGGGAACCCACACCGTAAGACTTGTTAAATCCGCTGAAAACCAGATTACAATCACTGAAGAATGAAAGGGCAGTCAATAAACGTAGACTGGATTGTAGGACTAACAGTTTTTCTAGCAGCGCTTGTTGCGGCGACCACGACAGTTATGAGTTCTTCAGATGTGCGCACAGATTCCGGACTGGAATCTAAAGCCGAGGAAACAGTCTCGAACATCAGATCCTCTTTGACCACCGACGCTGTTTTCACACCGCTTTACGTACGACAACCCTACGATACAGGCAAGATACCGGTAAACCTGAGTTATTACTCGGATAATACCGGCTCCGGTTTCCTGAACACGACTTCAAGAGTGGAACGAGACAATAACAGAGTCATAGCCGTCTTGGACTCAGGGAACAACAGCTATAAATTGAGCAGTTTCGAAGGAGAGGCATCTCACGGCTTTAACTCAAATATCTCGGGCGGGGAATGGCTGGAAAACAGTAAAGTAGCTCTTAACCCTGAAAACGGCGGCCTTGAATCAGTTGAGTTCGATGAAAAGGAGTACTTGGAACAGCCGGTTGATCTCGGAGGCGCCGGTGAAGACACTAAGACCTCCGGTATCTACGGCTCCGCCTTCGGCAAGATAACAGTTTACACAGGAACCAGCGAGGTTATTTTCCAGGATCTGAATGCCACTTTCGAGTTCAAGAATTTCTCGAAGCTTTACTGGGAAGCTGATGGCTCCGAGATCGATCTGGCAGGCCAGCAAACCTTCAGGCAAGGCTCTACCGACGGATTCGTACTTTCCGGCCTGGACGAAGAGGATTATGCCGTAACCTTCACCGGAGATATGGAAGCCGAGATATCACAGGATTCAACTCCCGGTACAGCAGTAGAGGTCAACGGATCCGAGGTACGGATGATGTTACACCGCGGAGGCCTTGAATACGGGAAAAAACGAGTTCAAAACCATGTAGATGGACAGGTATACTTTGGAGCTAAAGAACAGCTAGCGGTCGCCACCGAAGCATCTCTAAACGAGCTTAAAGACTTAAACAGCTTTACATTCTCGGATAGATTTACGTTACAGAGTTACGGCTACAATATAAGCGAAGCATTGGAACGCGGATCAGAAGTCCCTTTACAGCCTGCGACAGTTAAAACAGCCACGTTTCCGAAGTCAGACTGGAACGGAAGTCTTTCCTGGCAGAAAATCACGGTGACTCTATGGCAATGAAAGGTTTTACCCATACCCTGGAGGCTATTATCAGCGCAATACTGTTAATTTCGACCGTGACCCTGATAAGCTCCGGACTGGAGAACGCACCGGATAACAACCAGTTAGATACCTCAGTGTCCCCTATAATATCTGAGAAACTGGCCGAACTCGAAGTTACAGCCATAGAAGAAGACTTCGAACCTCTAGTACCAGCGGGCTACAGCATAGATGCGTTCATAAGGAAAACTGATACTGAAACGTTGAGGCTTGGAGGCACAGGCTTCGAAGGAGTTTCAGAACGAGCAGTATCAGACTCAAGAGAAGAGTGGTCAGGAAACTTTAGCAACACGGGTTTTCGAGCGAGTTCTACAGCTATCTCCTACGAGAACCGTTCTGAGGATTTAGCAGCATACTACCGTTTTGATGGTAGTGCCGGAGCTATCAGAGAGTATTCTGGCAACTCAGAGGACGGTTTAAACGATGGAGCGGTACGAGGTGAAGCCGGTGTTTTCTCAACGGATAGCTTTGAGTTCAGTGGAGGTTCAGCGACCTTTGAGGATACGGAAGCGCTTAGAGAGGCGTTCAGCGAGGCCGGTTTCACAATGTCTTTCTGGATAAAACCTACAGCCGATGGCGGCAGCTGGAACACTATCGTGGCCTGGCAGGCCGAGGATGCGGACGGCGATCTTCACGGTGCGAGAACTGAGATGGTTAGCGGCAACGATGATTCGATTTACACGCGCTTTATCTCAGAGACAGAAGAATGTGGATACAATGGCCACGGTTTCTGGGCGCGTAACAACAACATGGGTTTCGTGCCTGGAAGCTGGAATCTGTACACAGTTACCTACGACGGAGAGACCATTACCGAGTACTCTAACGGACGGATCGCCGCACAGGGAACTCCAGGATGTGAACTCGGCGATTTAGCCAGCAACATTACAATATACTCGCTTCCTAACTCCCAGAAAATGGATGAATTCCGGGTTTACGATAGAACACTGACTGATTCAGAGGTCAGAGAGCTTTACTTTACAGGAACTGACGGCAGTTTCAACGGCAGTTACAGCGAGCAGATCGATCTGGATTTCGGAGATATACCGGACAAGATCGAAGTTGATGCGAACGTTCCCGCCGATACATCCGCAGAGCTTTTCCTAGCTGGCAACAGCTTTGATCTGAACTCGGGCAGCCAGAACTACAGCCTTTCCTCAGTCAGCGGAACTGATTTCAACGCAGAGTTCAGGCTTTCAGCGCAAAACAGCTCGCCGGAGGTCTCCCCGGAGATCTCAAGCTTCAGGTTCTGGGTGAACGATACGGCAACGGAGACGAAAAAGCTATCCAAGAAAGGTGACTCCGTTAGAATCCATCTTTTCTCCGAAGACAGTTCGTTTAACGCAAGTTTCAACGATAAAGTTATAGCGGAAAACGCCGGACCTGGTTATTACACTGTACGTTCCCCGGAGACGGAAGGTCGTCTGAAATACTTCGGATCACAGGGTGTTTTCGAGGTCGTAAACCAGTCGATAAAAGGAGAGCCAAGACTTGGGGAGAACATAAACAGTTACAGCTTCCCGAAATATCAGGATTCACCAGCAGAGGTGAGGATCTCAGCATGGCGTTAAACAGGGAAAAAGGACAAGCATTCATTCTCGGCACTGTTGTATTCACCAGCCTGTTTCTGATAGCGCTTTTGCCCTCAGGGCCGCAGATAAGAAGCGGGGATACATCCAACATCCAGAGTTTCTTCCAGAAATCGTTCAACGAACAGAAAAAAATGTTTAACAACGAGATCGGACGTAACAACTCCGCAGACCATCTTACAAGAAAGCTTTATGTCTACAACCAGTTTATCAAACAGTCAACAGGTTTGAAAGGAGGTAGTTACCGCAGCTACCAGTTTTTCGTCCTGCCTGGGAAAGACGAAGGCGTTTTCATTAACTTCCAGCCGGAAAACATCGATGTCTCCGTATTCGATGGAACGTGGGAGAATACGACTGTAGAGAGCTTTCAGTACGAAGAGTACTCTCTGAACACTGATGGAAACGTCAGTCTTGAACTCACAGAGAAGTCTCACAGCTATGAGTTCAGAGCCTATAAGCCGAGACTTGTGTTCTGGATGGAGATGCGGAGACAGACCCAGTCAGTCGAGAACCGTTATACCGGTTAACCATTAAAGCCGGAGGCCGAAATTAGAAACTGTGAAAGGAGCATCTCAGATAATCACCGCCGCACTTTACGTAGGCATCTCGGTGGCAGCGGTTACAACCGCGGTAACGGTAGGACAGCCGGCCATTGAGAACATGAGAGATGCTTCAGCTATTTCACGCAGCCAGGACTTCATGCAGAGACTGGATTCGAATATCCAGCAGGTCGCAGCTGAGGGACAGGGATCAAGTAGAACTTTGACCGTACAGCTCGATAGAGGTACGGTGCTTTTCAACGAGGAGGCAAACGCCTTAATCTATCGGCTTGAAAGTGACGCACAGGTAATTTCCCCGCAGTCCTCCAGGAGGACAGGTAACGTAGTTTTAAGCTCGAATGCGAACGTAAACGTATACAACGTATCCCAGGGAAGCGAAAACGCACCTGCCGGATACACAGGACCCCCATGCTACATGATGGAAAATGAACATATCCGGGCATGTATCAAGAAGACCGGTTCTCCGACCAACACCACCGATATCAACAGCTCGGAGCTTCTGACACATTACGAGTTCAAAGATCAGGACAAGACCTTTGACGGGAACTTTTCGGTAATGTTGAACGGAGTGCCTGAGACCGGGAGCGGTGGCGGATACACACAAGTCGATCGTTACGGACAGTTCATCGGAACCGGCCAGGTCAAAGCCCACGTCTCAAGCAGCTACGGTTTCACATACGACATTATCTTCCAGCTTCCGACAGGCGCAGACTTCCTGAAAGTCGATGTAAGGAACTTCTCCTAGGGATATAAGTTTTCGGAAGATAAATTTGAATTATGTACTCGGAAAACATAGAGACTATTCTAGATAATTCCAATATTGAGGTAGGCGACCGGATAAAGGTCGATGGACGAGAAGGCGTTTTGATGCCGAAGCCTTCAAGCGGAGACCCAGGATCTGTAGTACTCAAGCTTGAAAGCGGATACAACATCGGCCTGGAGCCGGAAAACATCGAACTAGTCGAGAAAAATAGATCGGAGCCAGAGGAAAAGACAGCTATCGAACACGAAGACGACAAACCGGACATAATGGTTCTACATACCGGAGGAACCATCGCATCCCGGGTATCCTACGAGGAAGGAGGAGTCAAACCAGCCTTCGACCCCGAGGATCTGGTCGAGATGTACCCGGAACTAGCAGAAGAAGTCAATATTCACAGCGAAGTCATCGCTCAGATGCTTTCAGAGGACATGGAGCCAGCTCACTGGCAGGAGATCGCGGAAAAAATAGATGAAGTAAAAGACGAGTACGACGGAATCATCATCGGCCACGGAACTGATACAATGGCCTATACAGGAGCAGCACTGACCTTAATGGTTCAAAACATCGATACAGGTGTTTTACTGGTCGGATCCCAGCGTTCAAGTGACCGTCCAAGCACAGACGCATCAATGAACATGTACTGTGCCGGAAAGTTCCTTTCAGAGACGGATTTCAACGGCATCGGGATCTGTATGCACCGTACAAGCAGTGACGATGAGACAGTTGTTCTGCCGGCTGCGAAAGCCCGTAAAATGCATACCTCGAGGAGAAACGCATTCCAAGGAATTAACGCAGAGCCTCTGGGAACGATAGACTACCAGACAGGAGAGATAACAGAAAACTATGAGGAAAATACAGGAGATTACAAGCTTTCTACTGATCTGAATCCGAACGTAGGGATTCTCAAGACCCGGCCCGGTATGAAACCGGAGGAGCTTGATTTCCTGATAGAACAGGACTATGATGGCGTGATAATTGAAGGAACCGGTCTCGGTCATATGCCGGTCAACGCGTTCGATGAGAAAACCCAGCACCACGAAGAGATACTTGAAAAACTGGATGAACTGGCCGACGAAGCTGTAGTAGTAATGGCCTCTCAGTGTTTGAACGGCCGTGTGAACATGAACGTTTACGATGCCGGTCTGAAGATACAGGATGCCGGAGTTATCGGAGCCGAAGATATGCCCCCGGAGCTTGCCTACGTCAAGCTGATGTGGTCTCTCGGGAACACAGGCTCGATGAAAGAGGCAGAGGAAGTGTTTACGGAGAATATAGGCGGCGAGGTCAACAAGAGGCTTGAATACAATGAACTATGACCGAGAGCTACACCTTGAGATAGTGGATGTCTACGAAGAAGTCAAGGAAACCGGGAAGGAAATATCGCGAAGTCAACGTCCCGGCAACCTCAACCTACTGTTAAACGATTTCGCACGGACTTACGGCTCGAAGACACCTGAATACACGATAACTGACTATGAAACATTCGAGTCAGAGCTTGACTTCCTTTACAGAGATGTCATCGAAAGACAGGTGTTTTCATGACCGAAATCTATGGGATAACAGGGATGCCGCTAGCAGGTAAAACCACGGTAGCACGGATGATGAAGAAAAAAGGCTTCGAAGTCCTTGACATGGGAGATGTAGTCCGGAAAGAAAGAGATAAACGGGATATACCGGCGGCAGATACCGGAGAGTTCGTAAACAACCAGCGAGAAGAGAAAGGAATGGATGCGATCGCCCAGCTATCCGTACCGTACCTTGAACAAAAGGCGGAAAGCGGAAAAGTAATTATAACCGGGATGCGTGGCTGGAACGAAAAAGAACGGTTCGAAGAAGAGCTAGGAGAGCAGATAGAGATAATAGCAGTATGGACTTCCCGTGAAGAGAGAAGAAAACGACGGGAAAAACGCCAACGCAAGGAAGATGTTGAAGGAGACGGCTTTCACGAAAGAGACTTGAGGGAGATCGAAAACGGCGTTGGAAAACTTATGGCCTTAAGCGATCACCTGATTAAAAACGATGAGCTAACCATGGAAGAACTGAGGGAGAAAGTAGATGAGATCAAGGACTGAGAAAGTTGAACCAAGAAAGGATAAAGTTTCAGAAATAAAGGAGATAGATTTCTCGAGAGACCTGGGTTATGAGCAGAGTCTAGCCGAGGAGTTCGCAGTAAGAGCTACTAGAGCAATCGCGGACGGAAAAGATTTCTACAAGCTTCCGTTCACACCGACCTATGTAAACCACGGGCCTACAAACACGCCAGGCTACAACGAGTTTGCGATGGAAGCTAACGGAACAAGACTGAGATACAATGAAGACTACATTTCAGACGCAGAAACCATAGAAAACATCAGATCCGAGTTCAAAACAAGCGAGCTAGGCGAAGAGCAGCTCAACGAACTCGGAGATCTACTAACAGAGGACTAAAAGAATGGATTACGAACAACTCGGCTTCAAATGCGGAATAGAAATCCACCAGCAGCTTGATACAGAGGAAAAACTGTTCTGTAACTGCCCTGTACAAACCGTAGATAAAGCAGCAGATGCTAACGTAGAGCGTTTTCTGAAATCCGTTGCCGGAGAGACCGGAGAGGAAGACGAGGCTGCGAAAGTCGAGTCGTTAAAATCCACGAAGTTCGTCTACAACTACTACAAGGAATGTAACTGCCTCGTGGAGCTGGATGAGGAACCACCTCACGAAATGAACGAAGAAGCTCTTGATACCGGACTAACTTTTGCCTCAATGGTCGGAGCCGAAGTACCACAAGAAATACAGGTAATGCGTAAACTGGTCATAGACGGTTCAAACACCTCTGGATTCCAGAGAACATCGATGATAGGCCTCGATGGAGAACTTGAGACAGAATCAGGCACCGTGAAAATCGAAGACATCGAATTAGAGGAAGAATCAGCCGGAATACATGAGAGAAACGAAGACAAGGCAATCTTCGACCTTGACCGGCTTGGAATCCCGCTGATCGAGGTCGGAACCGATGCCTCGATCAAAAACGCAGAACACGCCCGAGAGGTAGCGGAAAAAATCGGAATGCTACTTCGTTCTACAAACAAGGCTCGCAGAGGACTTGGAACAATCCGCCAGGACGTAAACGTATCGATCGAGGACGGAGCGCGCGTCGAGATCAAAGGATTCCAGGACGTACGCAACATCGACAGCCTGATCGAATTAGAAGTTCAGAGACAGAAAACACTGGTTGAACTCGGCGAAGACATCGATGCGACATCCGAAGAAGTTGAGGCGGACAATGTAACCTATATCTTCGAGGATGCGGAAAACGAGATACTACAAACCGTTATGGGTAACGATGGCCGAGTCTACGGATTCAAAATACCGGATCTCAACGGGAAAATGAAAGACGAGATCTCGGGCGAACGGTACGTCGCGAAAGAACTTGTAGACTATGCGAAAAGCCGTGGAATCCAGGGCATAATCCATACGGACGAAGATATCGAAGGATACAATCTTATCGAGGAGTTCGACGAGCTAGCGGAAGTCTTCAACGCACAGGAAGATGACGTGCTGGCAGTTCTGGCCGGACCACGGGAAAACGCAAAGCAAGCAGCAAAAGCCGTAAGAGATCGAGCGGAAAAGCTGGTTGATGGAGTTATACCTGAAGAGACTCGCTCAGCCGAGACAGACTTTACAACAAGCTACTCACGTCCTCTACCAGGAGCAGCACGGATGTACCCGGAGACAGACATCAAACCTGTTCGTGTAACTGACGAGAAACTTGACGAGATCGAGGAAAATATTCCAGACACACTGGAAGAACGCGAGGAAAAGTACGCAGAATTTATTGGAGAGGAGCTAGCATCCCAGATTGTCTCAAGCCGAGAGCTTGTTACCTACGAGAAGATGATCGAGGCCTTCGAAGTAGATGAGAAAGTTGCCGCAACTGTCTTTACAAACATAGTGCCTCAGCTCGAATCCGGAGGCACAAAAGTAGGCGAACTGGATGAAGAAGATTATCGCGCGGTTTTCAAGGCTTTGGAAGACGGAGAGATCTCCAAGGGAGATATACCAGACGTTCTAGTTGCTTTGATAGAGGAAAACGGAACTAGAGACACGATAATTGAAAAGGTTATGGCTAACAAGTCGGGCGACGATGAAGTCCGGGAAGCCGTAAAAGAAGTCCTCGAGAGAGAATCGGAGATGATCGAAGAGCAAGGCATGCGCGCTCAAGGTGCTTTAATGGGACAGGTAATGGCAAAGGTTAACGCTGACGGCAGCAAGGTCTCTGAAATCTTACAGGAAGAGCTTGAGAAAAGGATTTAGTCATCTAAGAAATCAAAGACTTCTTTAAGCCGTTCTTCTACATCTCTTTCTTCAATCTCCATTCTCATCCCTCTCATGAGTCCGTAGCTTGCGCCTGCGATATCCCAGAAAGGCCCTCGAGGTTTGTACTTAACGAAGTTAAGAACGACTTCACGGCCTATATTCGTACTCATGACTCTGAAAGCATTGACTCTGGCTTCCTCTCTCCATTCTTCAACAGAAGAATCAGAGAAGAATTCAAGACCAGTATCACCGTAGCGAGTGTTACTGGCCAGAGCATCCCAGTCATGAGCCAGGCTTTTAGCATATTCAAATGGATTCCTGTACTCTTCAAACTTCTCTACTTCCTGACTGAGCAAGTCCTGGCTGTAGCGGTCGAGTAATTTCTCGGAGTAATCCTGGAGACCTTCATAATCATCGAACTCAGAGACCTCATTCAAAAACAAAATATCTTCAGACCTGTATTCCTGATCATCCAGACGTTCTTCTATACCAGTCAGCCTGCTAGCCAGCTTTCTCGGATCATAATCTACCTGCGCAGAACCAAGATCATCTAGCTCAGACCTGTAAACTGATTCTTCCACAAGAGAAATAACTTAGAAACTCTATTAAACTCAAAGACGTTGACTGACTCTTCTTCCCGAAAACCTCTCAGTTTTTATAGTTTTATGGACGTGATCAAAAACAAGGTGAATTCAATTCTATGGCAGGACTAGGAGGACAACCAGTTTTCATCATGTCTGAGGACGCTCAACGTCAGACAGGTGAAGACGCACAGGAAAACAACATCGCAGCATGTAAAACAGTAGCAAAAGCCGTAAGAACAACTTTGGGGCCTAAGGGAATGGACAAGATGATGGTCGATTCCATGGGAGACATCGTTGTGACAAACGACGGCGTAACAATACTTGAAGAGATGAACCTCGAGCATCCGGCCGCCAAGATGATGGTCGAAGTCGCACAGACCCAGGAAGAAGAGGTAGGCGACGGAACCACATCCGCAGTGGTATTCGCCGGCGAACTGCTCAAACAGGCCGAAGACCTTCTAGACCAGGAAATCCATCCAACAATAATCACACAGGGCTTCCGACTTGCCCGCCAAAAGTCCACAGAAGTACTTGAAGATATCTCGATGGATGTATCTGTCAACGACACCGACACCCTGGAAAAGGTCGCCAAGACAGCGATGACCGGTAAGTCCGCGGAAGCATCCAGAGACTACCTTGCCGAGGTCGCAGTCAAGGCAATCCACCAGGTAGCAGAGGAAACCGGAGACGAGATCGTACTGGACCGAGATCAGATCAAGGTCGAGAAAAGTCAGGGCGGAAGCGTCGAAGACACCGAACTAGTCCAAGGAGTCATCCTGAACAAGGAAGGTGTCCACGGAAACATGCCAAACAGCATCGACGATGCGAACATCGCCTTGCTGAAATCACCAATCGAAGTCCGAGAGACCGAGACCGATGCCGAGATCAACATCTCCGATCCAAGCCAGATGAAAAACTTCGTAGAACAGGAAGAACAGCAGCTAAAGGAGATGGTCGAATCCATAGCCGAGTCCGGAGCCGACGTAGTCCTATGCCAGAAAGGGATCGACGATATGGCCCAACACTACCTCGCGAAGGAAGGAATCTTCGCAGCACGCAGAGTCTCCAGCGGAGACCTCGATAAACTCTCGAAGGCAACAGGCGCAAACATCGTAACATCGATCAACGACATCGAAAAAGCTGATCTAGGCCGAGCAGGCAGCGTCAAGGAACGGAAGGTCGGCGGAGACCCAATGACCTTCATCTCGGACTGCCCTGAAGCCAAATCCGTCTCAATCCTGATCAGAGGAGGAACAGAACACGTAGTAAACGAGATCGACCGTGCGATGGAAGATGCGATCGGATCAGTCGTATCAGCTCTGCGCAGCGGCCGCGTAGTCGGAGGCGGAGGAGCAACAGAAGTAGAACTCGCCCGCGAGCTGAGAGATTACGCCGATACCGTTGGCGGACGCGAACAATTAGCGATCAACGCATTCGCAGATGCTATCGAAGTACTGCCTAGAACGCTGGCGGAGAACGCAGGTTTCGATCCAATTGACTCACTGGTAGAGCTACGTAACAAGCACGAGGACGGAGAGGTCTGGGCAGGACTCGATGTAACCTCAGGAAAGTCGGAAGTGCTGTTCGAGAAAGGAGTTGTCGAGCCACGACAGATCAAGACACAGGCAGTCCAGTCAGCTTCTGAAGCTGCCGAAATGATCCTGCGTATCGACGATGTAATCTCGGCCTCGGGCTTTGACTCCGATGGCGGAGACGCAGGAGGAGGACCGCCTGGCGGACCTGGTGGAGGAATGCCCGGCGGCATGGGAGGAATGATGTAGAACGCCTGCTAACGCGCAGTGCGGCACGCGTTAAGCCATGACAAGCATGGCTTTCACAAAAACCTCTTTTTCTTTCATTTCATCTTTTCTTTGTTTCTACGGCTTTCAGGCGAATGCTTGTTTGTAGCCAGGTAGACCGGCCCCGGCTTATTTATACAGGTTCGAGCAAAGTTAGCCACAGAGAGGTCGCAAAATTAATGCCGAAAGATGAGGTAAACGTGGGAAGTCAGAACGAGGACTACGAAGTAGTTCCGATTGGTCCGATCAGAAAACTTGAGAGAAGACTTGATAATATAGAGACAGAGGCTCAAAACGGTGGAGCCGACAACGAGATGATCAAAGACGTTATCGACATCATGAAGTCGAACCAGAAGATCGTCAACGACATGACCGAATCCACCCATCAGCTCAAAAACTCGGTTGAAGACCTCACTCACAAGATGGATACTGTAGTCGATAACATGAACTCCTTTATGGATCTGCTGAAAGATGCCTCCGAGATGGATATGGAAGGCGAGATGGTCGGCGATATCCAAGGTCAGATCGCGAACGCGGTAGGCGACCGAATGCAGGATGCTGTAAACGACATGCAGGATCAAAACGAAAGGATTGTCGATTCCCTCGAGCAGCTGAATGAGACTATGAGAAGAAGTTATGCCGCTCAGAACAAAGACGAGATAATGAACAAGAAAGGACGCGGGAAGTCCCGTAACCACAGCAGACAGCAGAATGGACGGTCTCGGAGTAACTCTCAGCAGAGATCCCGTGGTAACTCCGGTAACCGGCAGCAGAGGAACAATCAGAGAGGAGGATCTCAGAGAAGCCAGCAGAATCAGGGAGCGGACGACCGCATGAGAAAGCTAAGGCAGAAGTTTAAAGAAGAGAATGACCAGTAAGGGAGTTACACCTGTAGTAGCGACTGTACTCCTGATAGGGATAAGTATAGCCGCGACTTTCGCAGCCTGGACTTTTATTTTAAACACACAGGAGCAGACTCAGGAAGGCTACGAAGACCAGATTAACCGGGAGGAGCTGGAAGATCAGACCGCTATCGATATCGAGCGAGTCTACAGAAGCAATGGCAACTATGCGTTCCTAATAATCCGGAACATCGGCTCTAGATACATTACTTTGTCTGATGGTTCGGAGACTTACCTGAGCATGTTTGTAAACGGCGAGCCGGTAGGGAACACACCACAGGACTGGAACTACGTTGGCACACCACAGGACAATATCAGTGCCGGATCAACTATAACTCTTAATTCAACCGAAACATTTCCAACGTCGGGCGTAAAAGAGTTTAAGATTTCAGCGAGGTACGGAGCTAGCTCTGTACATAGATGTGCGGCCTCGGAGGGAAGCCCATGTTGAATTATTTAAACAAGGGTTAACAAGGTTCTAGTAGAACAATCAATGAAACTAGGCAAGAGTAAGGGTATAACCCCGGTAATCGCAATCGTACTATTGCTACTGATCACAGTTGGCGCAGTAGGAGTAGTATACACACAGTTCAACGAACTGGTACAAGGAAACAATGCACAGGAAAGAGCCGGCCAACTACAGGACGTACAGAACGCAGAGTACAGTATAATCGGAGTTAACAAGACAGGTTCCGATACATACGGCATCAGCCTGAAGAACACAGGAGACGTCACACTTGACCTTGAAAACAGATCCACACTTCAGGTAGGAGTTAACGGAGACGCACCGGTAGCAAGCGAGGTCAGAGGAAACCAGTGTGGAGACGAGTTCGGAAGACTTACACCTGGAAGCACAGAGTTCTGTGATACAGGCGTCAGCTGGAACTCAGGTTACGAAGACGATGGAATTGACACCGTCTTCCAGCTACAAGTTGGACAGACCGTCAAAGCAGAGTACACCTGTACAGAGACGGGTACAAGCGATTACTGCTGATCGGACGGACGGCTTTATATTCAAGCAGAGGGCTTTATAGTCTGTGAAAGCACAGACTCAGGCCCTCACAACTGTTCTTATTACAACTGTAGTTATCGGAGCTGCTGCCTCGACATATATCTGGGGTCAGCCAATTATTGACAAACAGGAAAGTCAGTCCGATATAGACGGACTTGAGAGACAGGTAACTGAAATCCATAGTTTGGTAGATGATGTATCGAGAAGCGGGTCAAACCACAGATCCAACATGGAGATAAGCCTGACACAGGGCAGCCTTGAGGTAAACGATGAAGGAAACTACATACAAGTCACTGCTCCTGCGGAAAACTCTCCTTACGCACCAGGATGGACGTTAATAGAAGGAAACGCAAGGCAGAACGTATCAATCTGGGGCGGAGATTTCGCAAGCGAAGAGTCCTCTCCCGGAGTTATAGCAGTGAAAACAACTGAGTCTCGTGCCAGCGATACCATTGAATACCGGATAGAGTTCAGGAACCGTAGAACCGGAGAAGGCCTGGAAAGAGTCGAACTCAGTCCGGTCGGGCGGACAACAGGAACCGGTGATTTCACGTTATCACTTACAAACCGTGGAAGATCGATCGATTCCTCATACGAGATATCGACAGGTGAGACATTCCAGCTGACGAAGACCGTAGTCGAGGTCGATATACAGTGAAAGGTCAGAATCTAGCGGTCGAGACAGTTTTCACCGTAGGACTGGGCATAGCTCTAGCAACAGGAGTTGTAACAATCTTCGATCAGTATCAGACAAGTGTTTCAGAGGATGCGACGGAAAAACAGTCACAGATAGTTGCCTCAGAGCTGAAAAGCTCAATGTACAGCCTGGAAGCGGTAGAAAACGGAGAGCGAAGCCTTGATCTGCCGGAAGAACTGGGATCTAATGAGTACACTGTAGAGGTAGATGAGGACATAACTATAATATCAAATCTCAGAGAGTACAGTTACCCGTTGAACGGTTTGAGCGCGCGGCGGGAGGTCTCCGGGTCGGCGACCGGCGGAGCGGTTAACATATTCAAATCAGGAAACCAAATCAGAGTAGTGGAGGGATAGAAAATGTCAGTTAGAATGAACGGGCTGATAAACAAGCTACGTAAAGCAAAACACCCGGAATGGTTTGAGAAAGAAGAGGAAGAAGAGGAAACTGTAAGCAGCGAAGGAATCCGGCTTCCAACCCCTGGAGAGTACGCTCCGGAAGAGATCAACGAACAAGCAGATGAAAGCGGAAACCTTACCGAGACTGACGTCACCTACCCTCTGATACCGGAAGATCCTGACGAAGGCGAGACAGTGTATGCTTGGGCGCATATCACATGGGACGAAGCCCACGGAGAGTTGACCTACAAGGTTATAGAACCAGAACTGGACCATCAGACCGAGAAAATACTTGAAGAAATCAAATCAATACTTGAACGCTCTTTCGACATCAACTTCAGCGATATAGAGCAAAACGAGGCCGAAGACTACCTATCGGAGAAGATCGACATGGTGGTCGATAAGTACAACATCTCACTCAGCGGCAAGCAAAGAGAGATCATCCGTTACTATGCTTACAGGAACCTCGCAGGTCTTGGAAAACTCCAGCCGATTCTAAACGACAAGGAGGTCGAAGATATTTCCTGTGACGGGACAGACATCCCGGTCTACGTATACCACCGGAATCCGAAGTTCGGATCGATCAAGACAAGTATCGAATGGCATGACAAGGAGAATCTGAACTCTTTCGTGATGAAGCTTGCTCAGCGCTGCGGACGTTCTATCTCTGTCGCATCACCTTTACTTGACGGTGCGTTACCTGACGGATCTCGTGTTCAGGCAACTCTGGGAACGGATATCGCACGTAAAGGTTCGAACTTCACAATCCGACGGTTCACCGAAGATCCTTTGACACCGATCCACATGATGGATTTCGAGACGGAAAACACCCAGATGATGAGCTACCTCTGGACGTTAGTCGAGCATGGGAAGTCAACGCTTGTATCCGGAACCACTGGTGCAGGTAAGACGTCTCAGCTAAACGCGTTATCGCTTTTCATCCGCCCGGAGAAAAAGATTGTATCCATCGAGGACACCCCTGAGCTGCGGCTGCCTCACGACCACTGGGTGCCGGAAGTCGCAAGAAGCGGGTTCGGATCCAGCGCTGAAGAGGGCGGAGAAGTATCAATGGACGACCTGCTCAAAGAGTCGCTGCGTCAGAGACCAGAATACATTATTGTCGGTGAGGTCCGTGGCGAGGAAGCATACATCCTGTTCCAGCAGATGGCAACAGGCCACACAGGACTGAGTACGATCCACGCCGACTCAATCGAGATGCTTATGGACCGGCTTACAACCAACCCGATCAACCTGTCTCCGTCTCTCATCGAGACACTGGACTGTATCATGCTAATCTCCCGTATCCGGTACAACGATTCTTACATTCGACGTATTAAAGGACTTTACGAGGTCAGAGGATATGACAAGCAGACAGGGATCGATGCCAACCAGGTTTTCGGCTGGGACGCTCAAAACGATGAGTACGTCCAGAAAAACAACTCCTTAATCCTCCAGGACATTGTAGAACAGTCAAACATGAGCGAACAGGAACTTCAGCGGGAAGTGAACAACCGCCAGAAAGTACTGAGCTGGATGCAGGAAAACCAAGTGAAAAACTACAAGAAGGTCGGAGACATAATCTCCAGATACTATTCCGATCCTGGGACCGTTATAGAACACGCCACGAATGAAAAAGCTCCTGATGAACTTTTCACGAGTCCTGAATAATGCTTGAAAAATACGCGTCTTTTTGCTACGATCAAATCGGGAGCTACATACTAGACTCACTGGATTACTTCGAAGACATCCGCCCGCATCTTTCAAAGGCGAATATACAGGTATCGCTGCCAGAGTACGTCTCAGCGATGGTGCTGAGCAGCATGTTTGTAAGTATAACAACACTGACAGTTCTAGGATCTATTTTGATGATAGGTAGCGGGATAGCCGGCCTTATCTACGGTATGATACTTTCACTGATCTCAGGGACTCTTACACTCGTCGGATTCTACATATACCCTTCAATTATAATCAAGAGTCGGGCTTCGAAGATCCGGGACACACTTCCATTCGCAACCATGTATCTTTCAACGCTCGCAGGAACCGGAACATCACTGCCAAAGCTTTTTAAGGTTCTTTCAGAGGTCGATGAGTACGGAGAGGTTGCGAAAGAAGCCGAAAGGATCTCAAGAGATATTGAAACATTCAACATGGATACTAACGAGGCTTTGAAGAACGCAGCTGAGCGCACACCGAGTGAAGACTTCAAGAATCTGATGTGGGGCATGAACCACACTCTTACCTCAGGAGGATCACTTCGTTCCTTCCTTAGAGAGCGTTCAGATACGCTGATGAACGATTACCGTAGAAGAGTCGAGGAATTCTCCGAGACGCTCTCACTGCTTGTTGAAATGTATATTACAGTCGTAATTGTCGGTTCTATAATATTCACATCGATGAGTCTTGTGATGACCACGTTCTCCCCTAACATGAGTACAGGGTTTATCGTCCGGCTACAGGTTCTGTCCATCTTTATCGGACTGCCGATGATCTCAGGCATGTTCATAGTTCTGGTCGGAGGGCTTGCTCCAGGAGGGATAAGATGAGTCAGATAGAGTTTTTCACGGAGGAAGAGTACGAACCAGGACGTTCAACTGAGGAGAAGGTCGTGATTGGTTCTGCTATAGTTGGAGCAGTCTTCGGGCTTCTAGGCCTCGCGCTTTATGGCTCCTCACCGCAGCTCGGAGGCTCAGTGATCATCCTCGGGCTTTTAATCGGGGTTTTACCATACGGTTTGCTGTCATTTCTTAAAAACAGGGCGCTAAAGGAGATGGAAGACCAGTTCCCTTCATTCCTGAAGGACCTGGCGGAATCGAAAAAAGGAGGAATGACTATAATACAGGCATTTGACTCGGCGAAAGAGACCGACTACGGACGTCTTAACGGAGAAGTGGAAAAAATACACAACCAATTATCTTGGGGCGTTCCGTTCCCAAAGGTCATGGAGCGTTTTTCCAAACGTATGAGTGATTCCTCGGTGATCCAAGAGCTTGTATCCATCCTTTTACAGAGCTTCAAGAGCGGCGGGAACATTACAAAGACGATCGAGTCGATCGCCGATGATGCGACAAAGCTCAAGGAGACAATACAGAAGAAGAACTCGATGGTAAAACAGCAGATCGCGATAATGTATATCATCTACCTGCTTTTCATCGGAATCACCATCGGCCTTTACTTCATGATGGGGCAGCTGATGGGGCTTGGATCACCCGGCGAAGGCGCGCTCGGAGGACTTGATTTCATCAGCGGAGGAGAAGGCGGCTCAACCACACCTTCATTCTGCGGACCCAACCTCGATTTCTCAGCACCTATGTGCGAATCCGCTAAGGTATTCGGATTTGTACCGGAAAATATTACAGAAACCGGCTTCCAGACGGAGTACTCTCAGAGATACGGTTACGGAAACATGGCATACTACAAGTCACTGCTGTTCCTAATGCTTATGATACAGGGTGCGTGTACAGGCGCAGTAGCAGGCCAGATAAGCAGCGGAACCCCTTCCGCAGGAGTCAAACACGCCCTGATAATGCTGCCCGCGGCGTTCGCAATATTCGTAACAATCGTCGGAGGAGCAGGATTCTAGGAGGAAAAAAGCAGATGAAAGGTCAGATCAACCTCGAGTTTCTTTTCGCAGCAATGCTTTACATCAGTGCTGTGGGCGGAATACTTATCGCAGGCACAGAAACATTGCCCGACATATCAAACGGCGCTCAACGCTCAAATCTTTACAGCGAGGCTTATACGACTTCAAGCAAGCTTCTATCGAAACCAGGTTACTCTACTTACGGCTCTACGACCGACTGGGATCAAAACGACTCTACAATCAGCTCTACGACTTCTATCGGTTTATCGACGTCCGCAGAAAACCACATGGTGGTCGAACCCGGGAAGCTTGAGAAGTTAGAGGATTTCAGCCCGAACGCTGACGATCTAAACTACTCAGAGTTCAAGGAAATATCCGGCGTGCGAAACCAGTACCGGTTTAACTTCACGTGGCTACCGGTCCCGGAGCTTGACGGCTCGTTCAAGAGATATGAATCCGGAACCATCCCCGTCGATGAGGACGACAGCTTGGTAGGCTACTGGACGTTTGACGAAGAAGCACCTGACAGCAACCCTGATCCGGAAGCCATAGCAGAGGATAGATCAGGCAACGGAAACACAGGCACGGCTTACGGAAACTTCGGTTACCGGGAACCCGGCATACGTGGAACCTCAGCTTACTACTTTGACTCAGCCGAATACGTAAACATTACCTCAAGCTATGATAGTCCTAACGCCACAGTCTCAATGTGGATAAAACCCGAAAGTCTGTCCGGCGAACAGCAGTTTTTGAATCTCGCAGGAGGTTTCCGTAATCTGAGCATGGAGCTGGAAGACGGAGCAGTCAGCTTAAACGCGGCAGATTTTATTGGAACGGAGGATATATACTCCGCAAACTTAAAACGAGAATGGACGCATATATCGGCAGTAATAGATCGTGATGGAAGCTACAGTCTTTATGTAAATGGCGAACTCCGGGGCGCAGGGATCGACCGCAGAAACCTCTCGACAATAGATGTATCGGAAGTCATAGTAGGGGCTGGCGATAAGGACCGGTCTGAAACAGATGAAGAAGGCTTCCGAGGCGGTATCGACGACCTACGGATTTACAACAGAAGCCTTTCCAGGCAGGAGATCTCAGAGATCACAGAAGGAAAAGATCCGTACAGGAAAGAAGACTACATGAAGATCATACCCCCTACAACACCGAGTTACAGTAGCTCCGGTAACACGGTGCGGTACGGCCGGGAAAGAATAGGCGAGAGCTATCCTCACTTCCTCGCGATCTCTCACAACGGCATCTACGATGAAGTATACGTCTCCCGTACCTGGGATTTTTCAGGAAGTTCTGTTATAACCGAGGGCGATCAGTTCAGCTTACAGGACGAGGAGTTCTACCTCAAATCAATCCAGAACACTGGTTCCACACGCGGGAACGCATTAGTTCTCAGACAGCATCTTCGAAGCTTCGGGCCAGAACCCAGCACCGATAAATCAGTTATAACACTTGAAAGATTCGCAGTATATCTAGAAGAGCCGTTAAAAATGGAGGTGCTTAGCTGGTGAAAAACAGGAAAGGCGCAGGATACATTATAGAAAGCATAATCTCCATAATAGTACTTTTAACGTTTGTAGCCGGTTCTTATTCAGGTATAGGCAGCGATCATGACTGGGTTGGCTTTGAACAACAAACCGCTACCTCTGACCTCACCTACACCTTGAAGAAAACCGAGCATTTCGATAACTTCGTTGGACGCGGAGAAACCGGTGCTATACGAGGAGTCTCGGCATCTTTAATGGATCAGCGTGTCAGCGCCGCCGGAACAGTGACAGGTTTGCCAACAGGAACGTATCTAATCGGTGTTTACTCAGATCAGGATCCTTCCGAATCGGATAGGGTCTCCGACACAAGCTTACAGGATGCTACCGACGGATCTCCCGGAGACCGTTGTGTAGGCGACCTGGAGGAAATTCGACCGGACGAAGGCACAATTCTACGTACGTCTTCCAGCGGAGACTTTGAGACCAACCACATGAGTTCTGGCTCACGGCTTTACTTCGCAGACGCCGATCCAGGTACAAGCGGAACAGATGAAGTAGATTACGACAGCGTATGGGTCGATAACAGGACGAGCTGTCAGTTCACAAGAGATGAAGGCCCTTACAGAATAAACGATTTTATCTCACTGGACGGGAACGCGTACAAGATAAAAACACTGACGGACTCGAAAGCAGTGCTTGAGAGATCAGATCTGAGCTATGAACTGAAACAGGACTTCAAACAGCTTGAATCCGCGGATATCGAAGTAAGAAGGTTTAACAGCTCTGATAACTTCGATGAATACGATTTATTGGTTTTCAAGCACCGTGAAAACTTGAATGACCTCAACGGATTTGAGTCAAAGCTTCTGGACTATATGGAAAACGGAAAAGCTGTTTTCGCGATGGCTTTACAGCAATCAGACCTACGGTCCGGTTTCCTAGATGAGACCGGGTTGAAGTGGGTTGATATGAACTTCAAGCTGCCTTTAGCCTTCGATGGCTTGATGTTCGGTAACGGGAATAGAGGCCAGCAGGTTGAAAGCTACTTTAACCATCAAGGATTCACTACAGACGATATAGCCATCTCTCCGAACGGCCGGATCTCCTCTGGAGAACGGTACACCAGAGACGAGCAGATAGTTGCTTCCGCAGACTATACTTATAACCGCACCGAGTGGGATAGCTCAAATGACAGCATGGAAACGACAACAGTACAGCCAGTAGGCACACCTTCAAGCGACTGCGCGGATCCTTACCGTAACGGCTCATTCGAGTTCCCGGAAGGTGAGTCAGGATCAGAAACCCTTACCGCATACAGCATACAGCTTTCAGGCACCGGATGTTCCAGTTTCGAGTACGGCGTTGCTATCGATAAAACCGGAGATGGCTCAGGCAACCCGGACGGAGAGTTCGATGATAGAGGTGAAGGAACCTATCTGAACGAAAGCACATTGATAGTCAACCAGCGACTTTACCAGGTGAAAATAAACTCCCACGACAATGTAACCTTTGACTTCGTAGGCGATAGACGGACAGAAGTATTTAGCTACGTTAACGACTTAGAGACCCAGAGTTCGGAAGGCTTCGGCAGATTCCCTATAGTTTCAGGAACCGATCCTCAAAAACACATTGCGCTACTGAGTTCTTCAATTTTCATGATGCTGGACGATGAGAGAAGCTTCGGGCCGGACGATAGCTCAAGTATATCAACTACGACCGCCGGACGAACGCCTGAAGGCGATGTCTACAGCCTGAACCTGAGGTGGCTTGAGTGAAAGGACAGTTCATGATGATCTCAGCAGTCATCGCCGGACTGATAACGATTTCTGCGGCATCAACAATTGCTACAGCTACAGCCTCAAGCTTCGAACCGGATCAGGATAGTTCAAGAATATACCAGATAAAAAGCGAGGCCGAAGAGTTCGATTTCAGCAAGCAAGACGACCGAGAGGCATTCAGAGAAATGGTAAGAATGTACAAAGGCCTGAGAGTTGACACCCGGTACGGCAGTGTAAACGACTGTATGAACGCGACTGTCAGCTCTTCAAACGGCGAGTACGAACTTACCTGCCTCAAAGGACGTTAAAAACTTGATATAAACTCTGTTTCATCCTCTTCCAGCTCAAGCTGTTCGGCAAGTTCGCTGTTTTCCTCTAACAATCCAGAAATGAATGGAAGCATAGCGCGCGCCTCCCGTCCGGAAACGTGTAGCTTCTTCCCGACCTTTTTCTCGATGGACTCGAGTTTGTTCCGAGCTGCCCGAGACGAACCCATACGTCTGATCTTGGACGGGTACTGGTACTTGGTCCAGCCCGAGTACTTTTGGTTCTTTGCTAAGGCTACCCCGATAGTTGAGAAGTGATAGACGTACTTGAGCAGAGACCAGTTCATAGTATTCCGGATCCGGCCGTTGAAGACATCCGCCCTCGATATCTGATCGTATGCCCGGGTGACGTCTTCAGATCGCTGGTACTCGCGCGGAATATTCTCCCTTACCCACTCGATGAAAGTACCGGCATCCTCATCTAGATTGTCGGTCGCACGCTTGGCTGTATCAGCATTCTCCGTCTTGAAAACCATCTTCAAGGCCTCAAAGACATCTTGTTCTTTGTCTCTGGCACCTATTACCTCTACGTCTTCCTTAGTGAGTTTTTCCTTTCCTCTGGCCGCGGCTTCAAGATCGTTTATCGCCGAACGGATCTGGCCGCCACCTCTGCGGGCAATGGTTTTCACGGCAGATTTTTCGTACTCAATGCCTTCGTTTTCAAGTATCTCTTTGAGATGCGCGTTGATCGAGTTGGTATGTACCGAGTTAAGCTCTACCTGCTTGGACTTGTTCCTCAAGTTTCTAATCGAGTTATCGTAGGCATCGTTCGCCGTCATTATAACCGGAAAACGGGACTCATCTACGATACGGGCGAGTTCAGCGGTTCCTCCACGATCGGAGTTGCCCGACATTCCATCGACCTCATCGATCAAGATCAGCTTCTGCTTTCCGAAAAACGAAGCCTGACGTGTAGCTTCTTTCAGTTCCTTTTTCAGCTTCTTTTTGGTTCTTACATCGCTGGCATTAGTTTCTACAAGCTCCAGATCGTGATCATTCGCCAGGGCCTCTGCTAGAGAAGTTTTACCTGTCCCTGCCTGTCCGTAAAGAAGTACGGGTTTGTCTCCTTTCTCCCAGCCTTCCAACCACTCAGTCAACTCTTCTTTCTGGTTGGAAGCTCCTCTATACTCGGAGAGGGTTTTCGGACGGTATTTTTCTACCCACATAATGCTTTCACCGCGTTCCTAGATCGGCTAGCTTTGCGAGCAGTGCTTCGATCTGGATATCATCGGTTCCGCCTTCCGCGATCCGGAACTCGTATTCAGCGAGGCTATCAACCAACTCAAGTTTCTTTCTATCATCGATATCAAGGTCAAAAAGCTCTCTGTGAACCGAAGCGATTACATCCTGGCCGTCAAGACCTCTATCAATCATCAGCTCACTTAACTCTTCTCTAGCATCCATGAACTTTCCGGCTAACGCATTTTCCATGATCTTCGTGATCTCCTCTGGTTTAAGAGCTGCGGACGCACTGTAAACATCTTGTTCTTCGATATCGCCCGTATTAAGCGAAGTTGTCTGTAGTACATTGGTTACTCTACGCAAGTCTCCCTCAGAAACTCTGAGAACTGCGTCTTTCGCATCGTCCGAGATCTCGAAGCCTTCCGAGTCTGCGACTCTGTCTATGTACTGTTTGACCTGTTCGTCCGTCAGTCTGTTGAACCGGAATACAGCACATCTTGACTGGATCGGATCGATTATCTTCGAAGAATAGTTACAGGAGAGTATAAACCGGCAGTTTTCCGAAAACTGCTCCATGGTACGTCTAAGTGCCTGCTGGGCATCGCTTGTCAGGTTATCTGCCTCATCCAGGAAGATGATCTTGTAATCAGCGTTGACCGGCTTGGTTCTTGCGAAGTTCTTGATCTTTTCTCTGACAACGTTGATACCTCTATCGTCGGATGCGTTTGTTTCCATGAAGTTTTGCTTCCATGAATCGCCGTAGAGATCTTTAGCTAACGCTATCGCCGATGTCGTCTTTCCTGTTCCAGCAGGTCCGGTAAACATCAGGTGAGGGATCGAATCCTGTTCAACGAAGGATTTCAAACGTTCAACTATCTTTTCCTGTCCGACAACCTCGTCTAAGGTATCAGGCCGGTGTTTTTCGGTCCATACATCGATCATTTTGCTTTCACCGTTGTCTGTACGTCTATCTGGGAACTGGTTTGATTCATGAATCTCATACTTTACCAACGACTGCTAACTTTTTATTCTTTCGAGAGCCGCTAGAAACTGTGAAAGTAACGGTTACAGGCACTCCTGGAACAGGCAAGACATCGGTCTCCGAGAAGCTCGAAGGATACGAAAAAATACACTTGACGGAGTTCGTGAAAGAACACGGGCTAGGTACTGACGGAGAAGTCTTCGAGGTCGATACTGAGGCGATGTGTGAAAAGCTAGAGGAAGAAACTTCTGAGGGAGACTACCTGATTGAGGGGCATCTAGCGCACTATATCTCCAGCGATATCTGTATTGTTCTAAGATGCGACCCTGATGAACTAGAAGAAAGGCTCGGTGAGCGCAGATACTCCGAGAGTAAGGTCAGGGAAAACGTTGAATCCGAGGCAATGGATCTGATACTTCAGCAAGCAGTTCAGAACCAAGAAGCCGTTGTGGAGGTCGATACCACGGGCAGAACAGTGGAAGAAACTGTAAAAGCTATAGAAGAAAAGATAAGTGAGGGGAAAAGTAGTTACGGGAAGGTTGACTGGACTGACAGTCTCTAGGTGTTTTTCTCGACGAAATCAAGCAGTTCCTGTTTGCTCATAGCTCCGGACTTCCGGTCGACTTCCTCGCCGTTTTTCATTACTATTGTTGTCGGCAAGGCTCTGACACCGAGCGATGTTCCTAGCTGCTGATGTGCCTCCATATCAATCTTACCGAACTTAACTCCTTCTGTTTCCTCTGAGACTTCTTTGAAGGTTGGAGCGTACTGTTTACACGGTCCGCACCATTCAGCCCAGAAATCGATCACCCATGTATCGTCGGAGTTTTTGACGTCCTCGAAGTTATCTTCCGTTATCTCTTCAGGCATATACTTTGACGTGCGGCGAGGTTTTTAATCGCCCGTGGTTTCCTCTCCGATAGTACAAACAGGACAAAATAGACGGCGTAAAAAGCGTTTGGCAAAACCCTTCTATGTCCGGATACCCCCATACATGTTTACTTAAGACTGTAAAACTGGTTCGGATACATGTACTCCCGTTTCAAAGCCCTGGGAAACTACGGAGAAGACGAACTTGAGAAATTACAGGATTCTACGGTCGCAGTCATAGGCCTGGGCGCTACCGGATCAGTGATAGCCGAGCATCTGGCACGCCACGGCGTTAAACTGGTTTTGATAGACCGAGACTATCTTGAACCTAATGACTGCTATTCCTCTAATCTTTACACGCCTAAAGAGTGTGAAAAACACGTACCGAAGGCGGAGGCCGCAGCCAAGAAGCTGGGAGACCATACACAGACAGAATCAAAAGTTACAAGCTTGAACCCGGAAAATATCGGTGTTCTGGACGGCGTTGATCTGATTGTGGACGGAACTGACAACATGGAAACACGGCTCCTGATAAACGAGTACAGCAAGAAAAACAACGTTCCCTGGATCTATACAGCGGCTTTAGGTGAGAAAGGTTATTCGATGCTGTTTGATGAAAACTGTTTCAACTGTGTGTTTGAAGACATCTCGCCTGGGACGGTCGGTACCTGTGAGACCGATGGAATACTTAGAGAAGTCTCAACTATCGCCGGATCAGTCTCCGCCAGAAAAGCAGTCGAATACCTGACAGATAAATCCCCGGAACAGTGTCTTTACGGCGTCCATATGGATCGAAAACTGGAGGTCGAATCCTCAGGATGCGAGGTATGTAATAGGGAAAACTTCCCGCACCTTGAATCCCAGAGCAAAGTCTCTTCCGTCTGTGGGAAAAACAAATACGAGATACGTAGAGAAATCCCTGCTTCCGGCTTCGAACGTATTAAACAGTCCGGAGAGAGAATTGAGGAAAACAAGTACCTAGTTAGAGCAGTGATTAACGGAAAAGAGTTCGTAGCTTTTAGATCAGGTCGAGCGATTATTGAGGCAGAAGACGAAGGTCATGCCGAGGAGCTGTTCGCAGAAGTCATAGGGCTTTAAGTTGATTCCAGAACTATAATTTGGTGCGGATGAGCGACTATATCGACTATGTAGGGGTTTTCTCGCTTTCGATACTGGCAGTATCAGCCAGCTACTTCCTAGATTTAAACAATACTTTAACGCTGATAACACTGGTCTTAATACCGGCAAGCATGGGATTTACCGCCTACATTTCAAAAGACGGTTTTTCCACAGCCTCGCTTTCATCCGTTATCTGTTTATTCCTGGCAGGATTTAATCCGCTTGTAACTCTTGTAGCAGGAGTTGTAGCGGTTGTCAACCCATTAGTATCTGTTTTCGCAGGCGGAGATAGCTTCAAGGACCTCTTCAATTCAGCGGCACTTCCATTACTCTTGGCAGGTCTGATTGTAGGCTCCGGTGTCTACGGAGCCACACAGTACGATCAATCCATACAGACAACGGTTGAAGACACTACGGTAGATCTCGTATCAGCCCAAGCCGATCTTATGCTGGAAAACACCGAGATGATCTCAGGCAGCCAAGACCGGCAGGTAGAAGCCATGAAAAACGTTTCCCGCACCTCAGTGCTTTTAACTGAGAGAACAGTTTTGAACAATATGAGCGGGCGACTGGACCAAGCCCAGCTTATGGAACTCAGAAACTCATTTGACTATGCGGAAAACTCTGTTCCCGGACGTTTCAACACCACCTCTCAAAGCCAGTCCGGCTCCCCAGAACAGATGATCTCCGATCAGGTCGAATCCGGGCTTAGAGAACTGATCACTCCGAGGACGATGATCGCCGTAATACCGCTTCTAGGATTAGGATTTTACAGTCTAAGCCCGTTTGTAGGTTTGCTATCCGGTGCTTTCGGAGTTATTTTCCGGGAGATACTCGAACGGATGAGGTCTTAAGATTTATCCGACGAAAAACAGTATGCCTGAGATAAAATTTGAAACTGAAGAATCAGCCTCCGATACCTTACCCGAGGACTTCGAGCCTTACGTCAAAGAATGGTTCAACGAGAAGTTTCCGGGGCTTTCAGCTCCACAGAGACATTCCTTCGATCTAATTCATGAAGATAAAAATTCGTTGATCTGTGCGCCGACAGGATCAGGTAAGACCCTTTCCGCGTTCATGTCGGTTCTGAACCATCTTTTCGAGATGGGAAACAACGGCGAGCTAGATGATGAAATCTATGCCGTCTACATCTCACCTCTCCGTGCGTTAAACAACGATATTCAGAGAAACCTACAGGAGCCTCTTGCCGGAATAAAACAGACCGCCGAGGAGCTAGGTTACGATGTACCGGAGGTTCGGTCCGCCGTCCGAACAGGAGATACCTCCGACAAGGAACGGAGAGAGATGGTCGATAACCCGCCGCACATACTGATCACAACCCCAGAATCGCTTGGAATACTGCTTAACTCACCGAAGTTCAGGGAAAACTTCAGGAACGTAAAATACAGCATAGTAGATGAGATCCACTCGTTGTGCGAGAACAAACGAGGAGTCCACCTATCGCTTTCAATGGAGAGACTCGAAGAGATGGCAAACACCTCTCCGACCCGGATAGGACTGAGTGCGACACAGGCACCAATAGATGAGATCGCAAAATACCTTGTAGGATACGAACACAGCCAAGAACTTTACGAGAAAGAAGCACAGGATGGCTCGAAGGTAACCGCCTCCGAAGAAGCCGCGCCGGATGAGTTTGAATCACGTGGCTGTCACATAGTCGATGTCGCAGCATCGAAGGAGATAGACTTAGAGACCGTATCGCCAGTCAAGGACCTCATAAACACTCTCGGAGGGGAGATACGGGAAGCGATGTACGATCAGATCCATAACATGGTCGAAGATCACAAGTCAACTATAATATTTACCAACACCCGGAGTGCGACCGAAAGGATTGTTAACAACTTACAGGAACGGTTCCCGGATTACTACGAGGACAATATCGGAGCGCACCACTCTTCTATGAGCCATGAGGTACGTTTGGATGTAGAAGAGCGGTTGAAAAAAGGAGAACTGGAGGTAGCGGTGACCTCGACATCTCTGGAGCTGGGAATCGACATCGGATCAGTTGATTTAGTCTTACAGCTTGGCTCGCCGAAAGGCGTGGCCCGCGGGCTTCAGAGAATCGGTAGAAGCGGCCACCAGATCGGAGAGACCGCGAAAGGAAAGATGATCGTAACCGACAGAGACGATGCCGTCGAATGTTCTGTACTCGCAAAATGTGCGAAGGAAGATGATCTGGACAAGATTCAGATACCGACACGTTGCCTAGATGTTTTAGCCCAGCAGATCGTTGGGATGGCATGTAACAAGCGCTGGGATATCGAACACGCGTTGAACACGGTAAGAAAATCTTACTGTTACCGCAGACTTGATCGAGAGGACTTTGAGAACGTTTTAACGTATCTGGCGGGAGAGTACGAGCTGGAGGATCAAAACGTTTACCGTAAGATCTGGTGGGATCACGAGGCCGGTTTGATGGGTCGAAGCGGGAAGATGACACGCGTAATATATATGACGAACATCGGGACGATACCTGACGAATCCGGTTACGATGTAAAGACTCGCAGCGGCGATTTCATCGGCCAGCTCGAAGAAGAGTTCCTTGACCGTTTGACGAAAGGCGATATCTTCACCTTAGGCGGTAAGACCTACGAGTTCCGGTACGCAAAGGGAATGAAGGTGTTTGTCGATGCGAAACCACAGAAACAGCCGACAGTACCAAGCTGGTACTCCGAGCGTCTGCCGCTTTCCTACGATCTCGGGATCGATATCGGTCGTTTCCGGAAGGATGTAGCAGAACAGATCAGGCTTGGTGCCGGAGACGATGCGATCATTCAGTGGATAATGCACAACTACTATTTAGATGAAAACACTGCGCATGCAATCTTCCAGTACGTAAAACAGCAGCAAAACTACATGGGAAAGGTCTCGGACCACAAAGACATTGTGATCGAAAAATACGTCGACGATGACGGACGGCAAAACTACATTTTCCAGACAATCTACGGCCGCCGAACCCACGATGCGCTGGCCCGGATAATGGCCCACATGCTCCAGAAACGGATAGGATCGAACATCGGAATGGTTATAGATGATAACGGATTCATACTCGTAACTCCGCGAAGGCCGATCGATATCGATAGATTGATCGAACAGGTCTGTGAATGTGACTTGGAAGAAGAGCTGAAAGCAGCGGTGAAAAAAACCGAGCTGATGAAAAGACGGTTTAGACACGTCGGCGGGCGCTCTTTGATGATTCTACGGAACTACCAGGGTAACTCGAAGACGGTCGGACAACAGCAGATGAAAGGACATTTCCTGCTTTCAGTTATCCGGAACCAGCACAACGAAGACTTTCCGATGATCAAAGAAACCTACCGGGAGATCATGGAGGATGCTATGGACATCAAACATACAAAGGAAGTGGTCGAAGGCCTAGAAAGCGAGGAAATCAGCTATGAGGTTAAAGATCAGCGCGGTGCGCCCTCTCCTTTCAGCCACAATCTGTTGTTACAGGGATCGACTGATACCGTAAAGATGGAAGACCGGAAAGAGCGATTGAAACAGCTACACGAGAAAGTGATGGAAAGTATCGAGGACTAAGAAGCCGGCTCAGCGCAAATATCGATGTAGAAACCGGCTCCATCCGCCAAAAACTGTGTAGCAGGCACATGAAAATAGCCTTTCCTCACAGGCGCATCCATTAAAGGATAGGAACTGGAGTTCATCTCTGGATCGAAACCTACAGCCGCTTCACAGTGCATAAAGTACCGGACCCTGAGAAAAACTAAGATAGAGACGAAAAATACCACTAAAAGGAAAACCAAGACCAAAGTTTTCTTTTTCATCAAGAATTTCCGGCGAAAAACCCGTTTAACTTATTCTCAACGGTATTAGCAGTCGTAGATTTTGACCTAGCACCGTCATCTACATCCATAAATCGAATTCCTGCGATGTATGCCTCGCCATCTTCAACCTTAAATAGAGGTCCTCCAGAATCACCTGGCTGAACCCCTGTAGTAGTGGTCACTGACGTAGTACCTGATCCTTGAACTCCTGTAATATAGCCAGAGCTCTGACAGGTTGTTCGGCCATGGCCCAGCAGCTCAAAAGATTCATTACCAACGTTATTTACTAATTCGGCATCAGAAACAATCCCTCTTAATCCATATTCTTTTGTCGATCCATCTGAACCCGTGATAAAACCCGAGGTAGACTCACTACTGGTTGGTTCGATGAAAGCATAATCTAAATCTGCTAAATCAAAATGTGCTTGTCTAGCGACACCAAAAGGATCTGTGACCTCTCCAGCATCCTGATGTATCTCATTTCCCACAGAACCTCCTATATCTTTGACAACGTGACCGGCCGTGACCCATCCGCCTCCATACTCATTGGAGTAGAAAGCCGCAGCCAAAGTACCTGTTTCATTTTGTTTACTCGGGACTTCCAAAGACGCACCTCCAGGAATATAATCAAAATTGGTGCTACTACACGAGGTCAGCTTACGATTTTGAGTTTCAACTTTAACTGGAACCCGCGATCTTTCAAACCGATCATTCTCAAATTTAAAGCCCCCACCTGTTTCAGCAGGAACCAATTTTTCAATTTCCTCTCTATCATTTTCAGTTGAACCCAACTCAGGCATGTAAACTGCCACTCCGAAGCCGGTAGGGCTATCTTCCATCTGTTCGAAAGCAACTGAGGCCTCATCATACTGAGAAAGTTTCTCATCTATCTGCTCTTTAACATCGAATGTAGACCACCTTCTCTCAAAATCTTCTCTGCCGATCTTATTATAGAAAGGCTCTCTTTCTCCAGGTTTACCGCCTTCCACATTCTCCCAGCCCGCAATATAGGCGACTTCTTTAGAAGGATCGTACTCTATATCGCCGACTTGTTGGAGATCACGACCATCAATAACCCCTAGACCAAGTCCAGCTCCGACAGATTTTAGAAACGCTCTACGGTCTGTGTTTGAACCATAATCAGCCATACGTCGAATTTCAATCTCCGTATTAATAACGACTTATTTAGATAAACTCAATGCTTGTACACGACCCGATAAGGCACTTTTTTCAAATTGTAGAACTAAGAAAATTAAAGACTAGGTCATCTGTGATGCGTTGGGCATTGGCTCTACGACAGCATCATTATCACACATCTTGATGTAGTGGCCGCCTTCTCCCGAAATGAACTGTGTTGCTGGAATATGAAGATACCCTGGTTTTTCCGGAGCCTCCCCTAGTTTATACTGGCCGTTAGGACCTACCTCGCTCGAGTTGACCCATCCAACAGCCGACTCACAGTGCATGAAATACCTAAATCGGACAAAGCCTAGGATAAGTATCAGGCTCAGAGATATCACTACAAGAAACAACATCTTTCGCTTGCCAAATTCCGGACAACTTCTCACAGACCAGAGTTGATTATAGGCAATTAAGTGAACTGTTGAACTACAACGCATACCGTTAAAATTCGCGGCCTATAAACTATAGGTAGTGATCTCCCAGCAGCTAACCGCGGTTCTATCGAATTATTTCAGCGCTCCGGCAGGTTTTCTGGCGTTGCTGTCTTTGATACCGTTGGCACTGTTTTACTTCATGAAACCGGAGCCAGAGGAGCGTATAATGCCGTCGATGGCGTTTTTCATGAAGAAAAAGAAGTCTGGGAAGATGGAGCAGGCTTTAAGCCGGCTAGTAGCAAACCTCTTACTTGTTTTACACATTTTGTTTGTTGTAGGTGCGGCAGCGGCGATCGCACAACCTTACATTATTGGAGAGCAGAGACCGGAAAACTCTGTGATTTTAGTTGATGTATCCGCATCTATGGGCGATGATTTCTCCGAGGCCAAAAGTTTCGCAACCTCGAACCTCGGAGAGGAAAACACGGTAATTGTGGCCGGAGAGGACACCGATGTTCTAGCCCAATCAGCCTCAGCCGGTCAGGCAAGAAGCATAATATCAGAAATTGAGCTTAGAGACGTAGAGTCCGATATCGTATCAGGTATCGAGCTTGCTCAAAGCTACGAGGGAAACATTGTGTTGGCGAGCGATACAGTTCAGACCAGTGATTCGAACTCGGCAAAACAGCTAGCTGACTCGCTGGGCGTAGATCGTTCGATCACCGGTTTCGATGCCTCCAACCAGAACAAATGGGGGATTATCGAAGTCGATGACCGCGGACGTTACATAGAAGTAAAGAACTTCATGAACCAAAGCACGGATCTGGAGATCGATACACCGGCAGGAAGCCGAAACATCAGTTTGCCTGGCGAAGAAGTCCGTAAAGTCGAGTTAGAGACAGAAACAGGCCGGAACACTGTCGAGCTACCTGAAGACGGTCTTGAAGCCGATAACACAGCCTACATCAGCATCCCGGAAAACCAGACAGTGGAGGTTACGTTCGTAGGCGATCAGGTAAACCCTTACTTCAGAGAAGCGGTAGAAGCAATCAGCTTCACCACCTTCAAGTCCGTAAAGCCTCCAATCGACGACAGTCTAGACGCTGATGTGTACGTGGTTGGAGAAACCAATGAAGTACTATCTTCAACGGCTTCAGAGCTACAGTCCGAGGCTAGAAATGGAAAATCACTGGTTCTGTTCGCACAGCCAGATTTAAAATCTAAAGGATTCAATCAGGCGCCTGCGAAAATAGAAGACCAAGTAAACGCAACAGTTGAAGTCACAAGACCGCGGAGAATCAATATTGGACGCACAGAAGTATTCCAAACAACGAATGTAACCGGCTCTAACTGGGCGATACCTTCCGGAACACTCGTGAACAGAAACTATGGAGCCGGAAACATCGTATTGTACAACCTTAACAACGATCGCTTCCGATACGATTTTTACTACCCTGTTTTCTGGAAAGGGCTTTTCGAAGAGCTAGAAGAACGGCCTTCGGCCTCTCAGCTTAACGTTGAGACAGGCGAACGAGTTGAAGGTACAAGAATAACAAGCTCAGGCTTCTACAACCTCTCAGGATCGACTTATGCCTCAAATCTTGAGAGCGTAGCTGAGTCAAATTCGGAACCTTTAACCGTTTCAAGTACGGTCAGCGCCGATAGACGCGGTCAAAAAGACCTACAGAACTTCACAGCAGGAGCGCTTGCGCTTCTAGCAGCTCTAGAAGTTCTTTATTTAAAATGGATAGGTGAGCTTTGATGAACGACATAAAGAAATACAGAACTCAGAAAGGAGGTCCCGTCTAGATGGCAGGTTTCGAACAGCCATTAATGCTTCTTATAGCTTTGCTCGCAGCACCTGCGCTGTATGTAATCTATAGGAGAGAGTCTAGTTTCCAGACGCTAGTAGGAGTTTCAAGGATCAGCATAATAATTTTGCTCGCAATCGGGGCCGCACAGCCATTCATACAGTCTGAACAGCAGATAATGGAGGAGCCAACCGTAACGGTACTGAAAGACAGTTCAAGTTCGGCCAAGCTGCTGGATGATGTCGAACTAGATTTTGAAGACGTTGAAGTCGAGACTCGTACCATAGCATCAGGTAACACCTCAGATCTACGGCAGGGCATACTCAGAAACATCGAACCTGATTCCGCATACGTAACAGTCAGCGACTTCCAATCCAGTGACAGTTTAGAAGACATAGCCCGTAAAATAAATCAGGAAAACGCGAGTTTAAACGCTTTAAAGCCAGAGACGCGGCAAGATTCTGCTGTATCGATAGAAGGACCTAGTACAACGGTTCCCGGAGCGGAAAACAGCTACACCGTCACAGTAAGTTCGACAGGAACGAGTCCGGAGCCAGAAGTTGTTTTAAACGGAGAAACCATTGATGCGGAGAAAACCGGAGAGTCAAAATGGAGTTTTACGAGAACATTTGACTCTAAAGGTTCAAACAGCCTGAAAGCCTCTATAGACACCGATGACTCTTTCAGCAACAACAACGAGTTTTTCAAAACTATTAGAGTAACGGAAAAGCCAGAAGTACTTTTCATAGGAGCTGAAGGCTCCTTTGGGCGCGAAATATCCCGTTTCTACGATGTAACCTACCGGAGCAGTCTTCCAGATGATCTAGACAAGTACTATAGCATTATATCGACAAAGGATATAGAATCATCGGAGCTTTCAAGCTACGTAGCTGAAGGCAACGGGTTTATCTACACAGGAGATACAGAGAAAGAAATGGGCCTCTCACCTGTAACGAAGGCAGAGACAGATCAGAGTACAGACGCCGCCAGGATTATGCTGACAGTTGATATTTCAGTAAGTACAGGCGAACAAGGCGTGAAAATGTCGAAGAAGCTGGCGTACAACCTTGTAGAGGATCTTCCAAGCAATTCAAAGGTCGGAGTTGTAGCCTACAACGGCGAGGCCTATCTAATCAACGAGCCAGTAGTTCTCGCAGAAAACAGAGACATGCTTAAATCAAAGATTTCAAGACTGAAAACCGAAGGACCTTCAGAACACCAGCTGGGCGTACGCGGAGCCAAGGAAGCATTAAAAGGCAAAGGAAACATAATATTCATCTCAGACGGTCGAGCTGAAGACACAACGCTAAATGGACGTGTTATAGAGAATAAGGCCGATGAAAAAGCGCTTGAAGAAGCATCACAGCTGGGCGACATCCGGCTCATCTCAGTCGGAGTTGGAGACCGGACGAACACGGAGTTCTTAAGAGAACTTGCACAAGAAGGAAACGGCAAGTACGTCGATGCGAACAATGCTCGAAGCATCGCCTTCGAATTTACAGCCGGAGGTGCGGCGAGCGGAACAAACCATCTTGAGACAGTCCGAGAACACTTTATTACACGAGGACTGGATCTTTCATCCAGCGCAGCCAACTTTGACTCGGTAAAAGCCAAGCCAGGGGCAGATGTTCTAGTCGCAGGACGGGACGGAAGCATCTATCTTTCGAGCTGGAGGTACGGTCTTGGACGCGTAGCAGCTTTCAGCGGAGGCAGCAGCCAGCAAGACCTGCTTCTACAGGAAGATCCTCTTCTGGCAACACGGACCGTTTCGTGGACAGTTGGAGATCCTCAAAGAAAGCAGGAAAGATGGATTGAGGCCGAAGACGCACGTAAACCAGAGAAAATCACAGTAAGAGCGTCTTACGACTCAGACGAGTTGAAACGTCAGTCGTCCGACCTCTACAGCATGAGCATCCGTCCAGAGTCAAGAGGTTTCGGAAGTTACGAAAACACTGTTTACGCGTACAATTACCCTTACGAGTATCAGAACGTAGGCTATAACCCTCGAATGACCGATATAGTGCGCGATACCGGCGGAGGAGTCTACCTACCGAATGAGACCGAACAGCTCAAACAGGATATAAAGAGCTTCTCAAGTAAGACTAAGGTGAAACGCCAGCAGCTCGGAAGCTACCTCATAGCTCTCGCGCTAATAGTTTTCCTAGCCGAAGTTGGCTACAGAAAGGCGAAAGGTAAAAAATGAAAAGAGACAAGCAATACAGAGAAGTGACTAGCTAATGGAAACACCTATGCTTAAAAGACGTCTGAACCCGTTTTTACTTGCTTCGACAGTTTTAGTGCTTTCTCTGCTCGCAGGTCTAGCAGTTACATGGCAAGGACAGCTAAGCGATCTGATGAGCGAGAAAAAGAACTTATCGACACAGATACAGGAGAAAAACGAGGAAATTCAGGCGCTTGAAGCCGAGAAAGCCAACCTATCAGAGGAATCCAGCACACTGGAGGATACGGTAAGCCAGTTAAAGAGTTTAAACAACCAGCTAGATGCTACAATCAAGGAAAGAGAGGCTAAGATTTCAAGCCTGGAGAATATAATAGACGATCGCAACGAAGAGATTGAAAGCCTAAACGACACCGCTGAAGACTTAAGAGACAACTTCACAGACTTGCGAGACACATTCCAAACCGTCTGTAGCGAGGAAGAGGACTCTGGGAACATAACAGAGGACTCTGAGACGCTCTGTGAAAGCGAATTCGGTGACAATTACTGATGAGAGTCGAACAGTTACTGAAGCAGCTAAGAAGAGAGTTTATCAAAGTCAATCTACTTCAGTCGCTGTTAGACGGCCTCGTATTCTTCCTTGTAAGCAACATAGTTCTGTTTTTCTTCAACATCAACGTCTTCTCGAGTGTCCCGAACAGCTATGTTCTAGCCGCAGCCACTCTAGCGTTCTCGCTTTCCGATCTATACTACCGTACTCAACAGTACGACCTGGAGCTATACGAGGAGAAAAACCCGGAACTCCAGGAAATCCTGAGAACTGCCCGAGACAACATTGACAAAAACAATATTGTATCACAGGCTCTTTTCGATGATCTTCTGGATCGAGCTAGAAGAGTTACTTCCGAAAGCATCATACCTGCCAAACAGATAATTTACAAGACCTTGGCCGTCGGAATTCTTTCTTTCTTGACAGTTATGAGCGGTCTGGCAGATTTCCAGCTTGGCAACCAGGGAACCGATCTTCTACAGTCCCCTGAAGACTTACAGAGATTCATAAATGACGGAGACGACGATGGATTCGAGTTAGAAAACTCATCGGATGTTTTCGGAGATGAAAGCGATATTGATGCCTCGGATATGCGTATTAACTTCAGCGTGGAGGGTTCAGGCAGCGCGGAGAACGCAGATCTGGGTTCGGAAGATGGAGGCGCCGAAACAGTGACTTTGGACTCTACAGCATCTTTTGACGAAGAGCTTGCTCTAGCAAGGAGATACAGCCTGGCTATAAAGGAGCTTGGCTAACCGATTTAATTCCCGAGCAGTCATACTGTACTATGAAGATCAAAGGAATGGATGAAGCCGGAAAGTACGAAAAGGCTAACGAGAAACTAAACGAAGTACTAGAAGAGACCTCGAAAGTTATCGTAGGCCAAGAAAAGGTTCAAAGACAGCTCCTTATCTCAATTCTATGCGACGGCAACGTACTGATGGAATCATACCCCGGCCTGGGAAAAACCAAGATGGTTAGAACGCTCTCGAAGGTTCTAGGACTGGACTTTTCCCGTATCCAGAACACCCCTGACTTGATGCCAAGCGATATCACCGGAACACACATAATTAACGAAAACAGTAGCGGAGAGAAAGACTTCGTCTTTCAGCAGGGACCGATCTTTTCCAACATGGTTCTGGCCGATGAGATCAACCGTGCTACACCTAAGACCCAGGCTGCTTTGCTGGAAGCGATGGAGGAAAAGCAGGTAACGGTAGGAAACCAGTCTTACAGTCTGGATAAACCGTTTTTCCTCATGGCAACTCAGAACCCGATCGATCAGGAAGGAACGTATCCTTTGCCTGAAGCACAGAGCGACCGGTTTTTAATGAAGATCAGAGTCGATTATCCAAGCCAACAAGAGGAGGAAAAAGTTGTCGATAGGTTTACAGGCGAGTTAAACTTCGATCCTCAGCTAAACACGGTTCTTTCAGAGGCTTCTCTTCTAAAGCTCCAGGAGTTCACCCGACAAGTCCCTATCGCCGACGACTTGAGGACTAAAGCTGTGAACGTTGTATCGGAGACCAGAGAACACGAGGACCTGAACTTCGGTGCCTCACCTAGAGCCTCGCTTTCCCTGGTTCTTGCGGCCAAGGCCCGTGCGATTATCGAAGGACGGAACCATGTCTCGGAAGAGGACATCGAGGAGGTCGCACAGCCAGTAATGCGTCATAGAATCGGTTTGAGTTTCCAGGCTGAAAAACAGGGTAAGGACGCAGACAGCGTGGTAGAGGAGATCCTGGAGAAATACTGATGATCGAGGTCGATTTCCTGAAGGAGCTTGACCGTTTCAACCTAGCTCTGAAGAAAAACTCCGTAGAATTAAAGCAAGGCGAACAGTCCTCGAACTCGACCGGACAGGGAATGATCTTCGAGGACCACAAGAAGTATACGCCCGGCGATGACATCCGGAAGATGGACTGGAAAGCCTATGCGCGGACAGGAGACCTCTACATCAAACGGTTCGAGGAGGAAAAATCAGTTACAGTCCACATACTGATCGACCGTTCAAGCTCCATGGATTACGGAGAGGCCGAAAACAAGTACGATTTTGCCTCAAAGCTCGGACTTGGAATAGCACACATGGTTTCAAACACCAACGACCGGTTCCGTTTCTCAGTCTTCTCTGAGACCGTAACCGACATCTCCAGCGGACGGAGGAATGCGGATCTTGCCTCTCTGGTTGATACACTTAACAACCTGAGGAAGACCCCCGAGTCGAAGATAGGTAACTGCCTGAGTGACTATGGCAGCAGGATCAGAAACAAATCGGTCGTCGTAGTTCTATCAGATTTCCTGGTCGATATAGAGGAGATCGAGGACGGACTTGCCTCCCTACAGAACACCGATACAATACTTGTCAACACTCTTGATAGCTCGGAGATAAGCCCGGATATGGAAGGCGATAAGATACTGAAAGATCCAGAATCCGGCTCAACTTTACGGACCTATCTCTCTAAACGTATTCGTTCAAGTTACGAGCAGAAAATGGAGAAACATACTTCCGAGGTTGAGGAAACCGCAAGAAAGTACGGTGCCGAGTACGTAAAAGTTAATACCGGAGAGGATTTCTTCGATGCGTTTTCAAGAGTCTGGGGCCGATTGAACAGGGACTGACTTTAGATTTCCGGACGATTAGATTCTCCATGGATGTATTCGGCTTCAAAACAGTTGATTCCCTTCCCGCACTTTACCACCCGGAACTCGATATACTCGCAGTATCCGATCTACATCTAGGCCTGGAGAAAGCGGTTAGCTACGATGGAAACTACGTCCCAAAGTTCCAACTTGAGGAGATTAAAGAAGACATCCGGACACTGAAAGAACAGACCGATGCGTCACGCATACTGCTTAACGGCGATCTAAAACACGAGTTCAGCCACACACGTTTTTCGGAAAAGGAAGAGATAGAAGAGTTCTTCAAATTTCTACAGAGAGTTTTCCAAGAGATAATAGTGATCGAAGGCAACCATGATACCTATCTAGAGGATATAATCCCCGAAGAAAACCTGTTTGAAAGCTTTCTCGAAGACGGAGTACTGTTCACGCATGGACATCGAAGTATTGAAGACAAAGAGTTCGAAACCCTGGTTATAGGTCACGAACATCCCGCATTGAAGCTTGAAGATGAAATAGGTATCACGGAAAAGTTTGACTGCCTTTTATACGGACAGATGGAAGACAATCGAAATATTATCGTACTACCTGCGTTTTCGAAAATGGCAGGAGGGAGCGGAGTGAATAAAATGCCTAGCTCAGAGTTACTCTCGCCTGTTCTAAGAGATAAAACAGACGTTAGGACGCTTAAAGCCATTGCAATAGATAAAGAAGCCGGTATATTTGAGTTCCCTAGGCTTCATCGTATACAATAGAATTACTATAAATACTTAAGATACTATAGAACATCTATGACAGATGGAAATAATGATACAAACATAGGCAGTGCTGAAAAAGACCGCATAGCAAGCGAAGTATACCTCAAAAACGCGAATGCTCTTCTAAACCGCATAAGCGAAGTTTACGGAACCTCGGTTGACGGAGACTTAGCAGAGGGATTCAGAGGGATCCCACGGAAAGGCACGGACAACATGAACATGGAGTTTGAGAACGGAGATATTCTCTCGGGAAGCTTCCAGCTGAAAGGAGATCAGCCACAGGAAGACCTCTCCAGTCTTGGAACAGAAGGATGGATGGTATACACCGGCCCTGACGGAGATCAGGTACAGCTTTACAGCGACGGAGACTTGGTAAATTACCGGGAGCCAGCGCTTCAAGAAGGCGAGTTCAGAATATCGTACCACGACATGGAGTCTGGAGAAAATTACGTCCACAGAGGCAGCCTCGAAGACGGTCCGGCCGCATCCTGGCTAGGCGTCAAGGACTTCCTGGACGAAGTTCAAGAGTAGATAAAACTTGTTACAGCGATGGCAACGGCGATAACAGCAGCCAGTAAAAACGAGCTACTGACGCCGTAAACATCGGCAATCGCTCCCGCCATTATAGGCCCTATAGCTTGTCCTATATGCTTGAATAATTCAAAGAACCCCATCATTTCGCCTTCTAGCTCATCAGGAACCCTTGAATCGAAGAACGAGTGAATTGGCGGCGACATACCGCCAGAAAGCAATCGTGCGAAGAAAAACAGTCCGGCGACAATGTAAAGATTGGAAAACTGGCTCAGAGCAGCTAGAAATACGGCAAGGAACAGCGACATCCATTTAACCGAGTTAAGATTGCCTATTTTATCAGCTACCTCGCCGAATGCGAACTGGAAAAGCTTTGGAACCAACGCCAGTCCGAATACTATCCCCATCTCCGGGTAGCTGGCATTTATTTCGTTCAAAAGCAGCGGGATTGCCAGCCAGTAAAAGGAAAATATTATAGAATACAGGAAAACAAGCATGAAAGGCTGCTTAAGATGTTCCCAGTTATCCGTTAAATGCTGCCAGTCATCGATGTAAGTGTTTTTCCGCTCAAGAGCCTTCAAGGACTCAAATACGCTTTTCTTAGTAGCGATACCTACATACACATAGTAAAGAGCTAGCCCCAAGACCGTTGTAAACATCCAGAGGTAAAAAGGAAGTTTGAATCCGTTTGAAGCTATCAGGAAACCTCCTATGATAGGTCCTATGACTATAGCAAGATTCATGCCTAGGAAAAATACAGAGATTGATTCAGACTCATATTCAGGGTCAGCGGATTTCAAGTTCAGACTCCATCCGGAGTTCCAGACAAGAGCTTTGGTCAAACCCTCAGAGACCTTGCCTAAAATAAGAAACGCAGGTATAGCCGTAAGATAAAGAACCGGCGAAAGCAAAGAAACTATCAGACCTGTGAAAAGCACTATGCGTTCTCCTGCGCGTTGAACGAGATTTCCTACAGGAATATCAATTAGTATAGGTATTATGGCCGGTAGCGATGTGAGTATGCCGATCAAGAAGACGCTTGTAATATGTTGTTCGAAATAGACAGGCAGAAAGTTCCATACTGTGCTTCTTCCCAGCCATCCAAAGAGAAATATTACTGAAAGATACTTGCTGATAGCCGGGACCTTATCGAACTCCATTATATCTTAAGACTTCAGTTTAGTGGGTTATAAAACCGCCTTCATCTTCTTCCTCTACATCTTCAGGTTCCTCAGACGATTCTTCGTCCTCCTGTTCTCTTCTGCGCTGTTGTTCGATGAACTCTTCTGTAGCATCTTTCTTGAGTTCTTTATACCTTTGTTCGGACTCGCTCATGTCGTTGCCGGCCTGTTTTTCCTTGAGCTTCTTGTAACGTTCCTCACTTGAGTCTTTGGAACCTGAGTTGTTCGCCGCATCGAGCAATTCATTTGTCATCTCTTCTAACACCTCTAGGACCTACAAAAGGTATTCTACGCAGAACTGAGACCACATCGTCGATCGTATCAGATGATCTCTCAACGTTTTTCGCCGCCTTTTCCAGTCTTTTGGCAACTTTATCGAATCTGTACAGCACGTAACCTGTCAGAACCATCAAGACAAGAACTACTGTTTTCAGCACCACATCAAGTGCCAAGTTAACTGTTTCCAACGCCACCATGTTACATAGTAGAAGATCAAACGGTTTATAGATTTTGTGTAAAAACGGCAAGCAGGAAAATCTCTGGAAACGAAAGTAGTTCTTCTTTAAACACCTCAGGATACGACCGCAAACAGATCTCAGTGAGTCCGGACGGTGTCTGAAGGCCTTGATTAAGCCCTGAAATTGAAACCATTAAAAGCTTCTAACCCGTAACTACACTTGATAACCATGGTAAACGTACCTAACGACACTGAAGTCGAGGATCTTCCGTTCACACACGCAAGAATCAAACGCATGATAAGAGCAAAGGCTGGAGAAGGCCAGTATGTTAGAAGCAACGTATACTACGGACTGAACCTTCTGCTGGGAGAGATCGCAGAAGAGATCATCGACAACATGATGGAGACAGACGCAGCTTACGTCGAAAAACACCATCTTGACGAAGCCGCACGCAAGTACGAGAAGGTCGAAAACGTTCTGAAGGAAAAAGAGCGAGTCACCCGGAAGCTTGAAGCTCTCAGCGCAGACGTAGAGAAGCTTTCAAGAGAAGTCTCACAGAGCGACGAGTAAAAACTCGCTCACCTTTTTATTCCATTTTCCTGGCCACTGCTGTATGAACTGCTTGCTCCGAGTACGTCTCTTCTATCATTTCAAGGACTCGCCTCCAGTTCCTTGATTCCGACCTGTACATACCTGCGATTTCAGTCGAACCCTCCGAAGTTACAGCCACAAGAGTTTTACCAGGATAATTCTCCGATAGATAATGGCTGTTGGCCTCTAGATACGTCCGGGACCTTTCTCTGCCTTCCAGTATCGAGGAGGCCTGTATTATCTCTTCAGCCCCGGTTTTTCGATTGCTCATAATTTCTGTTCAACGAACCAGTTTTAATATTATTACGGCGTTATAAGTTCTGTGAAGTTTGAAGCCGAAGTCATATCCGATGAGCTGCTTCCGGCAGTGAGAAGTCTGCTCTCATCCGAGCTAAAAGACAGCTACGGCATGACACAAAGAGATATAGCCCAAAGACTGGAGATCACACAGCCAGCAGTATCCCAGTACCTGAACGATCAGCGCGCAGATCAATCGGTTAAAAACAAGCTGAAAGACGACCCGCAGATAATGATACTTGTAAACGAGGCAGCAGGAAAGCTCGCAGTAGATAAAGATCCAACCGGAGAAGTATCCGATATTTTGAGAGCTGTAAGAGACAAGGGACTGTTAAAGGAAAAGTTCAGGGATGCGGCAAAACTCTAGTTAAAGCCGCCCCACTCAAATTCGTCTTCCTCGTCCTCTCCTTTGACCTTCCGTCCGTCCGAAGAAGAGGCTCCTAGATCACCCAGCTTGCTGGTTACAACCTCCAGATCAAGGTTGTGATCCAGATCGTACTGCTCGAAGTAACCCTCATGGTATGCGAAGCCTCCTACTCCAACACCTGCTACAAGCAAGATACCGAGAACCATCATAATCATCTGGTTTTGCTGGTTAGCAGCGTGTCTCTCTTTTACATCCTCATAGGACTGTCTTGCCGAAGAGTAATCCGAATCAATACCGGAAAGTATCTGCTCTGCCTCATAGTACCTGCCTTCTTCAATCGCAGTCTCAGCGCTGTTAACTTTGTCTTCGAAGACCGATACATTCGAATCTAGCTCTGATTCAAGGTTGTCGTTCAGATTTGGTTTCAAAGAGGAAGTGTTAGTCTTGAGTTCCTCAAGTCTCGATTTGTAAGTCTCCAGACTGGAGCTGATGCTTTCCTGTTGAGAGCTTGAAGCCACAATCCGCGCACTGATCGTCTTGGATACATCAAACCCTGTAGCTGAAACCTCGATGGAAGCTGTCCCTATATCAGATTCTTCAGGTGTGAAAGACCGAAGAACGGTTTCCTCATTTCCTGGTTCAAGTCCTTCTACAGTCTTCGCGCCTTCGAAAAGATCTGCGAATGTAACCTCTATCTCATCTGCCGGAATCATTCCCGTGTTCTCGACTGTTATCCGGACAACAGTTTCCTGTGTGGCAGTCATATCTAGCTCGGAAGGGGCGGAAAGACCGATTTCAGGTTTCTCACCGGGATAATAATTGAACTCCAGCTGTTCGATGTTGCTCCATCGGCCTGCTGAATCTTTTACCCGGACGTAAACCATTTTGCCGTCACCAGAGTCTAGATCCGAAGGGTCAACTGTGAAACTGGATTCGACGTCTTCCGAATCCGAATCAACATCTACCTGGTTTCCATCCCCGGCTTCCACCGTGGACTCGAAAAAGTATTCAAGCTCGGAGATCCCGGAGGTGTCACTGGCCCGGTAGTCCACCGAGAAATCCGAGTTAACTGCTCCGGCAGCCATCGAGATCTCTTCCAGCTCCGGATCCTCCGTGTCGATCGTGTAATCTCCGTCTTCATGAGTTTCGCAGTTACCTGCTTCATCACAGACCTGGATGTTTAACTCGACTTCCTGGCCGTCGGCAAACTCATCCTCATCAAAGGTACATCTCGCCTCGTTGTCATCATCGACGTCATCCGAGTCGAACTCATTGTCATCGTCGTCTGTATCACCATCGTAACAGATTACCTCAGCCGGATCCTCGTCTCCATCTCCGTAGGAAAGATCCAAGTCGACATCATCATCCATCTGGATAATCTGATCCTCAACATCCGTACTCCAGTCCATACTAGGGCTGACATCGCCTTCGTAAGTAGTATCAAGTGTAAACGTATTCGAGTCAGAACCGGTGTTCCCTACATCATCCGCTACATCTATCTCGAACTCGAAATCATCTCCCTCATCAATATCAGAAGTATCAAGATCATAATCCAACGTACATGTCTCGCCGGCATCACAGTCAATATCGTTAGGTTCATCGTCGACAGTGACATCGTTATCAACCGAAACATTCGCCTCCACTACATCCGTGTAATCATCCGAGACCTCGACTTCGATCGTCGGATCATCGCCTACGTAATCAGAGTCTTCTGTGATAGTGACCTCAGGAGGCTTACCGTCTAAAGTAAAAGTTCTAGAACCCGTCGTTTCGATTATACTATCGCCAGAGTCATAGACATTTGCTACAAAGCTATATTCGCCGTGCGTTCCAGCACCATCATTATCCTTGTTGAAAACAGCAGTCCAATTATCTTGTGATGCCTCGCTCGTCGTTCCGACGTAATAAGTATTTGAGTTAGGATCTGTAACCTCCCAAGTCACATTCTGAACATTCCCGTCTGACGCGTCAGGATCAACAGTAATTGTTACCTCAGAATTATGGCTCGATCCCGAACTAGGAGAAGTCCAGCTTACAGCAGAAACAGTTGTCAGGGTTACTAATGCGGCGAAAAGTAGTATTGTTATCTTTGATACGGTTCGTAGCCTAATAGCTAATCACTACACACTCTTTACCAACTGATGTTTAAGTAATTAGAAGAGTAAAGCCGGAAGATATAACAGTTACCTGCTCATGATAACACGTGAGTCCCGACATTGGTGAGAATCTTGCTGAAGACTTGGAAGACTTCGAAAAAGATGTCATGATGTATGCTAAAAGACTCGGGGAAGGAGACACCATACGCTTCGGAGAGATCAGAGATTTTATGGGAGAAGACTTCGGGATGGCGCTCAGAGAGTACAGCAACAGAGAAGATCCCTACCTAGTAACAAGTCCTAGAGAACTACGTGAAGCCTATAACAAGACCAAGGAAATGAGAGATAGCGGAGAAAACGTTGTAAACAATACTCTAAGCTATCAGGAGCTGACTGAAGATCCTAGAAACGAAGGTATCAACGAACTGGATGTAGTTTACAGAACTGTTCTCGAACAGGCCAGATCAGAGCAAAACGAGAGCCAAACAGACGATAAAAACCTCCGCGGATTCCATTAACTAATCTTCCTTTGCTTCCTCGAAACGTTTTATCGCTTTTTCTCTCTGCTCGCTGTGATCGACGATAGGCTCCGGATAGTCCTCGCCGATTATACAGCCTGCCTCTTCTTGGACTTGCTCAGGCATTTTCCAAGGCTCGTGGATATACTCTTCAGGCACGTTTTCCAGTTCTTCGACGTGTCTTCGGATGTATTCGCCGTCGCTGTCGTGGCTCTGGCCCTGAGAGATCGGGTTGAATACTCTGAAGTACGGCTGGGCGTCCGTTCCTATCGAGTACGCCCACTGGATTCCTCCTACCATAGCTGATACCTCGGCGTCGATAAACATCTTCGAGAAGTACTCGTGGACGTCTCTCCAGTCAAGCCAGAGGTCTTTGCTGGAAAAAGAGGTTACAACCATACGAAGTCTGTTGTGCATCCAGCCTGTCTGTTTTAGCTGGCGCATCCCGGCATCGACGAATGGAAAGCCGGTTTTGCCTTCCTTCCACGCCTCCCAGCGTTCGGGAGCTTCTTCCTTGGACTTCCACCCGATCGAGCCATACTTTTCCAGGTAAGGTTCATCGACAGTGTAAGGGAAGTTCCAGATCATCTGGAAGTAAAAGTCTCTCCAAGCCAGCTCCTCCTGCCAGGTCTTTATCCCAGAATCGTCTTCGTTTGGATTCCTGGCTTTGACTCTCTCGGAGGCCCAGAAAGCTTCTCTAATGGAGACAGTTCCGAACTTGAAATGTGGTGAGAGCTTCGAGGTTCCATCCTGTGAGGCAAGATCTCTGCGATCGTCATAGTCCCAGATACGTTCCTTGAAGTTTTCCAGGCGTTTCAAGCCGTTTTCACGACCTCCTTCCCAGACTTCCGTTCCCTCCGGTTTCTCGAAGCCTAGTTCTTTCAACGAAGGTATTTCATCGGATTCAAGCTCCGGAGTCTCGAAGCCTTCTGGTTTCTCCGGCCTGCGTTTGTCTCTTTTGAACCATTTTTTACTGTAGTAAGAGTATACGCTGTAAGGATCGCCGCTGTTTGTTAGTATCTCTCTTTTCTCGAACATTACAAGGTCCTTGAAGCTTTCTACTTCACACTCCAGGTTATTTTCGACCTTTTGATCTCTCTCCCGTGCGTAAGGCGAATAATCTCTGTTGTAGTATACTTTGTCCGCATCGGTTTCTTCGATTACCTTCTGGAGCTGTTCGAGCGGCTTGCCTTTCCGTACAACCAGATCCTGTCCGTCCCTCTGTAGAATTTCTTTGAGTTCCTTGAGAGAATCGTGCCAGAAGCTGACCCTTGGATATCCGAGATCCGCTGTCTCGAAGTAGTTTTCATCAACCACGTAGAACGGAATAACTTCATCGTGTTCCTTGGCTGCCTGTACGAGCGCAGTGTTATCGTGTTTGCGCATTGATCTGCGGATCCAGACTATAGCTGTCACGGCTTAAACTACCGCTCCAACTCATTTATAACCGATTCGAATCTCTCCCTTCCAGGATCGAACACGTCTCGAAGCGCAAAGGCAATATGCGCATCCATGAGCTGGTAAAACTGCGTTGAATTTACGCTAGTGGCATTCTCTCCGACTTCGATTTCAATTCGTTCAGCTTCAGGATCTTGACCTTCACTATCTACACATGAACGTACGAACGGCGCTATATCCCGATCATAGGCTTCATTTACCGCCCCGTATGTCCTGTGCTGGTTGTAACCTTCTTCCTCAAGCATTTGGAACGTGTTGTACGCGGCTTCATAGACACTCATACGTGTCTCATCTAGATCTACTGGCACATCAGGATTAACTCCTTTAACTTGAAATTACTGTCGCTTGAAAAACTCATCAAGCTCGGATTTTTTCTCCTGAGGGCCGATCAAAATAATTTCATCCTCTCTTTCGAGCTGTACGTTCGACTCTCCAGACAAAGTGTTTTCTCCCTGTAGAACAGAGACTATCTGGAAACGTGAAGGAAATCTTTTCTCCGATTCCACTTCTTCAACCGTCATATCTTCTATACCCGAGTTACGTTCAACGGATGCCTTCAAGATCTCCCTGTCATTCGATAAATTCGCTATCTTGACTAGGTAAGGATGTTCAACTGCCGATACGAACTCGCTGATAAGAAGATCCGTGTGACCGATTGTTTCTGCTCCAATAACCTGGAAAGCATCATAGTATTCATTGTCCTCTACTCTAGAGACTACTTTCGGCACCCCGTATTTTTTAGCAAGCGAGGAGACAACCATGTTCTCGTTGTCATCTTTACGTGCCGCAATAAGAACATCTGCTCGGTCTATGCCCGCATCCTCCAAGGCTGTAAGTGTTGAAGGCTTTTTGTTGATTACTGTTGCCGCGGAACTCGAGTAAAGCCGTTCACACCGGTCTTTGTCCTCATCTATCACTACGACGTCGTGATTCGATTCCAGAGATGATACCAGTCTTTTCGACAGCGTGTTGATGCCTGCGATCACTACATACATTATTTTGAGTCTTTGAGCAGCTTGCTATTAAAGATTGCCAGCATCGGCAGCATCTCCAGACGGCCGGCAAGCATCACCACAGACCAGAGAATCTTTGTAAACGGCGTCAAAGCTCTCAACTGCTCGCCTTCAAGGAAAAGAGGACCCATGTTCGAGGCAGCTGAAACACTGCCAGACATAGCCGCCATCAGAGATACATCCTCAGCAACCAATGTAAGCAGAGTCGATACGAACACAACCGCAATCCACGAGAAAAACAGCACGGAAATCGTACGAACCGTCGAGGACTCTAAAATCTCACCGTCGATTTTAACCTCGTTTATAGCGGTCTGCGGAAGATTATATGCTCTAAGCCGTGTTTTCAAAAGCTCAAACAACGTCTTTAAACGGAAAACCTTTACTCCTCCTGCCGTAGAACCAAGAGAACCTCCTACAAACATTGCCGCCACAATAACAAGCTGTATGGCAGAAGAAAATGCCATAAACGACATGGTCGAATAACCCGTGGAGGAAACAACAGCTGCGGCCTGAAAGGCTCCGTCAAGAACCGAATGTCCTATATTAGAGGTTTTCATCCAGAGTTCTAGCGACATTACTGCTGCAACCGCCAGAAAAATCTTGGTGTAAAGCCTGAACTCACTGCTCTTCCAGAGCGGAGAAAACTCCGAACGGAAAAACTTGTGTAAAAGCACGAAGTTAACGCCCCCTATAAACATGAACAGGACTGTAAAAGCCTCGAGTCCGGGAGAGTTATAGGCTGCGATACTCGCACCCTCCGTTGAGAAACCCCCGGTTGAAATAGTGGAAAATCCATGTAGAAGTGATTCGAAAACCGATACGCGGAATGCTATGAAGGTACCTATTATCAAGGCAGTCATGAAACCGTAGACTTTCCAAAGTGCAGCCACAGACTTAGTTAACGACGGCCTTATCGACCCAGAATCAGTTTTATGAGCTTCTGCAGAGAAAAGCCGCCTTGATGCGCCACCAGACTCTCTCACCACTGCGATGAAGAACGTGAGTATTCCCAGACCGCCGATCCACTGCATGAACGATCTCCAGAAAAGAACAGACTGCGGAAGCTTCGAAGGTTCGGCAACCATCGAAATCCCAGTGGTGGTGATACCGGCTGATGATTCGAATATAGCGTCGATAACCGTCATGTAAGGTATGAACGGCATCGCTCCAATTATAGTCGCTAGGAACCATCCTAGAACAGTTGCGAGCATGGCTTCGCTGACTGATGGAGATCCCGCATCCGAATATAGTTTCAAAGCAGTCCCCATGATCAGTGCGGTTCCCGCAGAGGTTAGAAAGCCTATAGCAGCGACTTCTGGGCCTTGGTAGTATATGTTTACGAGAAGTGGCAGTAAAACTAAGGCTCCGAAAACCTGGAGGAAGCTTCCAACGAACCGGAGCATTACCTTACTTCTCACAGTTTCTGAATTCGGTTGCTCGGAATATAAAATGAGGAAAAATCGGAGGCCTTTACAAAAAACTTCCCTAACATTACAGTAATGCTCGGGTAACTGAGCAAGGTGAATCAAATAATGCAAATTACAATTGGAACTAACGACGGTAAGACACATCAGGTTGAACTAGAAGACGCTTCTCAGCTAGTAGGAAAGGAGATTGGAGAAACCTTCGAGGGCGGAATAGTTGATCTGAACGGCTACAAGCTGGAGATCACAGGCGGAAGCGACAAACAAGGCTTCCCTATGAGAGAGTCCATCGAAGGACCTGCCAGAAGAAGAGTACTAATCGAGGACGGATCCGGAATCAACGAGGAAGAAGACGGAGTCCGGAGAAGAAAATCCGTTCGAGGAAAACAGGTAAGCGAAGACATACAGCAGCTAAACACAACAGTAGCCGAAGAAGGAAGCAAATCCGTTGAAGAGCTTCTAAGCGACGAAGAAGAGGAAGAAGAGTAAGCTAATGTCGGTCTTCGATATCTTGGACGGAGCAGGAGAGGCAGTCAGAGACCGGTTCTCTACTGAACCAAAGTATGAGGCAGGTTCCAGAGTCAGAGTGACTGAAGGAGATTATGCCGGCGAGCAGAGAACTGTAGAAGCCGTAGCAGTCAATCCTCCGTCCTGGATGAAGATCATTCACGGCGACAACGCTCCAGTAGCGTATGTGCTGGATGAAGAGCCAAGAAGTGTTTACGAGGACCAAATTGAGGGAACACAATGACAGAAGGAATACCAGAAGCAAACATCGGCCTAGTAGGCCACGTTGACCACGGAAAGACAACACTAACTCAAGCACTTTCAGGCAAATGGACTGATGAACACTCTCAGGAGCTTGAGAAAGGAATCACAATCCGAATTGGATACGCAGACGTCACATACTACAAAGACGATAACGGAACTCTCAACGTAAGCAAGGACGGCGAAGAAGTACGCACAGTTTCACTGGTCGATGCTCCTGGCCACGAGACACTGATGGCAAACGTTTTATCCGGAGCAGCCATCATGGACGGAGCGGTTTTGATGGTTGCTGCTGATGAAGACTGTCCGAGACCTCAGACAAGAGAGCATCTCGCAGCCCTCGACATCACAGGTATCGAAAACATAGTAATCGCACAGAACAAGATCGACCTGGTTGACAAGGAACAGGTCAAGGAAAACCACGAGCAGATCAAGGAGTTCGTAGAAGGCACCGTTGCCGAGGACGCTCCTATTGTCCCTATCAGCGCACAGCACGACATCAACATCGATGCCTTGCTTGATGCGATCGATGAAGAAATTCCTACACCAGAAAGAGATCTCGAAGCAGATCCGAAGATGCTTCTGGCCCGTTCATTCGATATTAACAAGCCTGGTAGCAACCCTACCGGTTTGATGGGCGGAGTTGTCGGAGGATCGCTTATCGAAGGAGAGCTTGAGGAAGGAGAGGAAATCGAGATCCGACCCGGAGTCAAGAAATCCGATAGAAAGTGGGAGCCGGTTACCACAGAGGTTGAAAGCATAATGCATGGCGGAAACCCCGTTGAGAAGGGAACGCCCGGCGGACTGCTAGCAGTTGAGACCAAGCTTGATCCTTCGACCACCAAATCCGATGGACTTTCCGGAAACGTTCTAGGCAAGAAAGGAGAGTTACCTGAGACAACATCAGATATCGAGATGGAAGTCGAGCTGATGGAACGCGTGGTCGGGTCTGAAGGGGAAAAGGAGATCGAAAACATCAAGAAAAACGAACCACTGATGATCAACGCCGGAACCGGAAAGAGCGCAGGAATCGTCACACAGGCCGGTAAGCACGTCAAAGTAGATCTCAAGGTACCGATCTGTGCGGAGGAAGGCGACAGGATGGCAATCTCCCGGCAGATAGGCTCTCGATGGCGTCTAATAGGTCATGCGACCTTGACGTCCAAAAACTAGCCGAGGGTTTTTAAACAACTGCCTCCACAAACTTCTATTATGGCCGATTTTCTGACAGCTATTCTAGGTTTGGAGCTAGCTAACGACGTTTTCACAAGAGTACTAGTATCTCTAATAATACTGGTTGTAGGACACCTGGGTGTCAGACTATCCAAGGTCCTCGCAAAAAAACTATGGATCGCACCAAAGGAGTTCTCCAAGAAAGAAGTGGAGGACAGACTAGAGACCGTCCAGTACACAGGCTACATCCTCGATGCTGGAGTCATAACAGCCGCATTACTATACTTGAACAAAGGACTGACATCGAACCTTTCCTCAGATCTAGCGGATTCACTCCCGGAGCTGATGTCAGTTATACTGATAGGCGTTCTAGGATTCATAGCCATCAACCTATCCATTAAAGCAGGAAAGGAGTTTTTCGAAGCCATAGGAACAACAGCATACTTCAAAGAGATCGGGATGACCGAGAACACACTTGATATAATCGCAGGAGCAGTCAAAGCATTCCTGTACCTGATCCTACTACAGATACTACTTAACCAGTTAAGCGTCGGAGATACCTTCATAGCAGAGCTTGTAACCGCTTCCTCATGGGCTTTCGCCTTGATGCTCGCAGCATTGCTTTTCTGGGGGCTTAAAGACCTGTTCACTAATACAGCGGCAGGACTTTACCTCAAGAACTCGAGGATGGTCCGGCCCGGAGAAGAGGTCAAGCTCGGAGACGAGACCGGAGAGATCAAGAAAGTCTCACTTTTCTCCACGGAAGTCACAACTGACAAAGGCTATACATTGTTGAAACCTAACAAGGCGATCATGGACTCGGAGATCCGGTTCAAGAGAACTAAAAACGACTTGGAGACTCTTGAAGACATCAAGTCCTACTTCGTTTCCCAGAGCGGAGAAGGATCGGGTCCAGCCGTAATGGAGATGGCACTGGATGTATTCGGATACCAGGCAAGTCAGGAACGGCTGGCGAAGGACGCAGAAGACCGTGAAAGCCTAATGCAGGCAGTTGAGAACGTAACTAACAACGAGGTGAAAACAGGCTACGTGGAAAAGGAAAAGATCACCAAGCTCGGAGATGAGCTGAAAGCCTGGTTCAACGACGGTGCGCTCGTAGCAATCACATTGGACAAAGAAGAAGTTATTCCAGAAGGCGAAGGTCGTTACATACTCGGCATAGGAGTTGAGGAAAATGAAGTTCTTATAATCGATCCTTCAAGAAGTTCTGGAGGAGTCTACTTCATCGAGCAGTCAAATCTGATTGAAGCAATGACTGATGACGATGGATACACCGTTGTTGCTCCTAACGGAACCACTGCCTACTGGAGGATCAAAAAGGACTTGCTTTACAGCGATAAGACTTACTACGATGAGCTTTCCAAAACCTTGGAAGCGCGGCTGAACAAGATGATCCGTCAGGGACGTATCATGAAACAGGTGATGCCTTCATCAGTCCGTGAGTACGTCGATGACTGGAGAAGCGGCAAGTACGCATCCAGAGTCTGGAAGCCAACAGGGGGAGAAAATGAAACTTCTGAAGACGAGTAACGTCTCCGAGAAGCTCGATGAGCATTTCGAGGAAGTCAGTGCTGTAGAGACCGAGGAGTTCTCACCAGAAGTAATTGACGGAGAGGCCGATGTAAGAGTCAACTCCGGGATCGAAGACTGTGAGTCCGCCTTTCTGAAGCTGCCGGAGCGAAACCCTATCTTCGGAAGAGTGCTGCTAGAGATACTTGAAGAGAAAGGAATAACCACGAATTATCCTTCTATCGGGTTCTACATCACCGCCAAGAAAAACTATCTTTACTACGTACTGGAGCAGAAAGACATTTCGATACCGGAAACAGTTATCGCTGCATCGGAGAACTCGGCTAAAAACGTAACCCGTTACCTCGAGCTGCCGATAATTGCGAAGAGATACGAGGAAAACCAGCTGGAGGAATCGGCACGCCTAGAAGACGAACAGGAAGCCAAAGAGTTTGCGGAAGGAACCGATTACGGAGAAGACATACTAATCTTCCAGGAAGAGACCGGAGACGAAAAATACAAGGTCTTCTATGCGAACGGAAATCTAATATCTTTGAAAGACAAGACAGAGGGCTGGAGAGTCTCCGATGAGAAACTCCAGTATTCAAATCTGAGCAACGAACTCGAAGAACTTGTCGAAACCACAATGAAATCCATCGGAACCGAGTACGGCGAAGTGATTCTCAAAGGCGGAAAGGTCATAGACGTCAAACCCAACCCGGACCCGGAAGTTTATGCCGATAAATCCGGCAAAGACGCTTTCAAGTACATCAAGGAGATCTACCAATGAAAATGGGTATTGTTTACGGAGAAATATCGACCCAACACCAGCTGCTGATGGAACGGGCCGATGAGATATTCGAGACCGTTCTAGCAGTGCCTGTAGACAGCGTAGAGTTCGTTCACGGAGAGGAAACCCAGGTAATGTACCGAGGAACTGATTTAACCACGTTTGATGCGATCTACATCCGTACCGGAGACCAAGACCAGTATTTCTCCGAGCATCTAAGCGAAGTTCTCAACGAGGCAGGGGTAATCACTCAGGCAGAAAACGATACCTACTGCTATGAGGCCAACAAGTTCTACTCGATGAAAATACTGGCTGAAAACCATGTTAACGTACCTGACAGCGCTTACACGCTTTCACCGGAGACTGCCTTGGATGCGGCCGAGCGTCTCGGCTTCCCGATCATTTTGAAGACCGCGCAGGGAGCTGGCGGAGAAGGAGTCATGCGAGTATCAAGCGAGTCAGAGCTACGTCCAATCATGGATGCGATGAGATCCTTCGAGCAAGACATTGTTCTCCAAGAATACATCGAACACGAGGGGACCGACAACCGAGTGATTGTAATAGACGACTATGTAACCGCTTATGCGCGTTCAAGCGGTAGCTCGGATGAATGGCGGTCGAACATTTCAAGCGGAGGAGAGCGGATTCATGCCAACCTGACCGATGAGATGAAGGAAACTGCTTTGACCGCGGCAAGAGCCACCGGATTCGATATGTGCGGCTGTGATATCATTCAGAACGACGGAGAAGTATACGTCCTAGAGGTTAACGGAAGCTTCGGAATCAACGAGGAGATGAATGAGATAATAGGAGAAGACGTCATTCTCCGGATGGTCGAGCGGCTTCACGAGCTTGCTATGGAAAAACAGGTTCAGAGCTGAGCCATATCCACCAGCATCCTGATTACTTTCTCCATAACCGGCACCTTATGTTTTTCCGAGTCTTCATCGTCAAAGACCAGTCCTGGCTTCGAGCTTAACTCGATGATCCAGGGATTCATCTCGCTGTCAAACATGACATCCACAGAATACATTGTATGATCCAGCTCGGAGAATCCATTCGAGACCGTCTCAATTAGATCATGTACGGTTTCCGGGATCTCATCTACATCAACAAACTTTCTGGAGCCTCCCATCGATACGTTCGCAAGATCACTTGCCTCATTAAGCCTGTAGTAACATGCCAGCGGCGCTCCATCGGCAATCATAACTCTGAAATCATGTGCGCCCTCAAAGTCAAAATGTGGTGTACCTCCGGACGGATCAACGTATCTTTGAACCAGCAAGTTATCGGCAGGTTCGAACTCTTCGAGAGAGTCGATTAACCGAACCTCCATTCCTTCCGAGCCGAAACGCGGCTTTAAAATCGCTTTGCCATCTTTTTCCAAGACTTTTCGGACAGTTTCTTTATCTGCGAGCGCGGTCTCAGGTACGAACTCCGGGAAACTCTGGTAGGTCAAGAGCTTGTCCTTACAGACCTCTTCAAGCCCAAATGCGTTTAACATAGGAAGCTCGGACTGTATATTTTTCTTCAACTCGACAGTTGTCTCATCGAACTTGAACTTATCGAAGACGACATCGAGTTCAATATCTTTCTTTCTCTCCCAATTTTCTCCGTTCCATTTGTAGGACTCTGAGAGCTTTCCATCGCTGTATTTTTTGTAGTTTGCCATGTATACCTCAGCGTTTTCATCGGCAGCTAACTCGGAGAAACGAGCGTAGCTACGGTTCCCATCATCCTTTTTCATCGGTTCATCGCCTTCATGGTCTATCTCATAGTCCCAGAGAACTCCAATACTGACAGTCATAAACCTAGTTTGTCACTGAGAGCTATAAGTTTGGAGAGACAAAACCATAGACATGAAAGTTCAGGGCCTTAGACAGCTGGAAAGTGTCGAAAATCCATCAATAGAGTTCGATGAAGAAAATCTTATCGAAGAGCTTTCCACAGCAGCCAAGATACTGAAAAACAAAGCATCCTGGACCAAAAACGTAGGAATAACTAACAAATACGAGGAAAAACAGCGTTTTCTAGAAGAATGGGATGGAAAACCAGATTTCCAACCCGAATTCAAGTTTAAACAGATTAAATACGATAAAGAAAAGGTTCTGGACGTCCTCAATCAGTGTCAAGAGGCCGCAGGAAAAATCACGGCAGAGGAACTCGAAAGATACGGCGCCGAGACACTGAATGAAAAAGACTTCCAAGAGTTTTTCACCCAGATTTTCGAACAGTTCACGCTTTTCATCGAACTTGGTGCGAATATAGAGAGCTTTGAAGACTGGCACGAGTTATGCGGACAGCTATGGACTATGCCTTCTGAAACCGAAGTTGAGAGATCAAAACAAGAGGTTAAATCAATTGAAAAAGAAGATCTTGAAGAGAAACTGACGGCAGACGATCTTAAACAGATGTTTGAAGCGGAATTTGAACGCCTAGGTATTGAATACGAGGTTGAGATCAGAGATGTCGGAGGCTGTTTCAATATCCCAGAAGAACGGAAGCTGATTGTTGCCAGAGGGGACGGAGAGGAAAGAAAGTTCTCAAGAAAGGAAGCAGAGATGCTAACCGTACACGAGACCTTTCACTCAGTAAGAGCATACAACGGCTACATGGCCGGTGAGAAATCAGGTTTCCCGGATATACTTGGAGTTGACACCCCGTTCTACGATCAGACCGAAGAAGGCGGAGCGATCTACAGAGAGCATCGAACAGAAGCCAGCTACCCGAACCAGAGATTCGACTACCACCTGAAACGTATAGTTGCCTACGAAATACACAACTGTGAGAACTACCAACAAGATTTCCAGAACATAGTGGAAACTGCCGTCGAGTACGGAGCAAGTCCGGCAAGAGCATTCACACTTGTAGCCCGTAACCGAGAAGTTTTACGCCATCAGATCTACCAGACCGGCTACGAAGAATGGGAGGACAAAGAAGAGATCTGGCCGCTTTTAATCGGGAAGATCAACCATGAGTGGGCAGAAAAGCTCAAAGACGAGGTTGAAGCCGGAGGAATGTTCCAGGAACCCTCCGTCAGCGAAGAACAGCTCTTCGAGTTCAGTTTTAAAGACCAGAACTAAGTAGGGATTATGACGGAAAAAATCCTCTTGGACACTAATTTCCTTGTCGCACCGTTCCAGTTCGGATTCGATATATACGACGAGCTGGAGAAAATGTTTCCATACGCAGAATTATACACTCTAGAAGATGCATTACAGGAAGCAAAGTCGATCAAATCCGGAAAGTACAAAGAACTTGTTCCGAAGATGCTGGAAAAACAAGATGTAGAGCTTTTGACAGCAGAAGGTGACGAAGAGGTCGATGACCTGATCGTAAACATTTCAGACGACTTCATAGTCGCTACAAACGACAAAGAGCTGAAAAGACGTTTGAAGAAGAAAGGTCGACCGGTAATAATCATCCGCAGTATGACTCACTTGGAAGTTGTAAACTCCGAGGAGTACTAAATTTTTCTGTATTTCAACCACCTGAGTTCAAACACCATTTAAAACTTGGCTCGAAGTTCGAACATGTTTCTAAGATGTACAAGAGGCTGACAGTAGAGGACAAGGTTCGAGTTCCCCCGGAACATCTCGGTGAGGAAGTCGAAGAAAGCGTAAAAGCAGGACTCCGAGAAGAGGTAGAAGGAACGATAAACGAGCAGCTTCAAGGGGTTGTTGTAGGAGTTGAAACCGTCAACCATGTAGAGGGCGGAACTATAGAGCCAGAAGACGCTGGCGTACACTACAACGTAGAGTATACTGCGATTGTTTTCACTCCAGAACTCCACGAAGTTGTAAACGGAGAAGTAGTAGATATTACAGGCTTCGGAGCATTCATCCGTATCGGACCGTTCGACGGACTATGCCACGTCAGCCAAGTAATGGACCAGTACGTCAACCATGATGAAGAAGCAGAGATGCTTGTAGCAGAGGACTCAGAGTTCAACCTACAGGTCGGAGACGTTGTAACCGCCAGGATCATCGCAGTCAGCCTTGAAAAACAGGAGACCAACAAGATCAACCTGACAATGAGACAGCCAGGTCTCGGTAAAGACGAATGGATCGAAATTTACGAAGAAGAACAGGCCGAAGCCGAAGAGGAACAAGAAGATGAGTGAAAAGGCTTGTAAGCAATGTAACAGAATCGTAGAGGACGCAACAGAGTGTCCTGTATGTAAGAACAACGATCTCTCCAGTACGTGGAGCGGAACAGTTGTAATCTACAACCCTGAAGACTCAGAGATAGCAGAAAAGCTAGGCGTCAAAACCCCTGGCGAGTACGCGATCAGAGTCAAATAATTTTTTAGAGGAAAAAGATACTATGTACGAATTTCAAAGAAATTCTGGACACGCAGAAAATCGCGGAGGCGATTTTTGAATGGAAGCAAAAATTGAATCACTAAGACACAACCCGCTTCTCGAAAGAGCGGAAATCACAGTAAACCTAGATCACGAAGGGGAAGCAACTCCAAGCGAAGAAGACGTCAAAGACAGACTCTCAGCCGAACAGGACTGGGATAAGGACAGCATCGAAGTCGAGACCATCAAGACCGGCTTCGGATCGAAGTCTTCCGTCGCAACACTGAAGCTTTACCAGGAAATCGACCTCGAACAGTACGAGGATAAGCTTCAGGAAGATACAGTTGCCGAACCGGAAACATCAGAGGACGTACAGGACGAATCCTCGACAGGAACAGCTTACAACGACATCGTCTCCGGCACAATCGGAGAGGCAAAAGACGCTCTCAACGAACTTGAAGACGTCGACTGGGACGCCGCAGTTGAAGCAGAAAAGGAGAACAAAAACCGCACAACACTAATCGACTGGCTTGAAAACCAGTTAGATTAAAACATTTCAACAACAGAGGTATAGTATAATGGCTATTCTACGTGCGGACGATATGAGAGACATGGAGGATTCGGAACTCCATGAGAAGATGAACGATCTACAGAAAGAGCTTGTAGAAGAGCGAGGGCAGATCGCTGTAGGAGGATTCGCAGAGAATCCTGGAAGAATCAGCGAGATGCGCAAAACCATCGCTCGAATCCAGACAGTTCTAAACGAGCGAAACTGAGGCATGCCAGACGTACCAGACGAATTCGACCCGTTTGACCAAGTCTCGAAAGCAGATCAGAAGATAGAGGTCTACATCGACACTCGAAGCTACAACAAGGAGATGACTATTATCTCAGGTTTCGATGAGAACGTGGATCTCGATGACCTATCCTCCAAGCTGAAAACCAAGGTAGCAGCAGGGGGAACAGTCAAAGATGGAAACATCGAGCTACAAGGCAACCACCTACACCGTATTGAAGATATTCTAGCCGAGGAAGGCTTTGACAACGTAGAGGTTCAAAGATGAGTGTATGCCCGGACTGCGGGATGGAAAAAGAACTCTGCGTATGTGACTCGATGGCGAAAGCCGAGCAGACAATCACCGTCAAGATCGATACCCGTAGCTACAACAAGGAGATGACGATTGTAGAAGGATTCGACAACGAAGTCAACCTTGATACACTTTCCTCCAAGCTGAAATCAAAACTGGCTTGCGGAGGAACCGCAAAGGACGGACACATCGAACTACAGGGCAACCACACTCACCGGATCAAAGACGTCTTGGTCAAAGAAGGCTTCGAACGCAGCGCAATCAACGTCAAGTAAAAAACGTTTTCAACATATCTTTCCCACTATTTTTCTATGCCTGGAGCAGTTTTTCTGGAAGGAGAAAGCATAAATCTTAGAACAGTCGAAGAAGAGGATTTAGAAACCCTTAGAGACATCGTAAACCAGCGGGATGTACGGCGTTTTATCGGACACCGCGAACCACTGAATCTGGAGGATGAACAGGACTGGTTCGAAAACTATGAAGGACTAGTACTTACAGTATGTGTAGACGGCGAGGTTGTTGGCAACATTGCCTTGAGGGAAAAGGAGCCGAATGTCGGAGAGTTCGGAATCATGCTTGACACCGAACATCATGGCAACGGATACGGAACCGAAGCCGTCGAACTAGTAATCGAGCATGCCTTCAAGCAGCTAAACCATCACAGAGTTATGGCGCGCGTGGTCGATACAAATGAAAAGTCTAGCAGAGTCTGGGAGAAACTAGGTTTTACTCTAGAAGGCGCTATGAGAGAGCATGTCTACATGGACGGAGAGTTCCGAGACATGAAGATCTACGGGCTTTTGAGAGAAGAGTGACCGTAGAAAGAGAATGTACTTGCGACATATTACGTGTTGAAAGGACAAGCTGATACGAAGTAGACTAACAGTACGGGTTTCAACACTTACAGGTGAACGTCCTTTAAAAGAGTTGGAGTTGTTTGTATGTTTACAGTTTCAGGTTAGATTGGTTTTACCTATTAAAAGGTTGGCCGATCAGTCGAAACTGTCGAATAGGTGTAAATACACGTGAGCAATGATTACGCAGAAATAGCAGAACAAGAGGATGTCTCCATCAGAGGCGGAGTTTTTGTCGGAGAAGTACAGTCGACGAAAATGCAGAAATCCGCAACGGTAAGATGGGAATACACAGAAAAGATTCCAAAGTACGAGCGTTACGAGAGACGTAACACTAAGATAACGGCTCACGTACCGGAAGATATTGAAGTAGAGGAAGGCGACCAGGTCCGCGTTGCGGAAACCAGGCCAATCTCCAAGACAAAATCACATGTAATCGTTGAGACTATCGAGCAGTGACTTTTCCATGAAGCCATTAGGTTCTAACATTACAAGGACTCTAGATACAGGTGCCGAACTAACTTGCGCAGATAACTCCGGAGCAAAAAGACTTGAGATCATCGGTGTCAAGTCCCGTAAAGGACGTAGAGGGCGCAGAGTAGCGGCAGGAGTCGGCGACCAGGTAACAGTGAAAATTCTGAAAGGAGATCAGGAGGTCAAGCACCAGGTCTTCGACGCCGTGATCGTACGTCAGGCAAAGGAGTACCAGCGTCCGAACGGAACACGTGTCGAGTTCGAGGACAACGCAGCAGTGCTTGTCGAGGAAGGAGTTCCTAAGGGAAACGTCACACGCGGACCTATCGCAAAAGAGGTAGTCCGACGATTCTCAGCGATCGGCAAGATCGCATCACAGGTAGTATAATTTATGACAGATAACTGGAGCAAGAGCTGGAACAACAGTCAGAACCCAAGTAAACAACGCAAATACAGAAGAAACGCACCTCAGCACGTCAAGAGGAAGCTGGTTTCGGCCAACGTTTCCAAGGATCTACGTGAAGATCTAGGAACCCGAACCATCAAGCTGAGAACCGGGGATCAGATCGAAGTTAAGCGCGGAGATCACAGAGGAGAAACCGGTATTGTAAACAAGGTAGATTATTCTAGCGAGAAAGTATACGTAAACGGCATCACAGTTGAACGCCAGAACGGTACAGAATCACAGATTCCTTTGAGACCTTCCAATCTTCAGGTCGTCGCAATGAACGTTGACGATGACATGAGAATGGAGAAATTCGACATCACCGAAGACGACTTCGCAGATATTGAAGTCGACGAAGAAGAGATGGAGGAAGCTCTCGAGGAAGACGATGAAAACGAAATGATGAAGCAGATGCAGTCAGGTGACTCATCGATCGACATGGACGAGATTGACGAAGACGAACTCGAAGAGATCAAAGACCAGGTCGAGGAAGCAGAAGAGGAAGAGTCTGAGGAAGATTCCGAATCCGAAGAAGCTGATGAGACAGACTACAGCGGTGTAGTCGATAACAACATCGGCGATGCGAAAGACGCATTGAACGAGATGGAGAACCCTGACTACGAGGCAGCTCTTGAAGCTGAGAAGGCAGGAAAGAACCGGAAAACATTCGTTGACTGGTTAGAAGGTAAGGTGAACCAATAAATGACACATAACAAGAGACTTCCGGCTCCGAAGCATTATCCTATCAACAGGAAGGAATCGTCTTACGTCTCCGAGATCAAAGGATCTCGAAGCAGAGACACCGCGATCCCAACAGTAGTATTCTTGAGAGAAGTCACAGAGTACGCTGATAATGCGAAGGAAGCCACAAAGATCGTTAAAGAAGGTAAAATTTTGAGAAACGGAGACAAACTGAGAGACATCAAGCAGGGTATCGGCGTACTTGATGTAGTACAGTTCCCTGATACAGAGGAATCTTTCCGAGCTGTAAAGCAAGGTAAGAAACTTGTTTTCCTTCCGGTTACGGATGGAGACAAGGTGGCAGCCAAGATTCTCGACAAAAGCGTTGAAGGCGACGAGTTCGTTTACCGGCTTCACAACGGAGAGAACTTCCGGACAGAAGATGAGTTCTCAACAGGAAACACTCTTGTTTTCAACGACTCCGTCAAGGAAGTCGAGTTAGCTGAAGGAAATCAGGCTCTTGTAATCGAGGGATCTCACGCAGGAGAGAAGGCTGAGATCAAGGAAATCAATCGTAGAGGAATGAAGCCTGATACAGCAACAGTTGAATCGGACAGAGAGTTCGAGACAAGACTCGGAAACCTTGTAGCAGTTGAGAACCTAGAGGTGACCAGATAAATGAACGAGATGAAACAGATCGAAGTCAGCAAAGTAGTAGTAAACATTGGAGAAGGACAGGTAGGTCAGGGCGTAGAGAACGCAGTAAGCCTACTGAAGAAGCTTACAGGTAAAGAACCTGTTCGCACAGAGTCCAAGGATGAATCCAAGTCCTTCGGTCTAAGAGAAGGACTGAACATTGGAGCAATGGTAACTCTTCGAGGAGAAGAGGCAAGAGAGTTCCTCGAGAAAGTCGCTCCAGCAGCAAACGAGATTACAGATGGATCCTTTGATGGCAACGGGAACTTCGGTTTCGGAGTATCCGAGTACATCGATGTGCCAGGAGTCGATTACGACAGCGACATCGGCATGAAAGGATTCGAGGTAGCGGTAAGCCTGGAAAGACCGGGTTACAGAGTTAAGAGACGTAACCACAAGCCTTCCAAGATCGGAAAGCAGCACAAGGTATCCGATCAGGAAGCCAAGGAGTTCGTGAAAACCGAGCTGACACTAGAGGTGACCGAATAATGATGAGTTATGAACGAGTGTTAGAACAGATCGAACATAAGAAAGGAAAGAGACTGAAGTTCGAGAAACATAATGCTCCGAAGAACAGAGATTACGGAAAATCCAAGAAAGAATGCAGAAGATGCGGAAGAATCGGACGCGGTATTATCTCCAAGTACGGACTTAACTACTGCCGACAGTGCTTCCGTGAAGTAGCCGAAGACCTCGGCTTTGAACAACTCAAGTGATCTAACAGATGCAACACGATACACTTTCAGACGCGATCAGCGCGATCAACAACGCAGCAGATATAGAAAACAATCACGCAACAGTTTCACCAGCAACGAATCTGATCAAGAACGTGCTGATTGAACTACAGCAGGAAGAATACATCGGAGTTTTCGAGCTTATCGAAGACGGCAAAGGCGGAAAGTTCAAGGTAGAAGTGGAAGATATCAACCAGTTCGAACCTGTTAAACCGAACTTCTTTGTCAAGGCCGATGAGTACACAAAGTGGGAGAAAAGATTCCTACCGGCTAAGAACTTCGGACATCTGATCGTCACAACACCGAAAGGAGTTATGACACACAGAGAAGCCAAAGAAGAACACGTAGGAGGAAAGCTCCTGGGGTATGTTTACTGATGGCATCAGCACAGCTACCTGAAGGCTTCAAAGCAAGTTACGAAGACGGAGTTCTAACCGTAACCGACGGAGACAACGAAGTAACAAAGAAGATGGAGCATGCCCTCATCGAAGTAGAGGTAAGTGACGATGAAGTAATTTTCACAGCACTTACTTCGAAGAGAAACGTAGAGAGCATTACAGGAACTTTCAAGAGCCACGTAGAAAACATGGTAGAAGGACTTGAGGAAGCACACGTTTACGAGCTTTCAGGAGTCTACGCACACTTCCCTATGACAATCAAACAGCAGGGAGATGAGATTCATCTTCAGAACTTCATGGGAGAACGGAAGGACCGTGTTATCGATGTAATGGAAGGAGTCGAAGTCGAAGTAGACGGCGATGACCTGAAGCTTACAGGAAACGATAAGGACGCAGTAGCACAGACAGCAGCCCGTATCGAACAGGCCTGTCATAAAGGCGACCGTGATCCAAGAAGCTTCCAGGACGGAGTTTACATCACAAAGAGAGGTAAGAAACAATGAGCAAGGATTTCAAAAGAGAAGACGCACACAAGCACAAGAGAGTTTCATCCGGTAGCTGGAGAAGCCCTAACGGAACTCACAGCGATATTCGCAGAGAGGTCAAAGGAGCAGCTCCAAAGCCTAAAGCAGGACGAAGAACTGACAAATATGTCAGAGGCAAACACCCATCGGGTTACGATGAAGTGCTTGTCAACCGACCCGTTGAACTAGAAGACCTAGACAGCGAAACTGAAGCAGCAAGAATCGCTGGAACAGTCGGTGGAAAGAAGAAAGCACAGATTCTCGAGAAAGCAGATGAACTCGAGTTAAAGGTACTAAACAGAGGAGATACAGATGAGTGATCTAAAGAGCCAGAGAAGAATGGCAGCAGAAGTACTCGGCGTAGGAAAGAACCGTGTATGGATCGACCCTGAGCAGGAAGAGAAGATTGAAGAAGCAATCACACGTCAGGACATCCGCAACCTAGTTGAGAGCGGAGCGATCGACAAACGGGACGTTGAAGGTACTTCGAAAGGAAGAAGCAGAAAAGCTAAGAAGCAAAAGCAGAAAGGACGCCGTAAAGGACACGGTTCCCGTAAAGGACGGAAAACTGCTCGTAAATCAGAGAAACAGGACTGGATGGAAAAGATCCGTTCAATCCGTAAACGTCTCAAAGAGATGAGAGACGAGGAAGAAGTCACACAGGAACAGTACCGGAAGCTTTACGACATGGCTAAGGGAGGGTTCTTCCGTGACACAAAACACCTGGAAAACCACGTAGCCAACAAGCTAGAGAGTGTAGAATAATGGCAGATTCATCAAACTACAGAGTAAAGAAGAGAAGAAGACGAGATCAGGAAACAGACTACCAGAACAGGCTAAGCCTACTGAAGAATGGAAAGCCTCGAGCAGTAGTCAGAACCTCAAACCAGCATACTAGAGTTCAGATCTCCGAGTTCGAAAGAGAAGGAGACCGGAACACAGCACAGACAGTATCCAAGCAGCTAGAAGAGTTCGGCTGGGATCACAGCACAGGGAATCTTCCAGCAGCATACCTGACAGGATTCCTGGCAGGAATGAAGGCTGATACAGACAAAGCAGTGCTGGATACAGGGCTTCGAAGCATCAAGGCAGGCGGACGGACATTTGCCGCTGTACAGGGCCTGAACGATGCCGGAGTACACGTCCCTGTAGGAGAGCAGATGGTTCCTGAAGAGGGACGTCTTCACGGAGAACACATCGAAGAGATGAAGGACGTAGAGATCTCAGATGATGTAGAGTCCGTAAAGGAAAGTATCGAAGGTGAACTACAATGAGTGACAGAGACGAAGCAGAAGAAGTCTGGAATCCGAAGACCAAGCTAGGTAAGAAGGTCGCTAACGGACAGATTTCAAACATCAAGGACGCAATGAACGCAGATCAGCCAATCATGGAACCGGAAATCGTAGACCAGCTGATCAACCTGAACGAAGAGGTAATCCTGATCGGAGGAACACCAGGAAAGGGAGGAGGTAAGAGAAGAACCGTCTCCAAACGTACAGCACGGATGCACAAATCCGGCGCACGTTACAACACAAAGGCAATGGTTGTAGTAGGCGATAAGAACAACGTCGTAGGCCTTGGATACGGAGAGGCAAACGACACCCGTGCCGCAATCGAATCAGCTACACGTGAAGCCAAGCTGAACCTTATCGAGGTACAGCACGGCAGCGGAAGCTGGGAAGATCAGACAGAACACACAAGCTCAATTCCTATCGAGTCAACCGCAAAGGTTGGAAGCGTACAAGTAAGTCTGAAGCCAGCACCTAAAGGTACAGGACTGGCAGCAAGCGATGACGTCAAGAAACTCCTTGAACTAGGAGGAATCAGCGACGTCTGGGTACAGACACAGGGTAAGACACAGACAAGAGAAAACCTGTTGAAAGCTTCATTCGAAGCACTCGAGAACATCAACGAGGTAGTCAAGTAAATGCTAGCAGCAGTAAGAGTACGAGGACAGGTAGACGTCAAGGAAGACATCGAGTACACACTCGACAATCTAAACCTAGAGAAAAAGAACCAGCTAGTAGTGTTCGACGAATCCGATGCCAACGAAGGCATGATGAACAAGGTCAAAGACTACATCACTTACGGAACAGTCAGCGAACAGCTACTTGAGAAACTGGCAGAGAAAAAAGGCTCGGAAGTAGAGTCCGGAGACGCATTCTCCTGTAGACCTCCTAAGAAAGGTTACAAGGGAACACGGTCTCAGGTCGGCCAGGGCGGATCACTAGGTAAAAGAGAAGACATGGACGAACTAGTCCAGAGGATGGTGTAAAAGATGGAAATCACAGATTTCCGGAAAGACGAAAACAGGAGGTTTTCAACTAATGACTAAGAGACGTTCCAAGAAGAACAAGTCCGGGAGCCATGGATACGGATCAAGCAAGAAGAACCGTGGAGCAGGAAACCGCGGAGGACGTGGCAACGCAGGACGCGGAAAGAAGGCAAAGCACAAGAAAATGACGAAAGACGGGATCCACCAGCTCGGTGAGAAAGGATTTAACTCCCGGAAAGACCCTCAGAACGGAATCAATCTCAGAGATATCGATCAGAGAATTGAAGAGTTCGTTGAACAGGGCGCAGCTGAAGAAGAGGACGGAGAGTACGTCTTCTACGCTGAGAAAGCAGGTTACGACAAGATTCTAGGTAAAGGACGCCTAACACGGCCTGTTGAAGTTCACGCTGAAAACTTCTCATCCTCCGCAGAGGAAAAGATTAAAGACGCGGACGGACAAGCCATAACTGAGGAGTAAGATGTCTTCTACCCTGATGAAGGTAGCAGGTTTTCTACCATCAGTAAGAGAGCCTGAGAAAGAGCAGTCCCTGAAAGAAATGCTTTCATGGACCGGAGTAGTCCTACTGCTTTACTTCATCCTAGGGTCAATCAACATTTACGGAGCTGACAGCCAGGCGGTAGCCCAGGCGTTAACTCAGCTTGAAACTATGCAGACCATTTTAGGCGCACAGATCGGTACGATTATCACGCTCGGAATATCTCCTATCGTTACATCCTCGATTGTATTACAGATGCTTGTAGGATCTGAGCTACTTAACTGGAATACAAACACACAGCAAGGAAAACAGAAGTTCCAGGCAGCTCAGAAAGTACTAGCATACTTACTAGCAGTTCTAACCGGTTTCGGTTACGCAATGGGCGTATTCGGCGTAGGAATGAACACGCCAGGAACACTTGCCGTAGTAGGAAGCCAGATCGCTCTGGGAGGAATGCTGATCATCCTCATGGACGACCTAGTACAGAAATGGGGATTCGGATCAGGAGTAGGAATATTCATCGCAGCCGGAGTATCGAAAGCAGTATACATCACAGCTATCTCCCCTCTAGCACAGGGAGGCTCACCGGCACCGCTTTTCTGGACGGTAGGCGGAACACCTGTAGGACAGATATTCAAGGCAACACAGACCACAAGCCTAGCAGGAATGTTCTCAGAGTTCCTACCAGTAATAATGACAGCAGCAGTGTTCCTAACAGTAGTATATCTACAGGCAATGCGTGTTGAAATACCGTTAACGCTTGGAAACACCAGAGGTTTCGGGCAGAAATGGCCTCTGAAGTTCCTCTACACATCAAACATGCCTGTAATCCTGATCGCAGCCGCAGTTTCAAACATTAGAATACTAGGAACAACGCTGACAGCAGCAGGGTCATCATCAATCTTCGGAACCCTGAGTGCCGACGGACAGTTCACATCAGGACTTGTCTCATGGCTCAGCCCTCCGACACAGATAATCGACAGCCTGCTGACCGTGGGATTCACAGCGATCACACCGATAGATATCTTCCACGTAATATTTTACACAGCAATCTACGTGGTAGGATCGACAGTGTTCTCGATCTTCTGGATGAAGACATCCGGTCAGGATGCTGACTCGGTAGCCCAGCAGATCCACGACACCGGCATGAAGGTCCCAGGATTCCGCAGAGACACCCGTGTAATCAAGAAAGTCTTGAACCGTTACATCCCAGGACTGACAATTCTATCCGGAGCAGTAGTCGGACTACTGGCGGCAGTAGCCAACATGACCGGAGCAGCCGGAGGAGGAACAGGAATCTTGCTTACAGTCATGATCCTGTACAGACTGTACGAGCAGCTCGCTCAGAAACACATGGAAGAACTTCACCCAGCTCTCAAGGACTTCATGGGCGCATCGTAAAAAACCACATATCAACCCCTACTTCTTGAGCCAGCAGTGACAAAAAAAAGGAGATCAGCGAGTTTAAAAGCATCTATGGAGGATAACAATACATGGTCGCGGAACTAGCACCGATACTTACAGCACTTTACAGTTTTTACAACGTGGTCTTTCAGCCACTGCTAGCTCTCGGCCCGTATGCGTCACTAGGGTTTTTCTCGGTTTGCCTGGCAGGACTGTTTTCACTAATATACTGGCATTTCCTTGACATAGAGAAAGCAGACAAGCTAAAGGAAAAAATGAGCCACCACCAGGATAAGATGAAGGAGGCTCGAAGTAACGATAAAACAGACAAAGCCTCCAAGCACATGCAAAAATCCATGGAGGTAAACCAGGAGCTGATGAAGGAAAACTTCAAGCCGATGATAGGCACGCTTCTGTTCGTCACACTGATCTTTCCATGGCTGGGCGCAACCTTCGCACCAACAGTCCAGCTAGCAGAGACCTCTCCAGGAATGTATGAGGGCAACCTTACGTTCGGAGAACAAACATCTCTGATAACAGTGAACAACTCGACAGGAACACCCGTAGTTGAGTACGACAGCCAGCAGGCAAAGGTAGGAGAGTACTTCGATGCCTCAGGAGTTACATGGGACGTAAAGAAGGTAGGAGAGAAATCACCGGGTTTACTGTCAAGTTACGAGGGCAAGTTCGTGAAAGTCAATGCGATGTTCGTAAAACTGCCTTTCAACATACCGATCCTGGCAGGAAACGAGTTGAACTGGCTTGGATTCTACATCCTGATCGCGATGCCGCTGACATACGTATTCAGGAAGCTGCTCGGTGTAGCCTGAAAACCAATTCAGTGTATCGTATGATAAGAGTTAAGGAATCTCAGTAAACTATGGTCGAATGGTACACACGAGAGGAATCGGAGCCAAGCGAAGAGTTCGGAACAGTACCCTCTCAGAGAAATGTAGAACAGCTACTTGAGAAAAGCTTCATAGTTATAGACAAGCCCTTCGGCCCTACATCCAACCAGGTATCTTCATGGATCAAAAAAGAGTTGAATCTTCACAAGACCGGGCATTTCGGCACACTTGACCCTAACGCAACCGGAGTCCTACCAGTAGGGATAAACGGAGGTACAAGGATCCAGAGAGTTCTAAGCCAGTCAGAAAAAGAATACATTTTCGAAGCAGAGCTAACACAGGACCGCGCCGAAGAAGACATCGAAGACGTACTAAAACAGTTCCTAGGGGAAAACCAGCAGACCCCTCCGGAAAAATCAGCTGTGAAAAAAGAAGAGCGCAGCCGGGAAGTCTATGAAATAGAGCTACTGGAAAAAGACGGAAAGAAAATTCTAGGCCGTGTAAGATGCGAATCAGGTTTCTACGTAAGAGTATTGATCGAACAGATCGGAGACGAACTGGATGTAGCAGCGGATATGAACGAGCTGCGTAGAACCAAACAAGGATTTCTGAGCGAAGAAGATACTTGTAAGATACAGGACATTGTCGATGCCTACCATTTCTACAAAGGTGATGGAGATGAGGAAAAGATCCGTGAACTCGTACATCCAATAGAGAACGCTGTAAAGGACATACCTAAAGTCGTTGTCAAAGACTCTGCGGTCAACGCCGTAGCGAACGGATCGAAGCTGGGAACAGCAGGTATCTCGAAGCTACAGGACGGTATCTCGGAAGGAGATATGATCGCGGTGATGACGTTGAAAGGAGAGTTGATCTGTATCGCAGATGCTTTGATGAGCAGCGAGGAGATGTTCAGCGAAGACGGAGATGCGGCCGCACCGGAGACCGTTCACATGAAGCCTGAAGAGTATCCAAAACGCTGGGATCAGTAGAGGTTTTCAAGTTACTTGTCGAATAATGGTTTATGGCGACTAAGCTAATAATCCCTCCAGAAAACCCAAAGTTGGATGGAGTGGCAGCAGCATTTGGATATTCAGAGTACCTGAAAAAGCACGATGAAAGCCCGGCAGCCGCAGCATTCGGCGAACCGGACAAGCAGGCAAAATACCTTCTCGACAACATAGAAGAATCAATTTCAGATGCCTCATACCACCTCTACAGCATGGAGGAAATCGTAATAGTAGATGCAAGTCACATGAGACAGCTTTCCACCCGGATCAAGCCAGGGGACGTCAAAGAGATAATTAACAACAAGGACGATGAACTACAGGAAGACATCTTCACAGAAGCAAGCTTCGAGATCGAAGATGTAGCAGCTACCTCGACAATCATCGCTGAAAAGTTCAAAAACAGCGATACAGAGATCAGCGAACAGGCAGCGAAGATGCTTTACGGCGCAATCGTATTTGCCACAGACGATCTTGAATCCGAAAACACTACAGATCGAGACCGTGAAATGGCTGAATGGCTGAAAGGAAAACTCGAGATCGAAGACGACTTCCTGGCCAAGCTAACTGAAGGAGAGATCCCAAAAGACGAGGACGAGTAAAGGCCCTCAAGCCACACTTCCTATCATATTCCTTTTTAACCAGCTAATTTCTATCTGGATTCGAACCGACTCTTAATACCGTTTCCCTTCAATTAAAGGTATACGGCCTGCCGGGATGACAGAGTCTGGCCTATTGTGCCGGTCTTGAGAACCGGTGACCCTTGACGGGTCTCCAGGGTTCAAATCCCTGTCCCGGCGTATTCCTCAAATATTCAGGATTTGATGCGAGAAGCACTCTACGACTGCTTCGGGTTCAAATCCCTGTCCCGGCGTTTTCTAGCTTAGTATTATAATCGAGTTTTCCTCAAAACTTGTCTATGAAGACCGCAAGAGAGTTGATGGACGAACCTGACTTCATTGAAGCGGATGCGTCCGTCGAGGAAGTTATGGAGGAGGTCAAGGGAATTGAAAACACTTTAATTGTAAGGAAAGAAGGGAAGGTAGTCGGCGAGATACATGAAAACTCGTTGCTTAAGGTGCTTGTACCCGAGGAAAAGGTCGATGAGGAGAAAGTAATTGGGATCTTAGGTTTCTCGTTTGACAGCAGCTACGTAGCGGAGACCGCAGAGGATTTAATGAGCAAACATAACCTCACGGTAGAGCCTGATGAGGATGTCGGCGATCTAGCTTTCTTAATGGACAAAGAGGATCTAAGGTCCTTACCTGTGGAAGAAGACGGAGAGATCATAGGCGTCGTCCATGAAAACCACTTGATCGAGGAGATTGAGTGATGGCAGCGGGCTTATCTGTTACAACACTGTTTGCGATTTCAGCTGTTCTAGCGGTTTCGTTCGTGATCGGAGAGTTATTCGAGCGGATCGGACTTGAATCGATTATCGGATACATTTTCGCAGGTCTGCTTTTAGGACCCGGATTATCGGAGGCGGCAAAGATATTCTCGTTTGTCGATCCCGGCTGGGCAATCTCCGCGGAGGCGCTGGCAGGTTTCGGAACAATCGGATCCACGCTGATCCTGTTCCAGGCAGGCTTACGTGAGGAGAATGCCGTTGACATATTCCGACACCGGAAAGGACTTGACCTAGGACTAGGTGTGTTGATCGGAAGCTTTGCTTTCATTCTCGGAGCCTTGCTGGTTTTCGGAGAGCAGTTCCTGCCTTTCAGCGGAATCCAGCAGTTCGTCTTCATAGCCCTGGCTTACGCGATGATCGATATCGGCGTCCCATCAAAGATAATGCTTTCACGTGGAATGTTGGACAGAGAGCTTGGAAAGTACACGATCAAAGCATCTGTTATCAATGTCACCGCCGGATTCGGGCTTTTGACCGTCTTAGTGCTGACAACCGCATCAACAGTTCAAAGCCTGGCTATCCAGATAGCCGGAATCCTAGGATTCACAGCAGTCTTCTTCGTGCTACACAACTTCATCCACAGGATCGATGATTACATCATAATGTTTGAAGAAGCTGAAGCACAGTTCGCAATCACATTCGCCTTACTGCTTTCAATGGCCTACGTAACCGAGCTAATCGGTCTATCAAGCGTTGTAGGCGCTTTCTTCGCAGGAGTAATTGTCTCACGAAGCGAGTTCTCCGAATCAAGGGCTTTCCAGGAAAAGATCAAAGCCATCAGCCTAGGCTTGTTTATCCCGCTGTTTTTCGCATGGTTCGGCCTCGGGCTTACAATCACCGGGCCTAACGGAATGCTTGCGAACATGGAAGCCGCGCTGTTCCTATTCGGGCTTTCCACAGTCTCAAAGCTGGCGATCGGATACGTTATACCAAAGATCCACGGGTTCGACAGTCCTTTCACAGTAGCAGGATCGTTGCTAAGTCTGGATATCGAGACACTGGTAGTATTGCTGATAGGGATCGATATCGGTATTTTCCAAAGCAGCCAGGTGCTTCAGATATTCGCGCCAGCAGTTCTGTTCACTACAATAACTATTGTGGGAATATATGCCGGCCTGGACAAGTTAAGAGAGTGATATCCATCCGTAATCCGGGTTGTCTTCGAACGGCCCGGAGCCACGGAACATTTTCTCCATTCTTTCAAGGACCTGCTCGTCTTTTTCCTCGATTCTCTCCAGTTCATTCAGCTCCTCGATCCCTTCGGAGTGTTCAGCGCTCTCAAGACTTGAATCAATTTCGTTAAGTTCCTTTTCCATATAGCTTACAATTTTCTTAGCTAACTGTACGTTATGCCGGGCTTTTTTCTCGAACTCCGGGCCTAAGTCTACATTATTCAAGGCTACGTCCGCTCTTTGAACGTGTTCTTCGATCTTCTGGACTCCGCTCTGGAAGTAGATCATATTGTCCTTGAATTTCTGTTCAGCCCGATTTACATCGGCCGCAGAACCTTCGGCTTTGATATTTTCCTCAAGAGATTCAAGCCGTTCATCGCCTTGTTCAACCTTCTGGATCAGTGATTCGATCTCCTTTGCGACCTGATTAAGAGATTTTCTGATCTTCTGTTCAGGTTTCTCCGGACTGCCTGAACCGCCCAGTATTTTATCGATTAAGCCCATAACCGTTAGTTTTCACGCAGGAATAAAACTTCGGCGGCTTTTGATTCATCATAAAAAGACTTGCTTCGGAATTAAGTTTTACCAGGAAGCAAAAGCCCCCTGGGGTAGCGGCCAATCCTTCGACCTTCTGGGGGTCGAGACACAGGTTCGAATCCTGTGGGGGCTAAAAACACATACTCTTCAATACAGCACATTTTCCACTATTCTAAAGTTCAAACACATTTCACTGTAAGCATATCCATTATTAACCGAACTGATCTCTTATTTAATGTCTAGAGAGAACCCTGAATGGATAGAGTCCTTAGAAAGAACAGTTGAAACCATAGACCGTTTTATGGAAGCTTTTAAAACAGAAAAAGAGTCCGATATAGGAATAGCCCTATTCCCGAAACATCAAGATACCAAAGGCATGATGGAGATATACATAACAGACATGAGCTACGGACCAGCCAACGCAGGCCCTAACTTAAGCACCACCGAAGAGTTTACAGCCTCTTACGAAGAGTTCCGAGATGAAATATATCCGACCTGGACCTGTAAAATAGAAGAGACCTACAGAGAAGCAGAAGTCATGTACCCCGACGACATCTGAAAAAGAAAAACCTTTCCGACCCGCTCCCTCTCTTCAGAATTCCTTTTAAGAGTTCAGTCAACGAGTTATTCTACAAGCCCCCTGGTGTAGTGGCCAATCATAGCGGCCTTTGGAACCTTAAGTCATTTTGGACGAGGATTGAGAAGAGTTCTGCTCTTCGATCGAAGATAGCCGCTGACCCAGGTTCGAATCCTGGGGGGGCTATAGATGTTTCTTTAGGTTCGGGGCCAGGACTTGTAATGCTCCCTCTCCTCTTATTGCTAAATCGGAAATGTGGGAAAATCAGCTAAGCCTTGTAAATCTCGTCTTTGAGAATCTACATTCCTGATTTCACTATGTTGCTTTCTTAGCTTGCTTTGCTGCGTCTGTTGCTTCTTTAGCAGTTTCCTTGATTCCATCCATCGCCTTCTCAGCGGTATTGCCTGCATTTTTGAGTGTGTCAAACACTCCGCTCATCTTTTCTTCAAATTCTTCCGAGTCAACAGGAGATCCCTTAACTATTGATTCAACCTCTTTTGCATCATCCAAGAGTTCTTTGACTTCTTCTTCGGTGTGTTCGGTTTCTTCGCCTAAAGCTTCAACCCTGCTTTCGAATTTCTGAGCTAGGTTTGTTTCTTCTTTAGCCTCTTTAACAGCCATCATCTCATCCCTTTCTGTGTGCTGATGTAGCTCCTGATCAAACGCCTCTAATTGCTCGTTACCGCTACTCCTAGCAATCTTGTCTATCTCCTTCTCTTCTTTTTCTTCCTCTTGCTCGATTTTTTCCAAGTTCTGGATTTCTTGAGCAGTCTTCTCCTCCTCATCAGCGATATGCGTTCCTTCCTGAGTCGTCCCGTATTCTTCCTGTGCCTCATCAGCTGCTCTCTGAGCCGCATCCATCAGAAGCCTTAATATAGCCATAACCAGTTCCTGAGTCGCTCCCTGATTCTTCAACTGAGATATTTCTTGTTCTAACTGCTGTATTTCCTGGTCTTCCTGCTTTTCCTCTTGTCTAATCTTCTTTACTATATCTGTGAACGTTTGAACTTCCTTTTCTTCGCCCTGGATAGCCTGTTTAAGCTCCTTAGTTGCTTCGTCTTCTTCCTTCACCTCTGATTTCTTTTCCTTCATCAACTCCTTTATTGAATCTCTTGAAAGACTTCCATTCTCTATTTTCTTGATTAGATTAAAGGTAGAGTCTTCCTTACTCTTTTCATCCCTCTCCAGCTTCTGAATACTTCCTAAAACACCATCTACATCCTTCATCAACTCCTTTAGACCAGACAGTTCCTCTTTGACAGATTTCATACCTCAAATTTGCTTCTATTTCATTTAAAAATTAAAGCAGCCCAGGCTACGAACCACAAATAATTGTAACTGAAAAATTAGGTTTTAACTCTTCTTTCCTCTCCGCACCCGGAGAAAGCTCGGAAGGCTAATTAAGTATGAGTTCTTCTTTCAGCTCTTTTTTGAGTTCGAAGATATCTGTTGGAAGCTCTGTTGGATCGAAAAATATTATGTCCTCTATTACCGGCCCCATACACTGTGCTTGGAGGTAGCGCCGGACTTTGCTTTTCTTGCTGGCTGGCGTGAGATTTGTCTCAACCTCGTAGATCATCGCAGTGTCCGCGTCTATTACATCGACGATCCATTCGTTCGGTATCTCGACTTCCGTCCTCACTTCATGACTGTTATCAGATAGTATCTCGTAGATCGCACTTTTGACCATGAAATGGCGGTACTGGTCGCCGTGGCGGTTGACACCAGATTTTTTGTTCCATTCACGTTGGCCGCCGCATTTTTCGATTATCCCTAGTTTCTGCCTCAAAAGCTCCTTTTTGTTCATTCCCTTACAACCTATTCAGACTACTACAGTGAAAACGTTAACATCTCGGTAAAACCTGATTTAACACTGATTCGCCAATCGGATTCTATGTGTGTGGTCCTGATCCGACATGGCGAGACCGAACATAATGCTAAAGACTCTATCACAGGCCAGCTAGATGTGAGCCTGAACAAATATGGGGTTGAGCAGGCTGAAAAGGCAGCGAATAGACTTGAAAAATACAGTTTCGATGCTGCTTACTCCAGCGATCTAGAGAGAACATACGAGACCACCAAGATCATAGCTGAAAGACACGGACTGGAGCCTCAAAGATACAAAGAGTTCCGGGAAAGAGGTTTCGGAGAGCACGAGGGAAGACCAAAAGACGATTGGCGCAAAGTGGTAAGAGAACATGACGGCGACCGTCACTTCCTGAAACCTGATGGAGGGGAAAGTCTGAGAGAGGTCGGAGAGCGGTTCGTTGGAAAGCTAGATGAGCTAAGGGAAAAACACGGCGAGGACGAGACTATCTTGGTAGGTGGACACAGCGTAGCTCTGAAAGCAACTCTGATGGAAATCCTGAATCTAAGCGGAGAAGGATACAACAAGCTTTCACAGGACAACACAGGTTTGACCGAAATAAAGCACAGTGAAAAAAGAGGCTGGAAACTAGTTCGAATGAACGATACCGCACACCTAGAATAACACGGTTTTAGCCAAGCTTTCTCATGAAAACAACGAATGCGGTGTGACCAACTTCATCTCTCAACGACTTTTTAGGAGCAACATTCCAGTTTCGCTGAATGTTCTCGACAACGCTCTCCAGTTTGAATTCAAAGTTCTCAGCTGACTGGACAGCCTCGGATGCCTGTTCTAGCGCCGGCGAGTAAACCATCATGTAGCCGCCAGTATCGTCTGGGCTATTATGGCTCCGGCGTCTTTTTCAGTTATGACCTGAGCCTTGCGTTTGAACAAGTGTTTTTTCAGGTCGTTTAGATCCGGTTCGAGAACCCGGAAGATCTTGCCTGTGTTGGTCTCTATACTGTCTCCGAGTTGAGCGTTTTTCCAGCTTCTGCTTTTCTATCATGCCTTCTTTGGTGTGTAGATCGGTTTCAGATGTTGTCAGGTAGTTCTTTTCATCGGAAACAAGCAGAATGTAGTTTTCAGGCCTCATAGCCTCGGTTTGTTCTGGAAGGATTAAACCTTGTTGGTAACGGGTTAAAAGATTCTCTTCCAAAGCAAAACCATGAGCAAGGAAGTACGTGCGTCACATATTCTAGTTGAAAACGAACAGCATGCGACACAAATCAAAAGAGAGATGGAAAAAGACGAAGGAACCTTCGAGGAAATGGCCAAGGAACACTCTGACTGTCCTTCAAGCAAGAAAGGCGGCGACCTAGGATTCTTCGGCCGCGGGAAGATGGCCAAGCCTTTCGAGAAGAAAGCCTTCAGCATGGACGTAGATGAGATCAGCGAGCCTGTGGAAACACAGTTCGGATGGCATCTCATAAAGAAAACCGACGAGAGATAGTCGGTTTTCTGTTTGAAGCAGAAAATCTCTGATTTTCGATCATTAAGAAGACGGATGAGCGGTAGCTCTCTGTTCTTCTAGTCACCAAGAAGATCTTTGATCTTCGGCTGATAAAGAAAACCGACGAACGGTAAAGCTCGGAATAAAAATCAGGGGTGTGAAAACCACCCACACTTATCCACCTTTAAAAGAATTGTCTGGAACTTATTGGCTACAGCATGTCAGAAGTCCGTGAAATTGTAAGAATTGCGAGAACCGATATCGATGGAACCAAACCGATAGCTAAAGCTATCCGCTCACTAAGTGGCGTTGGCGACATGTACGGTAATGCTATCGCTAAAGTACTAGAATTCGATACAGAGACCAAGATCGGATCTCTAAGCGATGAAGAAATCGATCAAATTGAAGAAACAATCAAGAGTCCGGAAGAAGCTGGAGTTCCAGCATGGGTAAGAAACCGGAGAAAAGATAGAGAAACAGGAGAAGACCGTCATCTAATCGGTTCCGACCTCGAGCTACGTAAGGAGTTCGATATCAGACGTTACAAGGAAATCGGTTCCTACGTCGGATGGAGACACGAGATCGGTCTGCCAGTACGCGGACAGAAGACAAAGTCCTCATTCAGATCCGGAAGCAAGATCGGAGTTTCCCGAGCAAGACTTCAGGAAGAGGCATCGCCTGACGGAGGAGACGAATAATGCGAAGGTCACAGAAAATCACCGGAGGAGATTTTTGAATGGTAAAGAAACTCAACAAGCAGTACGAGACACCGAACGAAGGATGGAACGAAGAAAGAATCAACAGAGAGGACTCGTTGAAGGAAGACTACGGTCTTTCCAAGAAACAGGAGATTCACAAGGCACAGAGCCAGGTAAGAGATCTCAGACGGCAGGCACGGAAGCTTGCTGCTGCTGAAGACGAGAACCGAACGCAGAAGTTCCTGGGAAAGGTTAACAGACTCGGACTGATCAGAGAAGACGATCACCTTGAAGACGTTCTATCTCTGAAGGTAACAGACATACTAGATAGAAGACTACAGACAGCTGTCAACAGAAGAGGTTTCTCGGATACAGCATCCGAAGCCCGACAGCTTGTTGTCCACGGACACGTCTACGTCGATGGACAGCGCGTAACGGTTCCAAGCTACCTTCTTACACAGGAAGAAGAGAAGGAAGTCGAACTCAGAATGCCTGAGCCGGAAGAGGAACCAGAGGAAGTTGAAGAAGAGACAGAAGAAGCAGAGGAAGAAGCTTCTGAAGAATCAGAGGAGACAACGGAGGAAGATGAAGAATGACTCGTAAAGGAATTGTAAACATTTACTCAAGTTTCAACAACACAATAATTCACGTAACCGATGCCACAGGAGCTGAGACAATCGCAAGGATCTCAGCAGGAATGGTTACGGACAAAGGCCGTATGCAGGGAGAGCCTTTCCCAGCTATGAAGGCCGCAAAGCAAGCCACAGAGGAAGCCAAGGAGAAGGGTATCGAACAGGTCGATATTCAGGTTCGTGCGCCCGGTGGATCAAAGGCAAAGATGCCTGGTAAAGGCGCACAGCCAGCGATCAGAGCTATCTCCAGAAGCGATCTAGACGTTGGAGACATCGAAGACGTAACACCTGTACCGCACGATGGCTGTAGAGCCAAGGGCGGAAAACGCGGAAGAAGGGTGTAAACCAATGGATGTCAACGTAGAGGAAGACGCAGATGTCACAAAGATTACTTTGACAGATGCGAACCCTGCTGTAGCTAACGCTTTGAGACGATCTATTCTAACAAAGGTTCCTACACTTTCCATCAGCCACCTAGATATCAGTGAGAACCAGTCAGCTATCTTCGATGAGATGCTCGCACACCGAGCAGGACTAGTTCCTTTCACAATCCCGCAAACCGTTGAAGACGGAGACACAGTTCACATAGCTGCGATGAAGGAAGGACCTGGAAAGCTCTACGCGAAAGACATCAAGACCGACAACGAGGAGGCAGAGCCGGTCAACCCTGATACGGTTATTGCGACACTGAAAGAAGGTCAGGCAGTCGAGTTCGAAGGTCAAGCCGAGCTTGGACGCGGAGAGGAACACGCCAAACACCAGGGCGGAACAGTAGGATACGAAAAGATTGATGACGGAGAGTTCGTCTTCAGAATCGAATCATCAAGCGGTTACAGTAACGAAGAGCTATTCGAGCAGGCTGTCAAGGAGATCAAAAAAGAGCTTGATGAGTTCTCCGAAGCACTCGAAGAACTGTAAAACACCACATATTTACTTTTTCACATACATCTTTTTCTCGTGTCAGATAGATACACGAAAATATCTCAGACCTCCAACTTCACAGTTTCCAAGGACTCAGATTTCGAGACCAAGAAGACCAGATCTCTCCGAAACGAACTGCGGGAAGTTGACCTCCTACTTGAAGACGTGTTAATATACCGGAGCTGTAGAGAGGGCGCGGAGAACTCAGAAAAAAGCATAGACACGGTAGCCGAGGAATTAATCGCCTCTGAAAACTGTAGAGAAACCTGGAACCTTACAGATCAGGCAGCCTACAAACTGATGGCCGGTAGCTACAACAACGCAGTAAAGAAGCTAAAAGCGATACCCGAAGCCGATATACCGGAAAGAAGAGCCGTTCCTCGAGAAGGCTCCGTAAGCATGTACGACAGAAACGGGCCTTCTATAGATAGACACACTCAGACACGGCAGGAAGCAAAGACAGAGAAAAAGACCGACAACGAGGAAACCAGCAGACCGGAACACCTGACCAGTTACTACGAAGAACTAACTGAGAACGCAGCTATATTAGGTTACCACCTTGAAACATTAGCAAGAGAGCCTTCCGAACCTTTCAACGAAGACGATCTTGAACCACATCCAAAAGACTGGATGTACTAAACATTACCTAGCCGGGGTAGCCAATAACTCTTGCCAACCCCGTAAAACATACAGGCAGGAAACCAGCCGGGGTAGCCAAGTGGCCAAAGGCGCAGGACTTAAGATCCTGTCCCGCAGGGGTTCACGAGTTCAAATCTCGTCCCCGGCATCATTCCAAACTCTCTACTACTTCTTTTGATAGCTCATAAGAGTCCTCTAACTCTTCTTCTAAAATCAACCCGACCTTTTTACCTCCAATTTGGCCTGCTCCCTTTACCTTAAGATTATCCATCGCTATGTTTTCCAAATCCGCGGAAATTTCTCTCAGCTTCTTTACTGTTTCATCGTCTAGCACTCCATCTGCCTTCACCGCGATTTCTCTGAATCCGTTAGCCTCCTTATTGATATGTTTCTGATAGCTTCTCCTCACCTTCTTACCGTGAAGATCGTCCCAGTGACTGTCCTCATAGAAGAAAACAAATTTCTTGACAGCATCATTTACTGATTGAGCTACTTTCTCCTCCTCCGAACCCTCGTTGATAAACTCGTATGTTCGTAAATACGTCGATAGAACACTAGCTCCAGCAGAGATTGTAGCAGGATCCATAGGAAGAATATTTAACAAAAACTTAGATAATTTGCGCTTCAGTTGTTGAGATCGCTTAGTTCGCTCTGTAGGTTCTGAAGTTCGGAGTGAAGTTCTTCAACCGAGTCATCGATTTCAGGTTCCTGGATGTTCTGTGTGTTGAGATCAACCTGTTGAGGTACCTCACCTTCGACTTCCGGGACCTCCATTTCGATGTCATCAAGCTTCTCGTTCATACGGTCGATGTTTTCGTATACGGTATCGATGGTCTTTTCCTTGACCTCTCTGACCTGTCTGAGGACTTCTGCGGCTTCTTCTACGTTCTGAATTATCTGTCGGACTGCCTCGAGATCCTGAAGTAGTACTTTGTAGCCATCTACCCTTACGTAAAGTTGATCGTCCTCTGACATCTATCAACGGTTTACCTTACGCTGTTATTAAAACCGTTGGAGAGCAACAGGAGTTAAAAATCTGAACAGATCGATTTCAACGTGGAAATGCTGAAACGACAATACACACGCGATATTACACCAGACATGGACGGCGAAGAAGTAGCCGTCGCAGGCTGGGCGCACGAAATAAGAGATCTAGGAGGAATCACCTTCATCCTGTTAAGAGACAGGGAAGGCACAATCCAGGCAGTTTTCAAGGAAGACGAAAACGAAGAGCTATTCGAGAAAGCACAGGAAGTCGGCCGAGAGGACGTCATAATGATCGAAGGAACAGTCAAAGAATCCGATCAGGCACCAGGTGACCGCGAGCTAATGCCAACCTCGCTTGAAATCATCGGAGACGCCGAACAACCGCTTCCAATGGAAGTATCGAAGGACATCGACTCGGATAGAGCAACAAGACTCGACAACCGGTTCATGGACCTCAGAAGACCGGAGATCCACGCAATCTTCTCACTAAGAAGTCATTTAATCGAGTCAATGGAAGAGTACTTCGATAAAAACGATTACATCAACATCCAGACACCTAACATCGCAAAGATGGGTGCTGAAGGCGGAGCAGAGCTTTTCCCAGTAGTCTACTACGGAGAAGAAGCATTCCTAAGCCAATCACCTCAGCTATACAAGCAGATGCTGATGGCAGCAGGCTTCGATAAAGTATACGAGACAGGAACCGCATTCCGCGCAGAAAACTCGAATACTTCCAGACACGTCTCCGAGATCTCCATGTTCGACGTCGAGCTAGCGTTCATCGAAGACCAAGACGACGTCATGGACGTACTGGAAAACTCGCTGCGTTACACACTAGAAGAGACAGCGAAAAAATCCGCTGACGATCTAGAAGAACTCGGCGTAGAGCTGACAGTGCCGGAAGAAGACTTCCCACGGATCAGCTTCGAGGAAGCCCGCAGAATCCTCAAAGAAGAGTATGACTACGAACCAGCAGAAGAAGACGATCTAGACACGAAAGGAGAGAAACTGCTTGGAGAACACTTCGAAGAACAAGGACATCCAGCCTTCTTCGTAATCGGTTACCCTGGCGAGAAGTTCTACTACATGGAAGCCCGTGAAGGAGACAAGTATGGATCCCGACGTTTCGATCTTATCTACAAGGGACTTGAACTGGCATCCGGCGGACAGCGAGAGCATGACATGGACAAGCTCATGGCAGCGATCGAAGAGGAAGGAATCGACCCTGAGGACATAAGCTTCTACCTAGAATCGTTCAAGTTCGGAATGCCACCTCACGGAGGCTACGGACTAGGCCTCGACAGACTGGTCAGACAGGTCGCCGAACTGGACAACGTCAAGGAAGGAATCCTGTTCCCAAGAGATCCGGACCGACTAACACCGTAAAATTTCAAGTCCCGGCGGTTGCCGGGCATCATTTTTACCTTGTCTTTTTATGGCGCTCCGCCTAAAATTTTCTATACTATGGCCGAGGCACAAGCAGTCGAGCAACAGGAGGAGAAGGAATACAGTCCTGGCGATACCAAGATCAAGAAGGTTACATCGAAAGGTTTCAAGTCTTTTCAGCAGAAAACCGCTGTCCCGTTTTACGAAGGACTTACAGCCATCGTCGGAGAGAACGGGAACGGCAAATCCAACGTTATCGATGCTATAAGCTTTGTGTTCGGCCGACGAAGCTCCAAACTGAGAGCCGAAAAACTCGAACAGCTAATCTTCAACGGCGGAGACTCCCGTAAACCCGCAGACTACGCGCTTGTAACTATCACACTGGATAACTCCTCTGGTATTTTCGATGAGTTCCTGGAAGACGAGGAGGAAACCGATGAGATCAAGGTAGGCCGCAAGGTCACCAGAGCCGGTTCTTCCATGTATAAGTTCATGGGAACTAACTGTAAACGCTCTAAGATCGATGAGATCGCACGTAAAGCAAATATTGATCCGGAAGGATACCACTTTGTCCGGCAGGGAAAGGTAACAGAGATTGTAGAGCAGTCAAACGTTGCTCGCCGGCAGGTAATCGATGAGCTTTCCGGAGTCGCCGAGTTCGATAGAAAAAAAGAGGCAGCACTCGAGGAACTGGAGGAAGTCGAATCAAAATTACAGGAACAGGAGCTTTTGCTGGAGGAAAAGGAAAGCAGGCTCGAAAAGTTAAAGGAGGAAAAGGAGCTGGCGTTAAAGTACCGCGAGCTCGAAAAACGGAAGGAAAAGCTGGAGGCCTCGACCTTGGAAGTGCGGAAGCGCGCGCTTTCCAACCAGCTAGCAAACCTGAATACAGATGTATCCGATAAAAGAGAACGGCTAGAAGAGGTAAGCCAGAAGCTCGAGGAGATCGATGCCGAAATAGAAAATAAGCAGGATCGGATCGAGGAAATTGAGGACAAACAGACTGAAGGCAACGACATTGCGCATCTTGAAAACAAGATAGAGAAAAAGAAAGGAGAGATATCGAACAAACGTGACAAACTCGAGGACCTAGAGGAGACAATCGAGGAGCTTGAGAAAATGCAGAGCCGGTCGAATACAGGCTCGAAAGCGGTCAACGCAGTACTACAGCTTGACGATGACCGCGTTATCGGTGCGGTACAGGATCTGGTTAGCGTACAGGATAAGTTCGCGGTCGCTATTGAGACGGCGGCAGGCTCACGTATGAACAACGTTGTCGTTGAGAACTCGAGTGCGGCAACGGATGCGATCAATTACCTGAAACGTCAGAACATCGGCCGGGCGACAATGCTGCCGATGGATAAGATCAACCAGAAATCCAAAAGCGCCAAATCGAAGATGGCGAAGAAAAAGAAAGGCGTGATTGATTATGCGTCTAACTTGATTAACTACAACAACGACTACCAGAAAGCAATCGATTACGTTTTCTCCGATACATTGGTGGCCGAAGACCTTGATTCAGTTAAAAACATCGATGGCGTCCGCGTTGTAACCCTGGACGGCGATATTATGTCCCGTGGCGGAGCGATGACCGGAGGTAAGAAGAAAAAGAAACGCGGGAACTCGAAGAAGCTCTCAAGCTCTCTTGACCCTGAGGAAAAGAAAAAGGAAAAGAAGAAAGTCAAGGAAAAGATCGAGGACCTTCAGAAAGACGTCGCCGAACTCAAACGGATGAAGAAAAACCGGGAGAGCAAACAGGAAACCGATCAAGAGCTTAAAGAAGAGCGTAAACAGCTGCGGGAAGCCCTGAAAGATATCCGAGGTGAACGCCAAGAGCTTTACAGCGAAAAACAGCGTTTGAAGACCAAGATCGACAACGAGAAAGGCAAGAAACCTAAGCTGAAAGCAGAGCTATCGAACATAAAGGAAGACATGGAAGAGTTTGATTTTGATACCGATGAGTTGAAAACTGATAGCTCTCCGGAGGATCTGAAAAAGAAGAAAAAACAGCTCTTGCGCAAGCAGAACTCGATGGGGCCGGTCAACATGCGTGCGATCGACGAATACAAGAAAAAAAGCGAGGAGTTCGAATCATTCAAGCAGACGGTCTCGGAGATTCGGCAGGAAAAACTGGAGATCGAGGACATGATAGATGAGATAGACCAGCGGAAGCGAAGCAGGTTTATGGACACACTGACTCAGATACAGGATTCTTTCAGCGAGATATTCACTCAGCTGTTCGAAGGAGGTAACGGAGAGCTAGTCTTGGAAGATGACGACATTGAGAAAGGTTTGAAGATCCGAGCGCAGCCACCAGGCAAGGAACCGCACATCATCGATGCTTTAAGCGGAGGAGAAAAGACTATGACCGCGATCGCATTCGTCTTCGCAATCCTTGAGTACGAGGAATCTCCTTTCTACCTGATGGATGAGATCGATGCCGCACTGGATAAAACCAACTCGAAGCTTCTCTCGGAGCTGCTAAAAGACTATGCTGCCGAAAACCAGTTCATCGTTATCAGCCACAACGACATCACAGTAAGGCACGCAGAACGAGCTTACGGAATCTCGATGAGAGACGGAGTCTCGAAGGTTAGAAGCATCGAACTGGATGCATAAACCATGACCCAGGAGATTTGAACCCGGATAACGAAGTTCTGCCCTGCTGAATTAAAAACCGCGGAAGACAAGTTCTACACTAGGGGAAGCGGAAGTTTAGGCAGGATCGACAATGGAAAATTATAACGCAGAAACGATAAAGGAACAGCACTGGGAAGAGACCATTGACTTCCTCACGAAAGACATGCCCGCCGATGAGATAGATATCAAGGTTCTAGCCCAGCGGTACCGCGAATACATAGATACTTTGAAGGAAAACGACCTGGCGGTTTCAGCAAAAGCCATACGCGTTTGCTCGGCGCTATTGAACCTGAAAGCAGCTATTACGCTGGATTACGAGGACGAGATACCTGAACAGGAACAAGAGCCAGAACCTATGGACTTCGAGGAAGAACCCGGAGAGGAAGAGGAACTCGATCTCGAGGAACCACCCAAGCTACGTATGCCTCCGAAGCCGAAACCTCGCCGCCGGATGCACAAAGCCGAGCTGAAAGACGCCTTAAGAGATGCGATGGAGGTAAAAGAGCGGAGAGAGGAAAGACGCGAGGAACGTGAAGAGATGGACCACCAGTTCGAATTCGAGGAGGAAACAATACGTGACCGGATCGACTCTCTTTACTCGAAGGTCACCGATTTGATTTCAAGTTCCTCGGAGAAAGTCAGGTTCAGCCAGCTGCTTGATGAAAAGACTAGCGAAGAGCAGATCGATAAGTTCATGCAGGTCCTGACCCTGGAAAACGATCGGAAGGTTACCTGCCATCAGGAAGAGTTTCTTGGAGAGTTACACGTTGAACCGGAGGACGACGAGGTTGCGAACTAGAAAATCACTGCTAAGTTTTTCAACTACGGCGGTATAAACTCTAAGTATGGACGAGAAAAAAGCAAGACTTGAGGCAGCATTCTTCCTCGCGGACAAACCTGTCGATAGAGAGGAGATCGCAGATATTCTTGATCTCGGATCAATGGGTTACGTAGAGACGCTCGTAAACGACGTGCGGGAAGACCTAGAGGAAGAACACCGCGGGCTTGAACTTGTCGAGACACCGGAAGGATACGAATTGAAGGTGAAAAAAGGCCACATACAGCACGTTTCACATCTAGCACCGCATCAAGACCTCAACCAGGGAGAGCTACGTACACTTGCCTTGATTGCTTATAATGCTCCTGTCGAGCAGACCGATATCGTTGAGATCCGTGGAAACCGCGCCTACCAGCATGTAAAGGAGCTTGTGAAACGAGGATTCTTATCGAAGGAAAAAGACGGGCGTACAGCGATACTCGATGTCACAGACCAGTTTTTGGAGTACTTTGACTTTGATTCAGTCGATCAGTTCAAACAGGAGTATGAGAACGAAGAGCAGGGACGGGACGCAGATCAGCAAGGCGTTGAGATGTTCTAACAGGCGACTGGCTGACAAGGTAATACGTTTATCCAAAGCACAGAGTGATAACGTGAACAAAAATCAAATTCTCGTTACGATATTCTCGGCCTTAACAGGATTCGTCCTTGTATTTCTGGTGATAGCTTACCCTCTTTCAGAAGAGGTAAACAAGTTTACAAGAGCCGATGTATCTAAACACGTCACTAATATTTCATGCGGCATCGGAAACCAATGTTATGGAAGCTTGAGCTGCCATCAAGGTCTTAACTGGAACTATAGAGATGGAAACATAACCGGATTCGACACCGACAGAGTAAACGGAAATATTACAGAGCCTCGATGCGTTAAAGAACCCTATCTTGAGGACTATTGTGGTCTTTTTGAAACCCGCGCCACCCTACAGTCTTGGCCGCCTTCAGCCTCTGAATGCCGCGAATACGACTCGTTAAAACGTAAATTCGCCGCATTTCTAAATGAGTACCTATGAACCGCACGGCTATCCAGGAAAGCTCTCTAGAGATCAGTTACTTTTTGTAGCTCATCCACACCAACGTTCACATGGAAATTACAAGCCTCGATCTACATATCCTCATGGAAGAGCTAAACGAACTGGAGGAAGGATTCGTCCAGAAAGTTTACCAGCGAGGCGAAGAACTTACTATAGAAGTATACGTGTCCGGAGAAGGAAAAAGACGTTTAATTGTAGGCACCAGCTACTGTTTTCTCTCCAAATACAAGCGGGATAACCCGGAGAGACCGCCAGGATTCTGTATGGAGCTTAGAAAACACATGGGCCGAATAGATTCGATCGAACAGCGCGGTTTCGACCGCATACTTGAGATAAAGAGCGGAGAAAAGACCTTGATATGCGAGATGTTCGGTAAAGGAAACATCGTCTTGCTTGATGGAGACAAGGTCATCGGTGCGATCCGACAGATCGAGTTCAAGGACCGTAAAATCGTTGTAGGCGAAGAATACGAGTACCCAGAACCGGCAACCGATCCTCGCGAATTAAACGATATCTTCGATGCGATGGACGGAGAGCTAGTGCGTTCGCTGGCCGCAGACCTCTCGCTAGGAGGAACGTACGCAGAAGAGATCTGCTCACGGCTTGGAATCGAAAAAGACAGGAAAATAGAAGAGTTAAGCGACGAAGAAAAGAGCAAGGTACGCGAGGAGTTCAACAAGTTAATTGAAGCATCGGAAAACACTGAACCAGTTATCTACAAGGACGACCGCGAGCTTATCCGGGCCGCACCTTTCAAACTAGAGACCTACAATAATTACGAGATAGAGGAGTTCGAGAGCTTCTCCGAGTCACTGGATGAGTTTTTCTACCGACGCGAGCAACGTGCCGAGGAACGGAAGAAACGGGAAAAGTACGAGGAAAAACGTAACGGGCTGGAACGCCAGCTCGAACAGCAGGAACGGAAGATTGAAGGACTTCAAAAATCCTCCGAGCAGAACCGTAAGATCGCCGAGCTGATATACGAAAACTACGGAGACCTACTTGAGATCAAAGAAGCCATAGAGAAAGGCTTGGAAAACCACACATGGGACGAGGTCGAAAAACGTTTCAACGAAGCTGAATCAGAGCTATCGGATCGCATCAAGGATTTCAACGAACAAAACCGTTTTATAGTGGTAGAAGTCGAGGATGAAACCGTAAAGGTTACGCCGGGCGAGGATCTGAAGGCCACTGCCTCAGGATACTACGATAAGGCAAAGGCCAGCGAAGCCAAGATGGAGAAAGCCAAGGAAGCGAAGAAGAACACGGAAAAGCAGATTGAAGAACTTGGCGAGGAGGACATCGAAGTTGAAGACGTCATGGAGGATAAGACCGAGAAGAGAAGCAAAAAATGGTTTGAAAAGTACCGCTGGTTCAAGACGAGCGAAGGATTCCTTGTCTGCGCCGGAAGAGACTCTCAGACCAACGAGATGCTTGTCAAACGCCACATGGACGGCAACGATCTTTACTTCCACGCCGACTTCGATGGCGCACCGAGCGTAGTCCTGAAAGACGGGAAAGACGCCGGAGAAAAATCGATCGAGCAGGCCGCAAAGGCCGCAGTCACCTTCGCAAAGACCTGGAAGGCAGGTATTGGCGCAGACACTGTTTACTACGTCGAACCGGATCAGGTAACGAAGAACCCGGAGAGCGGAGAGTATCTGCCGAAGGGCGCTTTCGTGATCAGAGGCGACCGAGAGTACATCAGGAACGTGAAGGTCGATGCGGCGATTGGACCAGCTAAGCTAGATGAATTCTACGTGCCGATGTGCGGACCTCGGGAAGCTATAGAGGAAAACTGCGAGATATCTGTAGGATTGAAACCTGGCCGGACCAAAAAATCGGATATCGCTAAAACCTTGAACCGGAAGTTCGCGGATTCAGGCTGTGAAGTCGATCTAGACTACATCATCCGGGCGTTGCCTCCAGGAGAATCGGAGATAGAATAATGGAGAGCTACGAACACGCAATTATTTCGGCGATCGCAGCGCCGATAGCAGTCTGGCAACTGTTCGGTTTCGGCCAGTATTTCATCCCACTGAGTTTGTTCGGTTTCTTTCTAGGAGTTTTCATCGATCTAGATCATTTTCTGGTTCAAAGACTGCGGGATGGAAACTGGAATCACTTGAAATCTGCTTTCAGCGACGTTAGGACGATAACTACGGACAACGGAGCCGCGCTTGAAGATCGGATTCCGAACTGGAGTCGGTACCTCTCGCACTTTGCGATCCTAGCTACAGTCCCCGTCTTGTTCGCAGCCATTAGTTTGAGACTGGCGGGTTTGAGCTACGCGATGCTTGGCTCACATATTTTCTGTGATATTGTCCGGTCATGGCAGGACGATGCGCTGGGTTTCGACTAGGCGTTTTAAGCTTGAGCCTACAATTCGTTTTTGAGCCGGGGTAGCCAAGTCAGGCCAATCTCTGTAAACTAGTGTTTAGTTCAGAGGGTCATAGGCGATGGACTCAAGATCCATTCCCGCAGGGGTTCGAGAGTTCAAATCTCTCCCCCGGCATCTCATGGTCTTCGATAAACCACGAAAAGATTATTATATTGTGACCATACAATAGTAAATATGCCTATCAACTCAGGCCAGTTCCGTACACACAAAGGAATCAAATTCTTACGAGGCATAAGTTTAGACAGCAGTTCTAAAGACGGATACTCGCTAAAAATACCTAGTCCGGACATACCTTCCGTAGAACAGTTACACAGAGAGTTCTCCGCAAACTACAACCATGGAACTGATTTCGAGGCCGCTGAAAAACTATCCTATTTCATAGCTGAAGAGTTCGAATACGAAGATATCTCGGACAACAAAAACGAAATCTGGCTTACAAAAGGTCTACAAGAGAGAAAAGGAGTTTGTAAAGAACAAGCAGCGACCTACCAGGTTCTCGCACAGAGAATCGGTCTGGACTCAGAATATCTTAAGGGAACCCTGCCTATGGGCGGAAAAAGGTACAGACATGCCTGGAACAAAGTAGAAACTAAAGAAGGGACGATGCTAGCTGACCCAACAAACAACAGATTCGGAGAGTACTCTCAGGTGAAACAGGATAATAACTACATAGAGGGCGAGCAGCTGGTCAGTATCAGACCAGATCAAAACATGTCGGACGTCAGAGATTTCCTAGAACAGTAGCAGTTAATTCAAGACCCGGGCGGATAAGCCAGTTTATAAAATTTCGTTCGAATTTATGATCTACCAGCAGTGACCTAGTAGCGTCGCGAGGTGGAAACTAATGAGTAAAAAAGCAGATCCAACGAATCCAGTGCTTTTAGAGACGATCGAGCTTCTTAACAGACAGGAGGCTCCGATCTGGAACGATATAGCAGAAAATCTAGAGAAAGTTAACCGCAGACGACCTGAAGTCAACGTAAGCGATATTGAACGCGTTGCCGAGGAAGGCGAGACAGTTGTTGTCCCAGGGAAGGTCTTGGGAAGCGGAAGACTGACAAAAGAAGTAAACGTAGCAGCTTTCAAGGCTTCTTCAGGCGCCCGTCAGAAGATCGAAGAGGACGGACAGTTCATGTTCATCCGAGATCTTGTAGAAGAGAACCCTGAAGGATCAGATGTGAAGGTGGTCAAATAATGAGTCTAACAATTGATGCTGAAGGAAAAATCCTCGGCCGGCTCGCGACAAAGATCGCGAGAGAAGCCAAGGACGGCAAGGAAGTAAACATTGTCAACGCAGACAAAGTAGTTATCTCAGGAAGCAAGGAGGAAGTAATCGCTAACTACAGACAGAAATACGAGAGAGGTACACGCCACGACGGTCCTTACTACCCGAAGGCACCTCACAAGATTCTGAAGAGAACCGTTAGAAACATGCTTCCTTACAAGTCCAAGGAAGGACGTGAAGCATTCTCAAGAGTCAAGGCTTACCTAGGAGTTCCTCACGACATGGAAGAAATTACAGAAGTCGATGTGAAGGAAGGAGACGATCTCCGGTACCGGAACTATGTAAAGCTTGGCGAAGTCTCTAAATCTATTGGATGGACTCCAAGAGGCGATCTTAAATGAGTGAATCAGTACAGGCAACCGGAAAACGTAAGACAGCGAAGGCAAGAGCCACAGTAAAGGAAGGAGACGGAACAATCAGAGTTAACTCCCGTCCTCTACACACAATGACAGAGATGGCTCAGAACCGGATCAAAGAACCTCTTACGATCGCCGGAGATATCACGGAAGAAGTTGAAATCCGAGTCACCGCCAACGGAGGCGGAAAGCAGGGACAGGCAGAGGCAATCCGAATGGCTGTTGCCCGAGGACTCGTAGACTACACAGGCGATGAAGACCTGAAACATGACTTTTTGGACTACGACAGAAACATGCTTGTCGAAGATCCAAGACGTACAGAGACCAGAAAACCTTCCCAGTCGAGCAAGGGCGCCCGACACAAACAGCAGAAATCCTACCGTTAAAAGGTGTTTTACAGTGGATTCTGAAAGAAAACACTTCGCAAAAACTCACGGAGGTGAGTTTTAAGTGGAAATTCCAGTCAGATGCCTTTCATGTGGTAAGGTTATCGGCGACAAGTGGGAAGAGTTCAAGGAACGAACTGAAGAAGACGGCGAGCATCCAAAGGAAGTTATGGATGACCTAGGCCTGGAGCGTTACTGCTGCAGAACAATCTTCATGACTCACGTTGATACGGTCGAAGAAGTCGCAGAGCATAAGATTACGTAAGCTCGCGGCCACATTTTTTCTCTTTAATTTTTTACTTTCTACACTGTACAAGATACTCTCAAGGCGTTCCTACTACGGAGATGAAATCAAGTAACTCCATGAACTGTGCCTGACCTACGAGGAAAAACGGCACCATAAACACAAAGCCAGCTAAACCTCCGATCAGGAAATTACGACCCCAAGCACATTCTACGGCCTGCTCTCTAGACTCTTCTACGAACTCAGTTGCTACCAAATAAAGCATTGCTCCGGCCGCGAAACCGAATCCTGGTGCGAGAATCCACTGGGCCTGTTCTACGAAGAAGTATGCGATAACCGCGCCAATAGGCTGTGGAAGACTTGAGAAAATTGTTCCTCCAAGCATCTTCCAGTTGCTGATCTTCATGGACTTGAAAGGAATCGAGATGGCTATTCCCTCCGGAATGTTGTGGATTGAGATAGCGATAGTCATTGTTATCGCAAGCATTGGCACCGCTAGGCCGAACATTGGTATTCCTCCTTCAAGACCCATTTCTGCGAATGAAACCCCGATTGCGATCCCTTCCGGGAAGCTGTGAACAGTTAAGACACCTAGAATTACAATCAACCGTTTGAGATCCGCTTCCTTGAAATGTTTCGGTTCCAGCTCGACATCTCCCACAAGTTTTCTCGCGCCAATAACAAGTCCGAAACCAAGTGCCATCCCCGCTCCGACCTCAAGAACAGTGCCGGCAGCTAAACCTTCAGGTATCAAACCGAGTACGGATGCCGAACTCATTATACCGGCAGCCAGCCCCCAGAGTGCTACCAGAAGCCGGTCACTCATCTCGTCCACAAAGAAAAACGGTATGGCGCCTATTCCTGTCGCTAAATCAGTTATGAAGCCGGCTACAAATACAAGTACTAACGACTCTATCAGAGCCATAGGCCACCTCCGGGACGGAAAGATAAAAAACTGTGCCGTCTCAGGCTGTTTTCGACCTGATCTGCTCTGCTACCTCATCTGCGTTTTCCGGTTCCGAGCGATTGTAGCTTATATCGATCTCAGATCCGTCGTAACGCGGAGTCAGGTGGAAATGTAGGTGATCTACTTCCTGTCCGGCAAGAGAACCATTGTTCTGGTTGATGTTCATGTCTTCAACGTCGAAGGCTTCTCTGATGGCGTTCGCAACCTTCACAATAGGCTTCCACATGTACTCCATGCTCTCTGCGTCGAACACTGTATCGACGTGCGCCTTTGGAACAACCAACGTGTGACCCTTCGAGACCGGGTTCGCATCCAGGAAAGCAACCACGTTTTCATCCTCGTATACTTTATTCGAAGGGATTTGTCCTTCTATAATCTTACAGAATACACAGTCTTCGCTCATAGCCCTGGTTTGTGTTTTGAAGCTTAAACCGGTTTTACTGATGCTTTATATTCCAGTCTGACGGATATTCAACACGAGAGCATGGGGCTACTATCCAAGTTCACGGACGACAAAAAAGGCCAGAACAAGATCGATGGCGAGGAAAAAGCAGAGGCAATGAAACAGGTAGACGAAGCTCTCGAAAAATCCCTCGAGGAAAACGAGGAAAAATGGAAAGACGCCTACAACAGCTACCGGAAGCAGGAAAGAGAAAACTTTCTGGAGACTGTCCGTAAAATACAGGAAGATGTTGTAAAAAGCCTTTCAGATGAGCTAACAAGCGTTACCGAAGAAGAAGTCCGTAGACTTGCCGATCGTATCGAAAGACAGTTCAACGAGATCCAAGAAGAAAACAACGAGTTCAAAGACGATGTCGACTCGAAGATACAGGATTTCAAAAAACAGATAAAGCAGAAAACAGATAATAAGGACTTCACCCAGCTGAAAAAAGAGGTTAAGACTGCTGGAAAGAACCTTAACGCTCAGGAAACCAAACTTGAGAGCTTAAAGCAGAACAAAGCCGGTCAAGCCGAGGTTGAAAGCCTTACCGGCGACGTAAAGGAACTGAGATCCCAGATCGAGAATGACTTAGATCCAAGACTCAGCAAAACGGAAGATCAGATCAGCTCGAAAGCAGAAAAACAGAGCCTGATAGAGCTAAAGGAGAAACTGGATAGCTCACAGACCGACATGGTCGAGTTCGAAGAAGACATAGAAAGCAGTATCGAGGAACTAGAGACCAAGGTAGACGAAGCCGCGAGTAAAAGAGAGCTAAACCGCCTAGACCTGGATATAGAGGAAATCCGGCAAAAACTGGATGAACAAGCCAGTATCGAAGACATAGAAAGCATAAGATCGGACACTCAAGACGAACTTGGAGAGCTACGTGAAGAAGTTCAAAGCCGCGCCCAGAACTCCAGAGTCCAGAAACTTGAGGACAAGCTAAAACAGGTACGAGAGGACTCTTTCAACAAGCGAGAGGAGCTACAGAACTCGATCCAGAAAGCTAGAGACGACCTGGAAACCGTTATAGAAGAAAAGACAGGCACCAAAGACGAAAAGGTAGAAAAACTAAGAGAACAGATAGCTGAGACCGAAAACGATCTGGAAGAACGGATAGAAAACAAGACAGACGTTGAAACCCTGGAAAAAACTAGAGAAGAGCTAGAAGAACAGATAACGGAAGAACTGGGCTTCGAGGAAACCAAACTTAACAGCATCACCAGCGAGCTAAGAGAAGAACTCGAGGAGCTGGAAGAACAGCTTGGAAACCGCACAGAAGCCAACGCAGAGACTGTTGAAACCTTAGAATCCTCTCTGGATTCAACAGAATCGGAGCTGGAGAGTTTGAAATCCGGTTTGCGTGAACACGAAAATATCTCCGAGGAGCGAAGAGCCGAGCTACAGGCACAGCTAGATGATTTAGCAGAGACCGCCTCCAAACTAGAAGACGGTAAAGCATCAAGCCAGCAGCTGGAAAACCTCAGAGAAGAAGCCACAGCGAACCACGAGGAACTACAAGAAAAACTAGAGGAACTCGGTCAGCGATCCGAAAGCCGGATAGAGGACGTGAAAGGCGAAGTCGAAAACAGTCTTGAAAACGTCAAGAAAGACCTCTCTGAAGACCTGGAAAACAGAGTGACGGAAACAAAGTTCGACTCAAGGCTATCAGAGATCGAATCAGAAATCGAACAGGAGAAAGATCTAGAAGCGCAGCTGGAAGAACGTATCGAGAAAAAAGCCTCAGAAGACAGGCTCGCCGAAGAAAAACAAGAGCTTAAACAGCAAATAGAAAGTTTAAAACAGAGCTTAAACTCCGAGACCACACAGCTGGAGAGCAGACTCGAGACAGAGACAGCTAAAAACATAGAAAGCATACAGAGACTGGATGAGAGCCTTGAGAAAAGCACAGAAAGCTTGGAGAGAGACGTTCAGACAAACCGTCAAGAAATAACCGGCGTCTACCGATCGCTCAGCGAAGAACTTAGTTCAAATACTGAAAGACTTAGATCTGATATAAAGAAGGTTCGAACAGAGGCCGGAAAACACAGAGAAAAACTGGAGAAAAAGATCGGTGAGAAGGTCGGCAAAGAGAGCTTCAAAGCTGAAAGGGAAAAGCTAAGAGAAGAACTAGATAGTTCAACCTCCAAATCTCAGGAAATGATCGAAGAGGTCGAAAAAGAGCTGAGAGAAAGTATCGATCAGAAAGCAGGTCAAAAAAAGCTTGAAGACGAGATAGAAAGCCTGGAAGGCAAGATCACCGAGTCTCGGAACCAGTCCCAAGAGATGATCGAGAAGACTGAATCAGAGCTGGCTGCGATGATAGACGAGAAAGCCGGCGAAGATGAACTTGAAGGCAGGATCGGCGACTTAGAGGAAGTCCTGGATACGAAGACGGATGCTGAAAGGTTCGACTCGGAGATCGAAGAGCTTGAGGAGAAAGTACTGGAAACCCGATCCGATCTGAAATCTGAGATCGAAGACCGGACGGAGAACAAAGCCTCAAAAGAACAGGTAGAGAGCGCAGTCGGCAAGATTGAGAAGCTTAAGAAGGAAAAATCCGAGTTAAAACAGGAGCTGGAAACAGTTAAAGACAGGGTCGAAGAGCTAGGTCAGCTTGAAAACGAAGTGGAGAACGTCAACCTCCGGCTTGACGATCAGAAACAGCATCTCAGCGGAGTCAGGAACGACGTCGATGAGCTGATGGATCGAGGCTCACAGAACAACGTAGATGTGCTACACGCAGATGAAGTAACTAGATCGATGGATAGAGCCACCGTTGAGGGCGAGCTATCGTTCAGAAAGGATTTCGAGGACGGCTACCTCTATACTCTTGAAAGCGGGCAGGAAGTGATCTTTGTATACAGTGAGAGCCGTATAACTGAGGGTCGGACGCAGGTATCCGGACAGGTCAAGACCTTGGAAGACCGGATATATCTCCGAACATAATACCTCTCCTTTAAAAGAGTTCAATCGATTTTCTAGTATTACAGCGGCTGTGGTGTAGTCCGGTCAATCATTTCGGCCTTTCGAGCCGACCACCCGGGTTCAAATCCCGGCAGCCGCAAACTCCTACTTATTTGCTGAAGCCGGAGGTTCTCAAGAAAACTTGTTTTCGAAAATCCTCGGCAGCTACATGATTTTTCACGGATTTATCTTAAATTAGACGAACTGTAAACGTAGCGTATGAACAAAGAATTCGACTGGCTTACATTGGACAGCGATGAAGAGGTTATATGGCACGGCAACCCTAAAATCCAGCGTTTAATCGGCTTCACTTTCACGGACTACGTTGTGACAAATCAGGCGCTTTACAGGAAATCCGGGATCTTCAGCCGGAACGTACAGAAAATCGGGCTGGACAAAGTTCAAAATATCTCATTTAGCCAGGGGCTGCTGGGCAAAAACTTTGGATACGGAAACGTCGATATCAGCACAGCAGGTGGCAGCGGAGTTGAGATGAGGTTCCTTGGAATCCAGGAACCGAAAACCGTACAGGAGACGATCAACCGGCAGACAAAGACCGATAAGAAAGGATCGGAAAAGACAGAAAAAGATCTGTTGAAAGCTATTCTCGGCGAACTACAGGAGCTAAACGAGAATCTAAGCTAGCCGAGGTACTCTCCGTCTTCCCTACGGAAGTCCTCTTCATCCATTTCCTCATGTACATGCGCTACGAGACCTGGTGTTCGCGCGATTATGAATATTCCTTTTCCAAGCCTGTGATCCCAGCCGAGATCGCTCATGATACCTGCGATCGCTCCGTCAACGTTTAACACCAATTCGACCTTTCTCTCGGAAAACTCATCTCTGATCTCACAAATTTTCTCGGTGAACTCTCCGCGTATCCCTAGCTCCTCTGCTTTCTCCAGCATTTTACTGGCTCTAGGATCCTCGTCTTTGTAGATCTTGTGGCCGATTCCTGGAATGGTCTCGCCTTTCTCGAGTTTTTCCTCTACTATCTCTTCAGCGGATTTCTCGCTCTGGATCATTTTCATACAGTCTTCGATAGCTCCGCCGTGTTTGTCACCTAAAGCAAGTATTCCGGCCGCAACAGAAGTGTTCATGCCGTTGCCTCCGCTCTGTACGGTTCGGGCCGAGACGGTTGAAGGATTTCCTACGCCGTGATCGATAGAGCTTGAGAGAATAGTTTTGAACATCTCCGATTCGTTCTCCGAAGGTTTCTCTCCTTTAAGCACGAGCCAGATAGCATCGGAAAACTCCATCTCCATTACCTCCTCGAGCTTTTCTCCACGTACCTCTGGGTCCTCACCTGACTTCGATATGTTTGTTTTCCAGTCAGTCATGCGGTACCCTCTCTGCCGCTTATTGTCTCTATGATATCATTCCAGGGCTTGGCCCCCGAGTTATCATGTAACTCATTTTCCGGACTGAAAGACATTCTGACGATCGAATGACCGGTCGGAGTAACCTTCACACTGTACTCCAAATTCCCATTAACCACAGTGGTTTTAGGACAACCATCTTCCTCTTCGTTTACAAACTCGTATCCGTTGCGGACCGCATGTTCCTGTAGCTCGTAGTTTTCGATTATAGGCTCTCCATCTACGGCACTATAAGTATTTCTCAGCTCAACCCTGTTTTCCTCTTCGTAAGTATCTCGGAACGGCTCACTCACAGCAGATCACCCAGTTTACCCTGTATCTCATGGTGTTTATCGACCACATATGCGCCTGCGTCTCTCAGCTTTTTCTTTTTAACCGATGGCTTACCCGAATCTCCACGTATGATCGCTCCAGCATGACCATAGTTACGGGACGGAAGGTTCTCCGTAAACTCTCCTGCGATGAACGCAACCAAGGGCTTGGTGAAATTCCCGTTCTCAATTAGCTCTGCGGCCTCCTGTTCGTATGTTCCGCCTAGCTCTCCATACATTACAACGACCTCTGTTTCCTCATCTTCTTCGAACTCTTTAAGCGCATCGGCGAAAGTTGTGCCGGCCAAGATGTCACCTCCGATTGCTACTGCGGTCGATACCCCATATCCTGCCTGTTTGATCGTCCAAGCCGTCTCAGTTGTCATCCCTCCGGACTTCGAGATAATACCTACCTTTCCTTTATCGTAAGCTTTCCCAGGCTGGTTTCCGCCGATTGGACCTAGCTTACATTCCTCTGGCGTCATGATACCTACAGAGGTCGGGCCTACAACGGTCACGTTGTTTTTCTCGGCTTTTCGAAGTATCTTCCAAGTGTCTTTGACCGGTATGCGCTCGGTGATAATATTAAGCAACTCTATGTCGTTTTCAATCGCCTCAAAGGCTGCGTCTTTCGCCGCAAACGGCGGGACGTAAATTAGAGACGTGTTTATACCTGGATTTTCATCCATTGCCTGTGCAACCGAATCGTATACTGGCACGCCCGCAACTTCTTTCCCTCCTTTGCCCGGAGTTACTCCGGCAAGGACTTCTGTTCCATACTCTAGCATCTCCGGGACTTTCTCCGATGCCTCTCTGCCCGTTATTCCCTGGACAAGGACTTTCGTGTCTTTGTCTACGAATATACTCATTTTTCGTCCTCCTTGAATGCTTCGACCATCTCCATCAGGGTTTCAGCTGTCTCTGTCATCGGCGTGTCGTTTCTAAACAGTTTCATGTTCAGATCGAGTTCTTCTTTTTTCTCGCGGAGTAGTTCGAAGGCTTCATCGGCGTTCGGCCCGTCTCTCCGTATCACAATAGGATAATCAGGTTTTTCCTCTTCGAGAGCCTGAACGAAGCCTTTCATCGTTCGGAGAACGTCGGTGTTGTTTGCGGTGCCTCCGACGTGCCAGAGGCCGTTTAGCTCTTTCGACATTATGACTTTCGAGAGCTTGTAGACTTTCTCGGTCGGCGGGTTTCCGCCGTACTCGGTGTAGTTCGCCGGCTTTCCTCCGCATGCGATCAGCGCATCCATGTTGGTCAGTGATGCGCCTCCGCCGGCAAGCATCATTCCTATGTCTCCTTCCAGCTCGGTGTATTTGCCTGCGACTCCGCGATGGTCGTTTTCATCTATCTTTTTCGCTCTGATCTCTCTGCTGGTTTTTTCCCGATCAAAGGCCGAACGTTCCGGATAATCCCAGCTGTGCCGATAACTAGCGTCGTCGTCAAGATCCATCATAGCATCCAGGATAACATAGCCATCGTCTGTCTTCGCTAGAGGATTTATCTCGAGCAAACGCCCGTCGGCTTCCAAGAAGGCTTCGAACAGTTTCTGTAGCTCCATGCCGAGCTTGATTATTTCCTTGCCTTCGAACCCGTTTTCCGCCAGGAACTGTCTGAAACGGAACTGCGAAGTGTCTTCGAGCGGCAGTTTTGAGACTTCTCTGTTTTCTATGCCTGTTCCGCCTTCTTTCGAGAAGATTAATGCCGGTTTACGGGTTTCGGTGTCGTAGGTAAAAGATACGTAGTATTCTTCCTGGAAATCTATTTTTTCTTCGATTAAAACGTCTTGAATATCCTGGCCTTCGAGCTGGGTGCCTTTAATCTCTTTTTCAAGCGCCTTGGCCTGTTTTTCTCCTTTAGCGAACTTAATGCCGCCGTTTTCCTTTCTATGGTTGGCCAGAACTTGAGCCTTAACAACGTATTCTTTGTCTCCGTCAAGACCTCGCTGCGGCACTGTCAGACCGTGTTCTTTCAGCAGTTTTTTGGCTTCATTTTCCTGTAGCTTCACGTCGAAACTTGGTCTTTGAAAACTTAAACAGCTGTGCGGCATGGAACGCCAGCTCCCAGGGAAAAGAATATTTCAGATAAGCGCGGTTTATCTCCAGTCTCTTTCCAGTGCGTAGTGCTTACAGTCCTTGTTCCCTGTCTTGAAGCCGCCGTATACGAGTCTGTGTTCAGCGCCAAGACTTTCAGAAATCGCCTCTTCTATATCCGGTTTCTTCCCATGATCTCCATTCTTAGGCGCAGGTTCCAGATAGACCTTCTGATTTTCCACATCGACATCCATATCGACATCCTCACCCATTATACGTGAGAAAGTATCCTCTAGCGGCTCGGCGTTTTCCTCTACTTGTTTGTATATATCTTCTTCAGGCATAATCACTACTTAACAATAACAATTATTATATTTGGTTAACGGGTTAAAGCTCGGACGACAATTTGAGAACATGGTCTATACAGGCAACGGGGACAGAGGACGGACAGATCTTTCTTCAGGTGAGAGAGTTTCCAAATCAAGCGAGCGAATCCAGGCGTTCGGCACCGTCGATGAACTGAACTCACTGACAGGTGTCTGTGCGAGCTTCACCGAGGGGAAAAAAGACGAACTCGAGACGATCCAAAACGAGTTACACATACTACAAGCAGAACTCGCGAACAGAGAGCCAGATACCAAGATAACTCAGGAAAACATCGACAGACTCGAAGATCTATGCGACCACTACCAAGACGAATGCCCACCACTGCGCGATTTCGTGCTTGCCGGAGGCTGTAAATCCGCCGCCCAGCTACACAATGCCCGGAGCGTCAACCGTAGAGCTGAGAGAAAGATCGTTCAACTGGATCAAAACGAAGAAATACGGGAAGAAGTCCTGGCCTACATCAACCGGTTAAGCGACCTGTTCTTCCTGATGGCCCGACATGAAAACCACTTGAACAATGTGGAAGAGAAGAATCCGGTTTACTGATGAACTGGCGATTCCTCAAGTTCGAAAGATACGATCCGTTTTTCAAGACAGGATTGAACGATGCCTTGAGTGAATCAGTTAGAGAAACCGGCATACCTGTTGTTTTTCTGGCCGGCTGGAGTAAGAAAACGGTTAACGTCGGCAGAAGCCAGAGTATCGAGGAAAGAGTCAGTTTGGGAAAATGTGAAGACGATGACATAACCGTTGTTCGACGCCAGGGAGGTGGAGGAACGACTTTCCTGACACCTGAAGGAGAGATCACTTGGGGCTTAGTGGCTCCGGACGAGTACTTTCCCGATGATGTAAACCAGATCTACCGGGAAAAATGCGGGTTGATAGCGGATGCTGTCGAGAAACTAGGTATAGATGCCAGACACGAACCTGTAAACGACGTTGTAACGGAAAACGGGAAGATTTCAGGTTCGACTATCCGGCGGAAGGACGGCGTTACATACTTCGGAGGAACCTTGCTGTACAAATCAAATCCCAAGGAAATGTTTAGATACATTAAGCCAGGTGACGATAAGAAAAAAGGCAAACACATCGAAAATTTCAAAGAACGGGTTAGTTCGGTAAGTAAAGAATCAGAGGCCTCATTTGAGGAATCTCAAGAGGCTTTAAGATCCAAGCTCCTGGAGGGCAAAAACTGGGAGATCTCAGAGCTTACAGAGGGAGAAATCGGCAGAGCCAGGTCTCTTGGAAATAAATACCGTGGCCGTGAATGGTTGTACAGAGAATGACCGATCAGTTATACAGAGAGAAACTTGACTCCAAAGAAGAGGTTCAAGACTGGATGGAGGCCGCTCTGGGAGGAGAGCTGGATGAAGGGATCTACGAGCTAGATGTCAAAAACGTAGAAGAGGATATGTCCTACCCCGAAGACAGAGTTACACCAGGATTTACCGCGCCCCATTCTATTTCGGATCTTCAGTGTGTAGCAAGAGTTTCCAAGGACAGTATTAAGGAAAATAGATCGGAGCTAGAAAGTTTTCTCGCAGAATCTTATTCCAGCGAACAGTTCCTTGGAACAGGATTTTACGGAGCGACCTCCAAAAGAGGTAGCGAAATGACTGTAAGCCGGGCCTGTTACTTCGAATAAGTTCAGGTTCAAAAGAGTTTAGCTCGGTTCACTGTTTAAGAAGACCTGCTTATCACGCGAGAGTAGCCAAGGAGCTATTGCCAACCCTCCAAAAAACATGGCAAATCACGCGAGGGTAGCCAAGTGGTCAAAGGCGCAGCGTTGAGGGCGCTGTCCCGTAGGGGTTCCAGAGTTCAAATCTCTGCCCTCGCAAACACCTATAATTTAAGCAGAGATGTAATAGAGAAGCTCCGAGGTTGGGAGCTTCGAGTTCAAATCTCTGCCCCCGCATAACCGTTCTAGTCCCGAACTATGTGATCGTAAGGATAGACTGCCTTAAGCTCAGTTTTCACCACAACTTTTCCTCCAATCGCTTCTTCGAACTCATCCAGGGTTGCTTCTTCCTGCAGGTCAAGTTCTTCGTTCAAAGCATATAGTTTGAAGACTACTTCGTGTTCTCCATCCGGCGGGTTCGGGCCGTTGTAACCTGTTTTCTTGAAATCAGTTGTTCCCTCGATTCCCGGGGACTCATCGCTTTCAATTCTCCCTGTGTCGGCCGGGATGTTCCATACAAGCCAGTGAAGCCAGGTTTTCCCTGCCATCTCCTGGGCATCAGGGTCTTCAAAAACCAGTGCGAGAGCATTCGCTTTCTCCGGTACGTCTTCGATCTGTAGGGCTGGGTTGACGTTTTCTCCCATGTATCCGTGTTTTTCCTTCAGTTCGTTTTCATCTCCAAGTTCAGGAGCATTCAGTTTCATAACAGTACAATAGCCCGAAGTTCTTTTCAGACAGGTTGAAAAGAACTCCGTTCGACTTTAATTTTAGATGATGAGGACTGAACACCTCTGAGTGCGTAAGGCATGATGATGAGGTGAACACCCACTGAACGTAGTTAAAAACTTCAGTGTTTACTTGTCTCTTAGAAGTTCCTGCTGAAAGCCATGCCAATGGCTTGACGTGATCGAACTTCGTGAAGTTCGGTGGAGGTAGGTTAGCTGGTCTATACTACGACCCTGTGGCGGTCGTGACGCGGGTTCGAATCCCGCCCTCCGCCCTCCCGATTCTCTGAATCAATTCGGCCACAATAAAAAGTGGGTGGAGTTGTATGCCTTATGTCAATCGGCGATATCCACAAGAGCCAATCGAAACTCGACAACTGTTTAGACGACCTTGAAACCCTAGAAACCGTTTCCGAACACAATAGAGAACTTATATTCGACTTCTATAATTACCTTCAAGCCGAAGCATTGTCTGCTGGAAGGATTAGAAGAATCCTTTACAGTAGGAGATGTAAGATACCAGGTAAACGACCTCTCACTTAGGGACAGACAACAGCAGGAACATTCATGGGCGCAGAAGCAAACGGACAGTTCCTGATAGTGGATATGTCAGTAATGAACGACGCAGATGAGTCAATCCGTATGAGGACTTCCAGCGTCAATCTCATGGTTGGAGACGCAGAATACAGTCCGAACACAGAAGCATCAGTCTACATGGACAACAGCTTCTCATTCGAACAGCTTAACCCAGGAGTACAGGTAGATGGACAAATAGCCTACGATGTACCACAATCCACAAGTGCAGACACAGTAGAACTCAAGGTTAATCCTGTAGGACTGTTCTCAACCGCAGAGCCTCACTATGTAAACTTAGGAGAATAGAGGTAAAGCCCCCTTCTTCCTTTTATTTTATCAAAAAAGAACACAAATAGAAAAATAAGAAAAAGGTAATAATGATGAAAAAGGTAATTTTAGCGTTTCTATTTCTAACTATGGCGAGTATTTCCGCTGGTGGTGTCGTCCCTTATGACAACATGGAATTAGAATATAAATCAGTATATGAGTTCAGAAATCAACAGTATCCAGGAACAAATTATCGGGATGTAGAAAACCTAAATCTAGCTTATAATGACGGAGAAATTACAGAAAAGAAAGGTCGCTTTGACTTTATTGGAGATTATTTCATTAACAAAAGTCTAGAAGAAGATAATAGCACCGCATTATGGCTGAAAGGAGACATATCAACTCAGGATAAAGTAAGAATAGGTGGTAGGGAATACACTATAACCTCCAAGTCAACAAATGTGGAATTAGAGAAATTTGGCAATACTAGAACTATTGAGGCTCGTTATGAATATTATTCTCCAAGTGAAAGAATAGGAGATACTACATTCAGTGATTATTCAAGAACAGTTAGGAGATTCTATCATCCTAAAAGTCGCATACTCGTAGGTTACATAGAAGAAATAAGCTATAATGATTATGCAAGAGGTTCTGGAGTTATGGAGAAATCGGATATAATCAGAATTAACATAATAGACAACGAGAATGACGTGGATGGAGACGGACTCACAGACTTGGAAGAACTCATTAAACATAACACAGACCCTATACAAACAGATACTGATGCAGATAACTTGACAGATGAAAATGAAGTAAGTATAGGCACAAATCCACAGAAAAGTGATACTGATGGCGATGGAATAAACGACGGAAGGGAACAAGAACTGGGAACAGAACCAACGGAATCTGATAGTGATGAAGACAGTTTAGAAGACCAGAAAGAGATAAATATTGGAACAAACCCTACAGAAGCAGATACCGATAGTGATGGGCTGGACGATGGCAGAGAACGAAGGTTAGGAACATCTCCTACTGAAGCTGACAGCGATAGCGACGGTTTAGATGATGCTAGAGAGGTAGAAATTGGCTCAGACCCTAATGAAGCAGACTCTGACCAAGATGGTCTGAAAGATGGTAGAGAAGTAGATATAGGAACTTCTCCAACAGAATCTGACACAGATGGTGATTCCTTGAATGATCAAACAGACCCAATGCCTACAACTCCAATCTTACCTAATGGCGTAATAGCACTAGGAATAGCAGCTATAGGAGGAATAGCTTACAGAAGGAAGAGAATAGAATAACCGGTGAGAACATTTAAGTTAGTCTAAGTTAACCAATCAACATAAGCTAATCCGAACAGTTTCTTTGGAGGTCTGCCCTTTCAGTTTCCTGACTCAACTATACTGAAAAACAGTTTTTTGAAGTTCACGGCGCGTATGCGATAATTTTTAATACAGAGAGTGGGAAACACACGTCTATGGGACTTGGAGATAGACTCAGAGGAATTATATCTAAAGAAGAGGAAGTTGAAAAGCAGGAAGCAGGTTTGGAACATGAAATGGAGAATTCGGAAGATCATACGAAGGCAGCAGCTCAGAAGATGACTGACGCACTCGGCTCCATGAAGAAGAACAATCCTAGCTCAGATAAGGAAGGTTTCGCCAACATGGCTATGGCGCTGGCACACCTACACATCTCGGAACTTGAACTGAAAGATGAGACTGAGAAAGCCTCAGGGGTAGGGAAAGAGGTAAGACAGATACTAAATGAGGAGGAGTCAATCGAGCAAGCAGCTGAGAGAATAGCTCAGAAGCACGGCTGGAATCCAGAAAACCTTGAGAAAGCAGCTGAAGACTTGAGAAATAACAGGAGTGTGCCATCTCCCTCACATGAGCAGCTAGAACAGCTGAACAGAAAGTACAATAGCTAAAAAGAGAAAATGAGCGGGCTTAGCGGAAGAATCCGCCAAGCATTCTCTGAACGAATCCAGGCCTTCTTTCCTGGGCGTTTTCATTTCCAGGCGTCTCATTTGAGCTTTCTTCTTGTTCTTGGGATGATTCTTCTGCCTCGATCTCTGTCTGACCGTCTTCCCGTTCGACCTCTACTTCTCTGTCGCCGTCTTCGGCTTCTAGCTCGGTCTCGTTGCCGTCTCTCTCAACTTCGATTTCTCTGTCGGCGTCCTCATCGCTTTCTCTTTCCGGAATCCTTGTTCCGTTTCTGAGAGCTTCGATCTCTTCTCTAAGCTCTTCAATTCGCTCCTGGTACCGGGAGATTTGATCCTGCTTTGCTTCGATACGTGCTTCAATTGCGCGCTGGTTCGCTCTTTCTTCCGGTTCGGTCTCATTGTCGGCTTCGTTGTCTTCCTCGGATTCGATCTCTTCTTCAAGTCTGAGAATCTCTCCTGAAGAGCCGTCTACCCTGACTTCTGCTTCAGCATCCATTCCTGAGATAACGAACTCGAACTCGTAGCGGCCATCTTCCCGACTTGTCTCTTCAAGCGTCCAGTTGTTGTCTGAAAGGGCGTTGACTGCTGTTTCTCGAGCTTCTCGTTCGGTGATTGTAAGCTCCGTGGAGTTGTCGGCGTCGTCAGTCTCCAAGTCTTCTTGTTCTGTTTCTTCCTCTTCGGTCTCCTCGGTATCGTCGTCATCTGTCTCCTCATCGTCTTCTATATCTGAGTCGTCTTCCGGCGTGTCATCTGTATCTGTAACGTTTTGTTCTTGAGCCATCACCGGTGTGGCTGCGAACATAAGCACTGCGAGCAGCGCTAACACTTTTGTTGTGGTTACTTTCATAGTAAGAATAGTTTGGAGTTTACGGTTAATGAAACCGCATTATAGCTCTACCGGGATTTCTGGAAAATCGCAAGAGCTAGAAACACAAGTCCAAGATCTCTGATTGCTATGGCGTAAAGCCCTAACTGAGTTACCTGTAACGTGATCGCTGTAAGCCACAAGACCGCAACCAGCGAAGCAAATGTCTTTCTTACACCCGTAAGTATCCATATTCCGAGAGCTGCTTCAAGCAAACCTGTTATTCCTAGCAAAGTGCCGGCCGATACCGGAGACAAAGCTAGAACGAACTCCGGTTCGTAACCCGTCCAGAACTGAGGGACGGCAAGTTTTGATAGACCAGCAAGCAAAAAGACCAGGCTCAATCCTACAGTGGTAACATCCAGTTGCTCAAGTTTCGCGGGCAGCTCCATGATCAAAACTTCGAGTTCCTCTCTTAAACCTCCATTCCTGTAAAAACTATATGAACTGGAAAATTTTGTTTTTGGCCGCGGTCGTAGTAGTCTCGGGATGTACAACTTTTACAGGACCTAAAGAAGAATCCGGTACCTCGAGGGAAAATCCGGACGCAGCGACCTCTGGAGCTTCAAACATACAGCCCAGCGAGCTACCTGAGAATACAACCACCGTCTACTTTACTGACAGCGGTTTCCAGCCAGCCTCGATAACAGTAGAGGAAGGTACCACAGTTACCTGGATTAACAACGCCTCGAAGACGATGTGGGTTGGCTCGGACAGACACCCTACTCACAGACAGTATGCGGGCAACAGTTTGGCCGAACACTGTGAGGCCGGCGACCAGAACATAGCTGCGTTCGACCAGTGTACAACCGGAGACCGTTTTAGCTTCACTTTTGAGAAAACAGGTACATGGGGATACCACAACCACCAGCCTTTCGAGAGAGGCGGAACAGTCACAGTAGAATAATCACCAGAACCGACGACACCACAGCGCGAAAACAGAAACTTTTATTATAGGTTTCCGGAAGGCTCAATCTGGAAATTCCTTCCCTTTATAAGGTTTTATTCTGATTGTTAGCTTGCCGAGTGTGTGAACACAGGCGAATAGCCGAGAGGCCAGAATGAGCGCTTATTTTTGTTTTAGCGTGATGTAGGAAGACGGACCCAAGTACATCATTGTACTTTATCATGTAGCACATTTTTTTGTGCGGTCGACAGTTATGGATACTGTCGTTTGAGAGAATCTCTCTGAGATTTTCGAATACACTTCCGAAAATCCTGTTGGGATTTTCTGGAGTTCGAGAAGATCTTTGATCTTCGAACCCGTCCAACCCAACTATATTCCTGCTACAGGAATGATTGTTGGCAATTCCGGTTGATCCTGCCGGAGGCTACTGCTATCGGAGTCCGATTTAGCCATGCTAGTCTATCGAGTCTTTGACTCGAGGCAGATAGCTGAGTAACACGTGGCTAACCTGCCCTGTGGATAACAATAACCTCGCTAACGTGAGGCTAATAGTTAATAGGAAATTCCTACTGGAATGTGGAATTTCTGAAATGTTTCGACGCCACAGGATGGGGCCGCGGCTGATTAGGTAGTTGGTGAGGTAAAAGCTCACCAAGCCCATAATCAGTAGCAGCCGTGAGAGCGGGAGCTGCCAGTCGGCTTCTGAGACAAGAAGCCGGACCCTACGGGGTGCAGCAGGCGCGAAACCTTTACAATGCACTAACGTGCGATAAGGGGACTCCGAGTGTAATCTTCCCACAAGGAAGGTTACTTTTCTGCACTGTAAGGAGGTGCCGGAACAAGGGGTGGGCAACACTGCTGCCAGCCGCCGCGGTAATAGCAGGACCCCAAGTGGTGGCCAATTTTACTGGGCTTAAAGCGTTCGTAGCCGGCTCTGTAAGTCCGCTGTGAAATCCAAGCGCTCAACGCTTGGACGTGCAGCGGATACTGCAGGGCTAGGAACCGGAAGACGTCGAGGCTATTCCAGGGGTAGGAGTGAAATCCTAAAATCCCTGGAGGAGCGCCTGTGGAGAAATCGCTCGACGATTACGGATTCGACGGTGAGGAACGAAAGCCGGGGGAGCAAAGCGGATTAGATACCCGCGTAGTCCCGGCCGTAAACAATGCGCGTTTGATGTCAGGCAACCCTCGTGGTTGTCTGGTGCCTAAGGAAAACCACTAAGCGCGCCGCCTGGGGAGTACGGTCGCAAGGCTGAAACTTAAAGGAATTGACGGGGGAACACCACAACCGGTGGGGGCTGCGGTTTAATTAGATCAAACGCAGCGCACCCTACCAGAGCCGACAGCAGAATGACGGTCAGCTTGAAGAGCTTACCTGACGCGCTGAGAGGAGCTGCATGGCCGCCGTCAGCTCGTGCTGTGAAGTGTCCGGTTAAGTCCGGTAACGAGCGAGACCCGTATCTCATGTTGCGACGAATTCCTTCGGGAATTCAGCACTCATGAGAGACCGCTGTCGATAAGACAGAGGAAGGAGCGGGCCACGGTAGGTCAGTATGGCCCGAATGCTCTGGGATACACGCGGCCCACAATGGTCGGAACAAAGGGATGCGACTCCGAGAGGAGAAGCTAACCCCCTAAATCCGATCCTAATCCGGATCGAGGACTGCAACCCGTCCTCGTGAAGGCGAAATCGGTAGTAGTCGCTGGTCATCATCTAGCGGCGAATAAGTCCCTGTTCCTTGTACACACCGCCTGTCAAGTCACCCGAGTCAGGTTCAGACGAGCTTCACCTTTTGGTGAATCAAGTCTGAGCTTGGCAAGGGGGGCTAAGTCATAACAAGGTAGCCGTTGGGGAACCATCGGCTGGATCACCTCCAAACAACGCAAGGCTCCCGGTCAAACCCGAGGAGCCTTAGACATTCCGTCTTCCACTACATCAACTCATTTTCATTTTCAAACAATTCCAAGGATTTTCTACCCAATGGAGAAAAACATACACTCTTCCATAGCCACGTATCATAAAGAAAAAGCACGCTGCTGTACCTATGCCCTATCAGTACGAACCAAAAGAACCCGGACAGTCCAAAAAGAATCTTAAAACAATCCACGGATTCGTGAAAGAAATAGAGAAAGAAATAGATATTAAAGACGACGGAGCTAATCTTGCTATAGAGCTAAAGCTGGAGGATCACGACGACCATGTTAAGATTAGCTATCACGCCTCAAATCCGCGAGGCAACCATTTCTCAAGAAGCACGATTCTAGAGAAGGATATAGACGGACTTGAAGAGTACGAAGCTCAGACACTGAACACTTTTCAATCAGCTTACAGCGAGGCAAATATAGTATAGGAGATACGGACTCCTGTAGCCTTAAGAAAGTAGGGCTGTCTGTATACACGGAAAAATACAGTAATAGATATCTAAACTCTCTGACATTCCTTAAGTGAACCTCAATGAGAAAGAAACTCACTCTAGCAGCAGCCTTGTTTATCTCCGTGACTCTGGCAGCAGGCCAGATGGGTGAACCGAACGCCTCTGAAGGCACTGAAGAGGCTTTAACACTGAACCAGTGGGCTGAACAGCACCGCTCAAGCCACATGACACAGGTCGAGGAACTACAGCGCCCTATACTCGGCCCTAGCAACAGACAGCTTCAGCAGCACGAACAAGCCCATCAACAAGACATGGATAAGCTGTACGCCATGCTAGGACTGGAAGAAGAGAACACAGACGAACAAAACACCACACAGGATTCGGAGAACCCCGAGGAGCAGACGAACACAGAGACCGCCGAATAAAACAACCACCAACCCTTTCCCTCACTTATTTCCAATTCCAAGAACGTTAACAGAGTCAAGCACATACGTAAAGAAAGACTCTACGAAGCCGGCGATAAGAACCCCCGGGAGCGTTCTGACAGCGCTCAAAGCCCGCTGAAACACAGCAGAGAGGCATACCACAGCACTCAGACCAGCGCAATCGGCAAACATAGAGAACATCCCTCCATAGGAAACCGCTAGTTCAGAGCCTTATTTCCGCCTTAACCTATACATAATCAGTCAACCGATACCTCACAAATAGTATTCGCTCTGAAAGATCAGCCAGAGAGAACTGTGAACACTGTTAGAAGTGGACCCTCAGGGATTTGAACCCTGGGCCTTCCGCTTGCAAAGCGGACGTTCTGCCAGGCTGAACTAAGGGCCCTTAACTGTAACAACTGTTTCGAGGAGGAATCTTTTAAACACAGTTCCGGTTTTTAATTTCAGAAATTGTACACCTATATAAAACTTAACTGGGTTTTTCTGGGTACGGGCAAGGAAGTAAGGATGAGCATGTTTTCTCAGGCCTTCAGCCCGGTTGAGTCATCTACGATCTAACCGTCGTTAGTGACTATATCCATAAGGGCGCCGAGTTAGGTGTCCTCAGCATGAACACGCCTCTTGATTTGATGATGGAGGTAAGTAATGCCCGTCGCGTTCGTTGTGATGGAAGCAGGTTCAGTCAGAACCGTTTAATCGGACCACAATTTACATTTACGATTAACAACTAGTTCCAGATTTTTCTGGAAACTGATTTCAGACAATTTAGTTTGTCTGTTGTCGAAGCAATTCAAGCTGAGTTTATTTACTCGAACTTGGACTGTCAGTCAAGCCGGTTAGCGGATGGCTCGGCTCGAGAAGCCGACGAAGGACGTGGCAAGCTGCGATATGCTTGGGCGAGACGCATGCAGTCATTGAACCCAAGATCTCCTAATGCGACTTCGCAACACTTTTCGAAGTGTTACGCAACAATGCGAGGCAACGCGGTGAATTGAAACATCTTAGTAACCGCAGGAAAAGAAACCAACAGGGATGTCCTTATTAGAGGCGATCGAAAAGGACGTAGCGCAAACTGAACACGATACCGAGAGGTAACGTGGATGTGGTTTGGGCGCCGTTGGAACCTAGCTGGATAGTTGAAGTCTGCTGGAAAGCAGCACCATAGAGGGTGATAGTCCCTTAAACCATTTCAGCAACGTTCCTGGCGTTCCGAGAGTAGCATGGATTGGAAATTCTGTGTGAAGATGGGAGGCATAACTCTTCCAACGCTAAATACTTCTCGAGTCCGATAGCGTACTAAGTACCGTGAGGGAAAGCTGAAAAGCATCGTTCGAAGCGATTTGCAAAGAGCCTGAAACTATCCGGTCATAGGCTAGAAGTGGCGCGGAAGCGTCGAAGCCTTTCAACGAACCCTGCGAGAGCAGTTAGTAGGTCGAGGTGGATGCAGTGTCACTTCATCCGTTTTGAAAAACGGGGCAGGGAGTGTGTCACCGTGGCAAGACTAAGCACTTTTCGGTGTGGAGTCATAGCGAAAGCAAGAAGCCCGCAGCAGTTTACTGTGAGGGGCCGCGTGTTAACTCGCGTGAAGTCACCGTGACACGATCCGAAACCGGTCGATCCTGGCCTGACCAGAGTGAAGCGAAGCGAAAGCTTCGTGGAGGCTCGAACCGTTGCTGCGATACAAGCGCTCGGATGAGTTGGGTCAAGGGGTGAAATGTCAATCGAGATCGGTGATGGCTGGTTCCTCTCGAAATGAATCGAAGTTCAGCCTCGGCTGAGGTTGTCTTCAAGGTAAAGCTACCGATTCTGGCAGCTTAGGCTCGCGCCTAAGCCCGGAGTCGAACTCTGAACTTGAAGACGCCATAGAAGCCGGGAGTGAGGGGCACTGCGTAAGGTAGTGTCCCTAGAGGGAAACAACCCAGAGTATGGTTAAGGCCCCTAATTCTTGACTAAGTGTCTGTTGAAGGGAGTCCCGGTTCTCAGACAGCGGGGAGGTTAGCTTAGAAGCAGCTACCCTTTAAAGATAGCGTAACAGCTCACCCGTTGAGAACTGGGGCACCTAAAATGGACGGGGCTCAAGTCAAGAGCCGAGACCATACCATTGTAATTTTTACACATGGATAGAGAGGCGATCCGCGCCGGACAGAAGCAAGGACGTGAGTTCTTGTGGACCGCGTGGATATGACAATCCTGCCGGCAGTACCATCATTAACAGAGGTGTGAATCCTCTGCGCTTGAAGGGTAAGGGTTCCTCAGCAATGATTATCAGCTGAGGGTTAGTCGGTCCTAATTCCACTCCCAACTGGACGTGGAAGAATAGGGAAACAGGTTAATATTCCTGTACCTAACTACAACTACTGACGTTTCGAGACAGTGCTTGCTGCGCCATCGCGCAGTCCAAGCAAGTAATTCGTACGAGCGTAACGCATCGACTACGAGAACTTGTTATGGGCCTGGGAATAATCCCGGGTCAGCATGCGTCTTGGAACCCTTGAAAAAGTGTAGAAGACCGTACCCAGAACCAGCACAGGTACCCTGGCTTTGTAGGCCAAAGCGTTCGGGTAGAACGCAACTCAGGGAATTCGGCAAGTTAGCCCCGTACGTTCGCAAGATGGGGTGCCTATCGTCTTGATACGATAGGTCTCAGTGACTAGGGAAGCTCGACTGTTTACTAAAAACATAGCTGACTGCCATTCCGAAAGGATTTGTATAGTCAGCGACTCTTGCCCAGTGCCAGCACCTGAACACTCCGTACAAGGAGACGAAGGGCTGGTAAACGGCGGCGGTAACTATGACCGTCTTAAGGTAGCGTAGTCCCTTGCCAATTAATTATTGGCCCGCATCAATAGAGTAACGAGGTTTCCACTGTCCCGAGTTGTGGCCCGGTGAACCCGCCGTACCGGCGCACAGGCCGGTGACTCCCGGTGGGAAGCGAAGACCCTTTGAACCTTTACTGCAGCCTGTTGTTGCTGCGGGGGTCCAAGTGTGAAGCGTAGGTAGGAGACGTTACAGAGACGCGGCCGCTAGGTCGTCGCCCAGTCAACCATTGGACACTACCCTCTTGGAACCCTGCGGCTTACGTCTACGGACGGACAGCAGCAGTTGGGCAGTTTAACTGGGGCGGTATCCATATGATAATCAATCATATGGGTCCAAAGGTAGGCTCAACCCGTTCAGAAATCGGGTGTAGAGTACAAGGACAAAAGCCTGCTTGACTGGACTCTCAACAGTACGGAGTCCAGGCGCGAAAGCGTGGCCTAGCGAACCTCTGAGTGTCAAGTTTATGAGACCCAGGTATGACAGAAAAGGTACTCAAGGGATAACTGGATTGTCTGAGGCGCGAGCTCACATCGACCCTCAGGCTTGTTACTTCGATGTCGGCTCTCCGTATCCTGGCCGTGCAACAGCGGCCAAGGGTGGGGGTGTTCACCCATTAAAACGGATCGTGAGCTGGGTTTAGATCGGCGTGAGCCAGATCGGTTGCTATCTGCCGGGAGCGTTCTGACGGTTTGAGAGGAAATTTCGGACAGTACGAAAGGAACCCCGAAATGAGGCCTCTGGTGTATCTGTTATCCGAGAGGGTATTGCAGAGTAGCTACGCCTCACAGACGTAAGAGCTGAAAGCATCTAAGCTCGAAAGTCTCCTTTAAAAGAAACCGTCTCCGCTCTCAGTAGAAGACGAGGTTGATAGAGTGGCAGTGTAAGATTCAAGGCAACGAGAATTTCAGCTGACCACTACTAATCGCGGGTTCCAGTCCAACGACGAGACAATAGCTCAGCTTGAGCTTAATCGACAAAAATTGTTGATCGTCGTGGTCTGATTAGACGGAACGCACTAATTCCAAAACGTGATCTGACTGAACCTGACCAATTATGGATAACACATATTCTCTCTTTCATATTTTCTAGATTTGATTAACACGTTTCCTTTTCGTTTTACAGCAGAGTGTTCGACTTTACCGCACAGTGAGAGGGTCTGTGGAATCCCATGTAGTTGAGTTCTTTTTGCCGATTCCTTTTTGAAATCTCTCCCCGTAAGTTGGATTATGGCCAAGCAGGAACAGTCAACACTACCTTCCGGACAGGGAGGATTAGTACAGTACTTTGACTCCGATACAGGTTTCGACCTGAATCCCAAGACAGTTGTAGGGATCTGCGGAGCAGTAGCTGTGATCGAACTAGCACTACACACAGGGCTATTCGCGTAAACGGCTTCGTCATCAAGAGTCCGTAGCTCAGCCCGGACAGAGCGATCGGCTTCTAGCGATCGAAGTGTGATCTGACTTGAAGGTCTGTGGACTTCAGCAAAGCTGAAGTGGACCGCAGGCAATAGGTCGGAGCGCACCGTCATAAGATACCGATCGGCCGAGGGTTCAAATCCCTCCGGACTCGTACCAACCTTTTCCCAAAATCTGACTCATGAAAGTTAACTCTCCAGAAGACGCAGAACTTATAGTACAGAAACTCCCGTGTGACCTCGGTATACACCGGAACCCGCGGAAAGGGACGTTAAACGCGCCAGATAAACTGACCGCGGATCTAGACACGGGGAGAGAAATTTTAGTTGACGAGGTTTTCCCTAACGAATTCAACTTGGAGGAAACCCATAGACGAATCGAGGAAAACACGGAGACACTGGCAAATTACGGGAACTCCTTGATTTCAGTCGGCGGAGACCACTCAGTTTCTTTCCCCACAGTCAAGTCTTTGAAACAGGAAAATCCAGATCTGAAGCTTGTCTGGCTTGATTCCCATCTGGATCTGAAGGAGAAGGTCGATGGACATGTATCCCACGATGTTGTGGTACGGGAGCTGCTGGAAAACGGTTTCTCGGAGGACGAGATTGTGTTTGTTGGAATAACTCGTATAGATGAGGACGAACAGAAGTTCCTTGATGAGCATGATCTAAGAGTGTACATGGCCGATGAACGGGATGAGTTCCTGAGAGAGTTTGCCTTCGGCGAACAGCCATGTTATCTTTCCATAGATATTGACGTACTTGATCAGTCCCTGGCACCAGGCACAGGTTACCCTGACGGAGAGCTTACAATAGGACAGGTAAGGCAGGTCATAGAGCGAGTTCAACCAGTCCACGGAGACCTGGTGGAGGCCGCTCCATGTCTTGACGAGAAAGGAAAGACTGTGGGAAATGGCAGAGAAGTTTTACAGAATCTGATTGAGATAGTTTGAGAACTAGACGCTGTCAGTCCTTCGGGCAATTGTTTTCAAGCTTCGCAGGAATGAATAGTTATGAAGAAAGTAAAGCAGAATCTGGCAGATGAACTCGAGGAAGCGCTCGGAGCAGAGGTAAACTTAAACGATATTGAAGTACCGGACGGCGAGCATGGAGACTTTGCCTATCCGGCGATGAAAGCGGCCTCGGAGCTTGGAGACTCACCTCGAAACATAGCGGAGAAGGCAAAGGATACTCTTGAAGAGCTTGATTTCGTTGAGAAAATCGAGATCGCAGGCCCTGGCTACGTCAACTTCTTCCTAGACAAGAAGTTTTACGCGGAGAAAGTCTTCGAGACCGTTGACTCGGAGGATATGGGAGTGGAGCAGAAAGACGGCAACGCCTTAGTTGAGTTCTCATCTCCGAACCTTGCTAAGCCTATGCACGTCGGCCATCTACGGAACAACGTGCTGGGAGATTCTATTCAGCGCATGATGCGTTTTGCGGGCTACGATGTTACCTCGGAAAACTACATCGGCGACTGGGGAACCAAACACGGCCAGGTAATCTACGGTTACAAGCTCTGGGGCGATGAACAGAAGTTCCATGAGGCGCCTATGGATCACATGTACGAGCTTTACGTCAAGCTCAACCAGGAAGCTGACGAGGAGATGCAGGAAACCGCCCGCGAATGGTCGAAAAAGATCGAGGACGGAGACAACGAGGCAGTAGAACTCTGGGAGCGTTTCCGTAAAGCGACCATCGAGTACAACGAAGTTGACTACGAACGCATGAATATTCATTTCGACCGTGTTACCGGAGAGTCCGTTGTGGCCGAACACGCCGAGGAACTGATCGAAGAAGGTTTAGAGAAAGGCATATTTGAAAAGGACGATGATGGAAGTGTCTACGTCGAGTTCGAAGACGAGGATCTTCCCTCAACAATTATCAAACGCAGCGATGGATCCACACTTTACCTGACACGGGATCTAGCGAACATCATCAAACGTGAAAACGAAGGATTTGATTACAACTTCTATGTCGTCGCTACGGAACAGAACCTTCATTTCAAACAGCTTTTCGCAGTCGCAAAGCAGTTCGGCGTCGAAGATATCGTAAGCGAACATATCTCATATGGACTTTTACACTTGGAAGACGGCTCAATCTCTTCGAGCAAGGGAAATATTATCACGCTGCGAGATGTTCTTGACGAAGCCAAGGAGAAGGCAGAAGAAGTTGATGAACGTGAAATCGGCAATGCGGAGGCTGTAGGCCAAGGAGCTTTGAAGTACGCGAACTTATCGGTTTCACGTCCGAAAGACATCGAGTTCTCGTGGGATCGCGCACTTTCCTTTGAAGGAGATTCCGGTCCTTACCTCCAGTACTCGAACGTTCGAGCTAAATCCATTCTACGTAAAACAGATGCAGACGGAGAGCTAGCCGGAGAGTTCAACGAGGAAGAATACCGACTGGTCAAGAAGCTCGGGGAGTTCCCAGAGAAAGTTGATAACGCAGTAGAAGCCAGAGATCCTGCGAAGATAGCAAACTATCTGAGCGGGCTATCAGAGGTTTTCAACAGCTTCTATCACTCCCAGCCTGTGATCGACTCTGAAGAAGAGGATCGGAAACGAAGAGTTGCTCTGATTGAGAATTTCATCTCGGTAACTGACAAAGGCCTTGATCTACTGGGAATAGAGGCCTTGGAAGAGATGTAGCTAGGAGTTATTAACCAGCGCAGACATGAATTAAAATGAGATGTCGCTTCTCGGAAACCTGAAAGACAAGCTAGGTTCGAACAGTACAAAGAAGGCTTCAGACTATGACATGGAAGACCTAGACTTCGACATCTCGACGGAAAAAGACGTTAAGATAACTCAGAAAGCCGAGAAACTGGCAGACATCGATGTAAAGTATCCGTTAATCAAACCGTTTGCCTACGCACATATTCAGTGGGATGCCGAGGAAAAAGAGGTCGTATACAACTTAGAGGAGCCTAACCTAGATGAAGAAGACCAGGAAGCGTTTAACCTGATCAAGGAGAACCTATCGGAGAAACTGGATGTCTCTCTGAGCGCGATGAAAGACCGTGAGAAGGTTATCGGCTACCTTGAGAAAAAGATCGATGAGCTGCTGACAGAGCTAGGAATGCATCTGGACGAAAAACAGCACAAGAAGATCATGTACTACATTTACAGAGACTTTGTAGGGCTTGGGAAGATCGAGCCATTCATGCACGATCCCTACATTGAAGACCTTGGATGCGATGGAACCGGAATACCTATATTCGCAGTTCACAGCGAGTTCGGATCCGTTAAATCCGATGTTAAATACGAACAAGAGCAGAAACTCAAAAATCTTGTAATTAAACTGGCCGAGAGAGCTGGAAAATACGTTTCATACGCCAACCCGTTGCTTGACGGGGCTTTACCGGACGGTTCCCGTGTGAACGCTTCTCTAACCGAAGACGTTACGGCCCATGGACCAACGTTTTCCATACGTAAGTTCAAAGAGACTCCTTTCAGCGCCATCAACATGGTGGATCTTGGAACCGCCAACGCAGAGGTAATGGCCTACATGTGGATCGCAGAACAGTACCAGCAAAGCTATCTTATCTGCGGAGGAACCGCAACAGGTAAGACCTCCTTCCTGAACTCGATTGTATCATTCATTCCGCCAGAGGACAAGATCGTATCGATCGAGGACACACGTGAGCTAAGATTACCTCACGAAAACTGGATTCCGTCTATCACCCGTTCGATGTTTGGATCTGACTCCGGAAGCGATGTCGACATGGACAAGCTGTTGAAAGAGTCTTTCCGTGAGAACCCGGATTATGTGATCGTCGGAGAGGTCCGTGGAGAGGAAGCATCCGTGCTTTTCCAGGGAATGTCTTCCGGCCACCCTTCGATCGGGACAATGCACGCATCCGGACCGAACGACGTTGTCAAACGCCTTGTTACGCCACCTATCTCTCTTTCACCCGCTCTAGTTGAATCACTGGACATCATCATCGCGATGACCCACGCAAAGGGCGTGGAAAACTCGGCAAGAAGAGTTAGAGACATTCACGAAGTACAGAAAGTTCTTGGCAACTCACAGAGTGCGAGAACTAACGTAGTTTTCTCCTGGACTGCCAGAAATGACTCTCATAGACGCAGAGGCGAACCTTACGTATTTGATCAGATCAGTGAAGACTACGGAGTTTCTAAGGACAAGCTTATGGAGGAACTGGAACAAAGAACGAAAGTTCTACAGTGGCTGAAAGATAAAGGCGTAACAGAGTTCAGCGAAGTCTCAGAGATCATCTCAGAATACTACAAGGACAAAGAATCCATTATGAAGATGGTTAACGCTGAAAACAGCGAGTACAGTCTGGAAGACGTTATTGACGCGGAAAGTCGTATCAATCTTTCAAGATCAAACAGCGGCCTAGACGAGGATGTGGAACCAACCGGTTCGAACGATCTAGAGGCAGCGATGGATGTAAACGGCGATACACCTATCGATCAGAAAAAACAGGTGGAGGAAAACCCTGTCAGCGATCTGGAAAAGAAGCTTAGACAGGAACGGAAGAAAGTTGAAAACATCCAGGAACGTACTGAAGAGCAGAGAGATGGGGACGAAAGCCCGTTCAAAACCGATGAGAAAGTTGAGGAGAATCCGTTCGAGGCATGAGTTTGGAAAGAGTTGACTCCGGTATCAAGAACTTCGATAGACTCCTTGGAGGCGGCATACCGAAAGGAATGACCGTTCTCGTTGAAGGAGAGCCAGGATCAGGTAAATCAAATCTTGGACTGGAATATCTATACCGCGGCGCACTGAAAGGAGAGAACGGTCTTTACATCTCCTTCCAGGATACGGAAAACGAGGTATTACGTACCACAACCTTCGACTGGAAGTTCAAGGATAAAGTGGAGAACGGAGAGATCAACATAGAGAAGTTCGATCCGTACCGGTACGAAAAACTCGCGAACATGCTTAGAAACGCGTTGATGGAAAACAATGCGGAGAGAGTAGTCTTGGATCCGGTTACAGACTTGGATCTGTACATAGATACACGGAAAGATCAAAGAAAAAACCTCCTGGAGATAAAAAACGAGTTAAAGGAGCTTGGCTGTACCACACTTCTTTTAGCCGAACAAGAAGAGTCAACAGAGCTTGAAGAGGAGATCGCAGACGGCATCATACAGATGTCTTTGACGAGAGATGAGGAAGGTATGAAAAGACAGATCTACGTCAAAAAGTTGAAGGGAACTGATTTCAACCACTCTGTACACCGCTACATCTTCAAGAACGACGGTCTGAAGATAAAATGAGTTCAAATCCCTTTGAAACCGATAAGGCCTCACGAGTACGGCAGGCTTTCCAGGCGGAAAGTATAGGCGCTGCCTCGAACGCGTTGTTCGGGCCTTGGATCGATAAAAACGGGAAGTACTTCGATGACCTGAAAGAAGACCTGAACCACGCGGACATGGATGTACTTTTCAGAACCTACATCTCAAAGATGCTTTTCTACAGCTTCGGCGGTTTTATAGCCGGTTTCTTGGGAAGCCTTACCTACGTCTTGAGCATGGACACCGGTCTATTCGAGTCTCTACGTTACTTGTTCGGAATACCGTTCGCGGTATCTTTGATGATCTTCGGGATGCTTTATCTTTATCCCTCTCAAAGGGCGCGTAAGAGGCAGAAAAGTATAGAGGAGAACCTGCCTTTCGCGTTAAACCATCTTGCTGCGATCGCTACTTCCGGTATACCTCCAAGTTCAATGTTTGAGCTGCTTTCAAACTTCGATGAGTACGGAGGGATATCCGAGGAAGCAGAAAAAATAACCCGAAGAGTTAACACGTTCGGAGAGGACCTGACCACCGCTTTACGGGAGGTAGCGGACAGATCGCCTAACGATGACTGGAGCGATGTTCTTTACGGCATACTTTCTACGGTTCAGACCGGAGGAAGCATGGAAGAGTTCCTCGATCAGAAGGCAGAGGAAGCGCTTTTCGATTACAAGATGCAGAGAGAAAAGGAGATTGAACGCCTGTCAACTTACGCGTCTTTTTACACAGCTATTTTGATCGCAGCACCCGTCTTCCTAGTCACAATTCTTTCCGTCATGAACCTGCTTGGAGGTCAGGTCATGGGTTTTGCGATCAGAGATCTGATGTGGATGGGAGTCCACGTACTTATTCCGGGCTTAAACATTGTATTCATACTCTTCCTCGGGTTGAAGGTGAACTAGAATGGATAGGGAAACAGGCTACAGTCTCAAGCTAAGGAACTTCTGGAGAGAGCAGAGAGATCTCGTGACAATGATCGCAGCCGCAGCAGTCCTTGGAAGCCTGATAGCCGGTTTCAATATTTTGAACCATCAGAATGCTATCCACAAGTACTCGCTGGACGAAGATAGACGTATATCCGGAGATAACGCAACAAGTTTCAGCTTCGAGCTTGATAACCCGCAGTTAGCCGCTGAGACAACAATCGATTTGGTTTTCAGTAGAGGTGTAGGCTCTTCCAATCCTTTGGTTGTAAGCGTTAACGGACAGGAAGCATCAACTATACAGGGAGAGACTACGACAGTTAGCCTAGACTCTGGCATACTCGCAGAATCGAACAATGTAACAATCAAACGACGAAACTTTGCTTTCAGCGATGTGACTTTGACAGACGCCTCGGTGACTTCTCTTACGAACATGCAGCGCCTGGCTTTCGTAGCTTTGAACTTCTCAGCGATTTTACTCATATTCACTCCGATAGGTTACGTCAAGTACCGCCAGTACCAGAGAAGGCAGAGAATGGAACAGGAGTTCCCCGAGTTCCTACGGGAGATCGTTGAGGGAACCCGTGCCGGAATGTCCCTGCCCCAGGCTATACAGAATACAGAATCAGAAGGCTACAACGGCCTGGAAGAGCATATTGAAAAGATGAACAACCAGATGGAGTGGGGAGTACCGTTCGACAAAGTACTTTCACAGTTCGGAGAGAAAACAGGCTCTCCAGTAGTCAGAAGATCGGTTGATACAATTATACAGGCTTACAGCTCCGGAGGTAATATCCAAGACGTTCTCGAGAGCGTAGGAGACAACATTCGATCTGTTAAGAAGCTTAAGGAGGAAAGACAGTCCCAGCTGTACGGAGAGATGATGACAGGATACATCGTCTACTTCATCTTCATAGGCATTCTTATCGCACTGACTAACTACCTGCTTCCGAATCTTGCTCAGGCCTCAGGTTCGTTCGGCGGATCGGTCTCACTTTTCGGAAGCGGAGGCAGCGGCGGAAGCCTACAGGAAAACATTAGCTCGTACAAAAACTGGTTTTCAACCCTGGTATACCTTCAATCGGTTTTCTCAGGTCTAATAATTGGGAAGCTAGCCGAGGGAGAGCTAAGAGCAGGTTTGAAACACACCGCCATTCTTTTCGCTGTCGGATATCTTTCAGTCACATTCTTCCTATAATTTAATAGGGACTATACCAAACAGTTTAGGTATGAAAGGAATTTCTTCAATCGTCAGCTCGGTAATGGTGCTGGCAGTAGCAATCACAATGGTAGGGATATTTTCAGGATGGGCGCCAAACGTACTAAACGACGTCCTAGACAGCACAGAAGGACAGACAACAAATCAGACGACGTGTAACCAGGCAAGTCTGGATATTATCTCAGCTAGCTACTACTCTGGAGGTCAGACCGCAGTAGTGGTTGAAAACACCAGTAACGTAGACATAGGAACTGTCAGAGTTTCCGCATGGAAAAATGGAGTCCCTATGAGCAACACTGAAGAGCTACTTGATGAAGGACTGGAGACTATCAACGTCTCAACTTCAAGCAGGCCAGCCTACGTTCGAGCATCATCGCTGAACTGTAACAGTGTGTCAACCGAGTTCTCGGACATCCAATGAAGGGAGTTTCAACCGTAATAACATCGGTTCTCCTAGTAAGCGTCTCGGTAGCCCTAGCCTCGATGTATGCAGGCTGGGCGCCGGACCTTGCCGAAGATCTTACAGACAACGTCGCAGATAATTCAGAGCAGACCACAAAATGTAACAACGCAGCGATATCTATTCAGAACCCTTACTACGATCAAAACAGCCAGACCACGTTTTTCATACTGAAAAACACGGGTACAATCCGTTTTAACAAAGCACTGGAAGTCATGGCTCTTAACAAGACTCGTTTGAACAGCACAGAGGTCTACGGGCTTTCTCCCGGAGAAAGCAAGAGCGGGTCTTTTGAGACCTCGATCAGACCTTCCCGTATAATCGTTCGGTCGGCAGAGGAATGTCCGGATCTCAGAGCGCGGAACAGCCGGATCGGAGTCAGGAACTGATAAACACCGTCCCCGATAAACTGGTAATGTGAGGAAAACACTCGCAGCTCTAATCCTGATCTGTATGATCAGTCCTGGAATAAGCCAGGAACCGGATAACATCACCGTGGAGCTGGAGTTCAGCCCTTCCAACGCATATATGGAAGGACAGAGCTATGAGAACACCCAAGTGCTGACAGCTCCTTCTTTCGGCTATGTTTCCAGTAGCCAGCCACTGGGGCTTGTAAGCTACAACGAAGATCCTTTACGCATAGGATTTATCGACAGCGAAAGATACTACATAACACAGAAGACAGGGGAGTTCCTGATACCTTTCACGAGGAACGGCGCCGGAGCGATTGAAGACCGTAGAGAGCTGATTGAGTCCGGAGAGCTGTTGACGCGTTTGAATCCGTCGATCGGCTTTCCGCTCGGAGCCGAAAGAGTAATTAGAGTCTCTTACCATTTTACGTACAAGGTCTCGGAGATTGTAGGCCCAAAGACAGGTATTGAAGAAATCCTGGTCCGAAACAGTATACACGCCGGAAATCAAACAGAATTAACACTGAGAACAAGCTAATGACAAATTACTGGATAATCGAAGTTTACAGCGACGAAAAGGCAAACATCTCAATAACCTCGAAAGAAGAGATAGACGCTCTGAAAAACATGGGAGAGATCGAAGAATGGCAGTACGCTTCCACGGACGAAGCCACGGAAGACGAGATGATTGAAAGAGCAGAAGACCAGGGTCTCGAACACGACCCATGGTAAACTCTACTCTATCTTACTCGGCAAAGTACCGTAATCGACATCCTCCAGGAATTCATCGACAGTTTCGGTTTCAGCTTCAAGGTAGGTGCTTACACCGCCGGAATCAACCTCTATCACCGTATCTTGTTCTACAGGATTCACACGGAATATGTTCCAGATCTCCTGTGGCGGATCTGCCTCGTATAAGTTAACACTATCCGAGCCGTATTTGAAGCTGCGGAAAGGCTCGTCGCGGCTGTGTTTTTCAGCGTGCGGTGTGCTTACAACACGAAAATCGTAAGAATCTAAGAGTTTGTTGACAAGTTCACGCATCTTGATCGAACCTCAGGATTCGAAGCCTATCAAATCCAAGTTATATGATCTGTTTGGCCGATCCCGGATTTGAACCGGGGACAACTCCATCTTCAGTGAAGCGCTCTCCCAGGCTGAGCTAATCGGCCTTCGTAAAACTGTATTAGCAAGGTGAGCTTTAAGAAGTGTTGCGAAATCCGTTAGATCAAAGCCAGTACAGTGTTGGATAGAACAAGGACTAGAATCGATATAAACACCGCAAGCCCTTCCGCTATCATAACCGCGTAAATATAGTTCGTTTCAAACACTTCTTTGACATACCATATTTTGAAAGGTTCGACAAGCAGAGTTGAGACTCCGGCTATAGCGTAAAATACCAGTCCTGATCCGAACGTCACTTCTTGACCCATAACATGGGCTAAGGCGATAAGTGAGGTCGGCACTACAGCCGTCAGGAATGCGAACTCCGTTGACAGTGAAAGAGACTTCGACCTCGAGGCACCTTTATACAGCACAATATTCGCCATCGAGTGGATCGCGATAAAGTTGAAAACCAGAGAACCCATGAATATCGCTGAAAAGTAAATCATCAGGGTTATCGCAGGCGAAGCCATAGTCATTGAATTGATATCCCGGATTTAAAACCCTACGATTTGCGGACTCTACAGTCTCATAAAACTTCAAGAACTCATCCAGAGTATGACTGAGGAAAACGGTAGCTCGGAGACAAGAGACCACGTAATACCCGGAACCAAGAAAAGCCATAAAGGCAAAAAAGTGGAAGGATACGACTTCCGCGGCGAGTTCAGCCTCGAGGACATGCTGGATGCCTACGAGACCACCGGCTTCCAAGCAACCCATATGAAAGAAGCCATCGAGCTGGTCAAGGAGATGCGGGAAAACGACGCGAAAATATTCCTGACCTTCACATCCAATATAATAAGCTCTGGGCTGCGTGAAGCGGTTGCTTACCTCGCAAAGGAAGATTTCGTGGACGTAATAATTACTTCAAGCGGCTCACACACCGAAGACGTTATCAAAACAGCCAAGGAGTTCAAGATGGGTTCATGGGATGCGGATGAAGCTGCTTTACGTGAACAAGGCATCAACAGGCTTGGAAACATCTACGTTGAATCAGATAACTACGTCTGGCTCGAACAGTGGCTGAATTCGGAGGTTTTCCCCGAGTTCTTCGAAGAAAAGAAGATGCGGACACCTACAGAAGTAGCTAAAGCACTTGGCGAGGCAGTTGGAGAAGACGAAGAGCTAGAACAGAAAGATTCGTTCCTTTACCACGCCAGCGAAAACGAGATACCTGTTTTCTGCCCGGCACTGATCGATGCCGAAATCGGAGACTACATGTTTTACTACAGACAAGAGCAAGACGAGGATATCGGAATCGAGATCCTGGACGACTGGGACAAGCTTATCCACGAAGCCGTAGAGGCAGAGACCACCGGCATCATCTCGGTTGGAGACGGCGTCCCGAAGCACCAGGCCATCATGTCTAACCTTTTCCGTGGCGGAACCGATTACGCGGTGTATATCTCGACCGGAATGGAGGGCGACGGATCACTAAGTGGTGCGCCTCCTAAGGAAGCGGTTTCCTGGGGAAAAATTAAGGAAAAAACAAGAAACTACACCCAGGTCGAAGCAGAGGCCACGCTGGTCTTCCCACTGTTAGTCGCATCTAGCTTCAAGAACTTCGAACCATCGGATTCTTGAGTGCTGTCTATCCGTTAAACTCTGTGAAAATGGAGTACGTCAAAGTAAACGATACAGAAGTTCCGGCACTAGGGTTCGGGACATGGCAGCTTAAAGGAGAAGAATGCGTAGAAGGCGTTAAAACCGCATTAGACTTAGGATACAGGCACATTGATACCGCTCAAGCCTACGAAAACGAGGATAAAGTTGGAAAAGGAATAGCACAGAGCGATGTCAACCGAGAAGATATCTTTCTAACAACAAAGGTCTGGAGAGACAGATTGAACGAAAAAGATCTCAAAGACTCGGTTGAAGAAAGTCTCGAGAAGCTTCAGACAGATTATGTCGATCTTCTTTTAATTCACTGGCCTTTCGAGGAGATGGATCTCGAAGCAGTTCTAGATGAGATGAATGAACTCGTAGACGAAGGTAATGTCAGGAATATCGGTGTAAGTAACTTCACAACCGATCAGATCGAAGAAGCACAGGAACTATCTGAGGCTCATCTGATGACCGATCAGGTTGAGTACCATCCTTTCCTCGACCAATCAGCAGTTCACGGAAAATGTGTGGAAAACGAGATGATGCTTACGGCTTACTCGCCTCTGGCACGTGGAAACGTCATTGGAAACGAGACCCTGAAGGAGATCGGAGACGCACACGGCAAATCCGAGGTTCAGGTAGCGCTTCGTTGGCTGATCCAGCAGGAAAACATCGCAGCGATTCCTAAGGCGACATCCGAGGAACATATTGAGGCAAATCTCGACGTCTTTGACTTCGAGCTAACGGATGAAGAGATGGGGAAAATTAACGAGTTGAAAGGCCGCGATCGGAAGGTCGATCCTGACTTCGCACCGAACTGGGACTGACTTTTTCTCTCCCAGTTCTTTCCTTTCTAGTTTTTCCCGAGAAATTTAACTTCCGAACCCCCGATAGTCTAACATGGCATCGGGGGAGGAAAACGAGAAGTCAGGTAAAGAACATCTTAAAGAGAGCGGTAAACACCTAGGGAAAGGCGCACAGAAAGCTATAGACGATGCCGTTGACGAGGAACGTATCGAAGAGCTAAGCGAGACCTTTGATCGGAAGATGAAATATTATGATCAGCGTAAATCCCAGCTTCTCGGGAAAGCAAGTTATGCGATAGGTGCTTCCAAGGCCCCGGCCGCATCCGGACTGATTGTTCTGCTACCTCTTTTCACAGTTTATCTCGTCATAGAATGGCTGTTCGGAAAGATCAACCAGATACCGGGAATCGAGAACATAACCGTGAACGGATTCCTCGGCCTGGAGTTCAGTGCCACGGTAACATACTATGCTAGTCAAAGCTACAGACTGGCAGTTTTACTTATACTAGGAGCGGTAACCGTCACAGCAGCAGGCAAAGCAGTAAACACGAAGAAAGGTTTCAAAGCTGAGAGAATTATCGATCACGTATTCGAGAAAATACCTTTCATTGGCTCAGTCTACAGCATCACAAAAGTTACAACCGAGACAGTTCTAGGAAGCGCCGAAGACTTTTCTAAACCAGTGAAGATCGAACACAACGGCTTCCGGTTCTCCGGGTTCAAAACAGGCAATAAAGCCGAGGACGGACGGGAGATAGTCTTCGTGCCGACCGCACCCAATATCACCTCGGGCGCGGTAGTCGAAATTGAGGAAGAAAAACTGGTTGAAAGCGATGAAGACGCAGAACAAGCACTTACAAGAGTTTTGAGCGCAGGTTTCGGTCAGAGCAACAAAGATCGAGAAGAAAAATAACGTAAAAACACCAGGCCGAATTAATTAAGGCATTGAGTCCAATCATGTCTTTGTGGGAATAATCGAACTGGAAAACGTCAGGAAGATTTACCAGCTAGGAGAGACAGAAGTCGAGGCACTAAGAGGTTCGGACGTGGAAATCGAACAAGGAGAGTTCGTAGCAGTTATGGGACCCTCAGGCTCAGGTAAATCAACGCTGATGAATATGATTGGCGCATTAGACATCCCTACCTCTGGCAAGGTGAGTATCGGCGACGAAGACATAGGCGAAATGAAACAAGACGAGCTGGCGCTTTTACGAAGTCGGAAAATAGGTTTTATCTTCCAAGAGTTCAATCTGATCAACTCTATGAACGCGTGGCAGAACGTAGCGCTCCCAATGGTTTTCAGAGACGTGAAAAAATCAGAGCGGAAGAAAAGAGCAGTCAGCCTGCTCGAACAGGTAGGACTTGAAGAACGCACATCTCACCGGCCTTCAGAGCTTTCAGGAGGGCAGCGACAACGTGTTTCAATCGCGAGATCGCTGGCAAACAACCCCGAGATAATCCTGGCCGATGAGCCTACAGGCAACCTGGATACAAAGACAGGTGCGAAGATCATGGATCTTCTAACAGAGCTAAACAACGATGGAAAGACGATTATAATGGTCACACACGATCCTAACGACGCAGAGTATGCCGACAGAACCATAACCATAATTGACGGGAAGACAAACCCCGAAGACGAGAGGACAGACAATGAAAACTGATACTATGAACAAACTTAGTTTAATCACTTTCACAACACTTATACTTGTTTCAATGGCGGGCGCACAGCCCAGTACAAGTATAGATATAGAACTGAAAAGCACTGAACCTACACCGCTCCAAACATCGGAGTATGCCGACATCTGGCTCGAAGTAGAAAATGAAGGAACTGTAGCCGCAGATAACGTAGACATAACATTCCAGGAGAACTATCCGTTTTCCATTGACCGCGGCGACCGTGTAAACTGGAGTATAGACGAGATAGTGCCAGGAGAGACATATCAGCTCCATCTACAGACGAAGGTTGATGAGAACGCGGTACAGGGAGAAAACACCTTAGATTTCACAGTAGAGACCTCTAGCACCAGGATTGAGGAGAAGGTGCCTGTTGAGGTACGTTCGGACAGGAACGTTCTTTCAGTTGAAAACGTCGAGTTCCCTGGCAAGGTTGCTCCGGGAACGGAAAACGAGATGAGACTCGTGGTTGGAAACCTTGCGGATTCACAGCTGAAAAACATCCAAGTCAAACTCGATGTGTCCTCCGAGAACCTGCCTTTTGCGACCGCAGAATCCTCGACGAAAAACATTGAGAAAATCGAGGCCGGGGACTCAACATCTTTCAATTACTCCGTAGCAATCGATGAAAATGCGGAAAACGGAGTCTACAAGCTTCCTGTAAGCATGACGTTTGAAAACGAGGCCGGTACCGAGTTCGAACAGTCAACTTTCACAGGCATCAACATCGGAGGGACACCGGAGATAGATGCCGGATTAGATCTGGACGAACCTCTCGAGGACGGACGCCAGGAAGTTACGTTGAGACTTGTAAACAAGGGACATGGCTCAGCGGATTTCGTAACCGTCGAACTCAATGAGACAGATCAGCTCGAAGTCATAGGCAGCAAAGAGGTTTACATAGGCTCTATGGACTCGGATGATTTCCAGACAGCAAGCTTCGATATCTACGTGGACACTGAACAGGAAAGTGTCGACGCACCGCTGGAAATACCCGTACAAGTCTCCTACAGCGATCAGAATGGAGATGTATCGAACAGTCAGACAGTTCAAGCCGAAGTTTACAGCCAGGCAGAGCTACAGAGATACGGTTCCGGCTCCGGAAACAGGCTTTTACCCGCAGCTGTTGTCGGAATCATCGTCCTAGGAGCAGGAATCTATTACTGGAGAAAGAAACGATCATAGGATGATCCTAGACTTTTTCCGGCTATCCGTCAACAGTCTGAGGCATCGGAAGAGACGCTCTTGGCTCACCATAATAGGAACTCTGATAGGAATAATGGCCGTTGTATCACTTGTCTCGATCGGTCAAGGCCTGGAATCATCTATTTCCTCGGAGCTAGAGGAGCTGGGCGGTCGGAACGTATTCATCTCTAGCGGCGGAGGTATCGGCGGAAGATTCTCCGATACTACTTTCGAACTCACAGAGAATGATATACAAGCCATTGATCGCGTACCGGAGATTGAAAACAGCATAGGAACTATTTCAGGCAGCGTGGCCGCAGACTACCGGCGAGAAACTGAGTATATCTCTGTAACCGGCGTTCCAACCGGACAAAAAGCAGATCTAGTTCGAGAAATATCAGGACTGGAGATAAAAGAAGGCCGTTACATCAGACAGGCAGATGAAAGCGCAGTAATTGTAGAAACCGATCTAGCAGAAGATGCCTTCGAAGAAGAGCTGTTTTTACGTTCAAAAATAGATATAGATCAAGATTACAGCATAGTAGGGACCTACACTGTATCAGGCGGCTTTCAAGGCATAAACGGATTTGTGATGCCAATTGATCAGGCAAGAAAAGTATTAGATAAGGAAAACGAGTACGACCTCATAATAGCCCAGACACAAGACGGCGTTAGACCGGAGGAAGCTGCTGACGAAATTAGAGAGGCGTTAAGAAACGAAAGAGATGTTGAAGAAGGCTCGGAGGATTTCCAAGTCAGAACAGCAGAAGACATACTGAGATCTTTCAGAAACCAGCTAAACATCGTACGCGGAGTTTTGCTAGGTATAGGAAGCATATCGCTCCTGGTAGGCGGAATCGGAATAATGAATACCATGTACACCGCCGTCACCGAGCGGACGCGTGAAATCGGAGTTATGAAAGCTATAGGAGCCACACAGCGACAGATACTAGCGTTGTTTATGATAGAATCCGGCATAGTCGGTATGATAGGAGGCATTGCCGGAGCCACAGTCGGAATCGGTATAAGCTATATAGCAGGCATACTGATCGAACAGAGTGTGTCTATACCGTTTTCACCCTATGTTTCAGTTGAGCTAGTAGTTGGATCCGTCGGATTCTCCTTTATTATCGGCGTCATCTCAGGAGTTCTGCCGGCACGGAAAGCATCGAAGAAAGAACCTGTGGAGGCGCTGCGTTTCGAATGATAGGAGACCTATTCGGCATCGCATTCCGGAATATAAGCCACAGGAAACGCAGATCATGGCTGACAGTAGTAGGCGTGTTCATAGGTATAGCCGCAGTCGTAGGGCTGGTTTCACTCGGCCAAGGACTCCAGAACTCCGTTGAATCCGAGTTCGAGCAGATAGGAAGCGACAAACTGTTCATAAACCCCGCAGGAAGTGCGACCTCGTACTCAGGAAGAAAGCTTAATGAAGACGATTTAGCTGCCGTAGACTCCTCTAAAACTGTTGAAACAGCAACAGGGCTTATATTCGCGACAACGACCGGCGAATACAACGATCGGCAGGAGTTCGTAACGGTTCTAGGCGTACCTGGAGATATAGAAAAACAGAAGCTGGTGAAAGAAAGCTGGGCGCTTGAAATAGACTCCGGGAGAGACATAGAATCTACTGATAGCGCGAACATAGTTCTTGGCAGCAGCGTAGCTCAGAGACATTTCGGCTCGGAAATCGGCTTGAGGGAAAACATAGAGGTGAATGGCAAAGATTTCCGAGTTGTTGGAACCTACAAGCCTTCGGGAGATCCAAGCATAGACCAGTCAGTTACACTTCCTTTCAACGCAGCCGCAGAGCTTATAGATCGGGAAGACGGCCAGTACGACTGGATTCTTGTCCGGATACAGGACGGGACGACCCCGGAAGAAGCCAAGGTGGACGTTGAAAGAGCATTAAGAAGAGAACGTGGACTTGAGGAAGGTGAGGAAAACTTCTCAGTTTCCACACAGGAAGATCTTATCAGCTCCTTTAACAGCATCTTATCGATCGTCCGAGGCGTAGTAATTGGAATAGCCTCGATCTCACTTTTAGTCGGCGCAGTAAACATCATGAACACGATGTATACGTCCGTCACCCAGAGAACCCGTGAAATCGGAGTTATGAAAGCTATAGGAGCCTCCGAACGCCAGATAATGACCTTATTCCTTATGGAAGCCGGTATACTCGGAGCAATCGGCGGCACGATCGGAGTGGCTGTCGGAGTAGCGCTTTCAACAATCGCCTCCTATGCGGCCACAGAGATAGCTCAGCTACCGATCAACCCCTATCTCGGAGCAGAACTCTTACTTGGAGCCGCCCTCTTCTCGTTCATCATAGGGATGGTTTCCGGAGTGCTTCCAGCTCGCAGAGCCGCTAAAATGCCGCCCGCCGAAGCACTTAGATACGAATGAATACGTTCAATAAGAGTCAGAGACAACTACCGCCTATGGACAAACAAAAAGTTCTGATCGCAGGAAAAGGATTCATCGGAACCCGTATAGGAGAAAAACTGGGCGGTGAGGTTAAGTATCTCAGCCTCAACTCCGGAGACTACCAGATCGATATCACCGAAGAGTTCGAAATCGAAGAAGAATTCGACGTCCTGATCCACACCGTTGGCCTAGAGCCAGGAACAAAGTCGAAAGAAGCTTACGAGGCCGTCCACGTCGATGGAACAAGGAACCTTCTCGACGGAGTTAAAGCCGATAAAGTAGTATACATCAGTGCTTTAGGCGTTGGAAAGATCGACCACCCGTACATGAACACCAAAGCGAAGGCAGAAGAGCTTGTTAAACAAGAGGAACGCTGGACGATAGTTCGGCCGTCTATAGTTTACGGAGACGAAAACGTCTCGATGAAAAACATAGCAGAAAAATTCCCTGTGCTTTCATTCCCAGAGCTGGATGTTAAGATGCAGCCGATCATGGTAGAAGATCTGGTCGATGTGATGATAGAGGCTGCAGAGGGTTACGACAACGAAACCCTGGAGATTGGCGGGCCAGAACAGCTCTACGCACACGAAATGTTTGAAAAATACTACCGAAGCCATGGAAAGCGGTTTTACTCGTTCCCGATGCCCATGTTTGTTCCAAGGACAGCGATGAAAGCCCTCTCAAAGCTGCCGCTGGGAACGCCGGAACTTTCCAGAGAGAACGTTAACCTGTTATCCGATAACGTGATCGAAGAGGAAAACGACGCGAAAAGAGTTCTCGGGCATTTGCGGAAGGTACCTGACTCATAGCTACCGCGATAGAAGTTTGGAGAAGATTCCTTCCCCTCTCTGTAAGCTGTCTTTTTTCTTATCAACTATCCGTCTTTGCTGTAAGTCAAAGCCGTAGTATTCGTTCATTATTCTCAGGACTGCTTCGGTTGCTGATTCAACTCCGTCATAGCTGAAGGAAACAACATCTCGCTTCAACCCGTTTTCCTTCTCTTCTTGCCGGTAGGACCCCTCTCTGGTTAGAATCCATCTTATGGTCTCTAGATCCCCTGGGTTATCAATTTCAAAGTCCAGTGAGATCTTCCCGTTGGATCTTGAAGCGTTGATCGGCTTGTCCCTTCTCCGAGGACAGAACTCGACGTCAGCTCCGTACTTGAGTAAATGCGCCATCCGGGATTTGACAAGTCTTCTGACCTGTTTTTCGCCTTCAGAGTCTAGATACCGAGATTTAGCGTCTTTGAAACCTGATTCAACAGACTCCAAGTATCTCAGGTATTTTTCCTGACGTCCTTCCGCTAGCTCGGTTTCCCCAGCATCCAGTTTCTTTTTTATCCTATCAAACTTCTCGCTGGAGGATTTAACATCGATATTGCTTCTTATCAAGCCATCTTTCTTGATGTTCTCGAATACGTTGATGTGACGTCTGCGTTCTCCTCGAGTAACCGACTGCTGGTTAAGCTCTCTACGTATCCTACGTTTCACCATCAGCAAAAGCTTCTCATGGGCTACATCCGCGTCAACTCTATCGCCCTCTAGGTAAGGTTTCCAGACCAGTTTACGGATCTTCCTCCGGTAAGATACGCCCAGCTCTTTTTGCTCTACATCCAGTCGCGTGAATAAAAACTCTTTACGATCCTCCTCGTTTTTCTGTAAGAGATCTTCAATCCGTTCCTGACCCCAGATCTCCATTCCCGCATCCTCTGCGATCTCACGCTCACCATCCTTTATCTCCTGGCCGTAAACCGCTAGAACAACGCAGTCCGCGCCGATAGACTCATTTTTACCCTTCCACTCGTGTATCCTGTTTTTGACATTCAGATTGCTTGATTCATACTGTTTGCACTCAACGATGACCTCTAAATCACCCATTTCGGCATGGACATCGACCTCATAGCCCGATAGACGGACGTTAGTCTCTGATTCAAAACCAGCAGATGAAAAAACCGTATCAACCTGTTTTTCAAGCAAACTTCCCTTACGAGCAGACATAAACACAACTTCTGAAGAATCTAATTAATAACCTCGTGTAGAAACAGAGCGCCCAAGGCAATGCCCTAGTCAAAACATCAAGGGCATCAATTAGATAAGCCTTAGGATTTTAAAATGTATCTGTATGAGCATGCAACCGGGAGAAGAAGGACTAGTAGACCTTATTGACGAAAGCGAAAATGGAAGGTTAGTACTACCACACTTTCAAAGATCCTTCGTATGGAACCGGAACGAGGTGGAGGAGCTGCTAGTCTCAATATTAAACGATTATTTCATAGGCACATTACTTTTACTAAGAGTAGATCCAGAGGACGCCCCCTTTGAACCACGAACCATAGAAGGCGTACAAGAAACCACAAAAAATCCAAGGAGAATGATATTAGACGGTCAGCAAAGAATAACTTCGCTCTATTATGCCTTTAATTCTCATAGATTTCCTGAGGAAAAAGGTCTAGGAAACACTAACTACGTATACGAGTTCTTTATAGACATGGAACACGCTGTGGAAGAAGAATGGGAGGACGCAGTGTTCAGCGAAAGGAGAGGTACAAGATCTTACAAGCCCTACGAAAGCGAGGAAAAATGCTTCAGAAAAAATGTGGTGCCTCTTAAGGCGCTCAGAAATTACAAAAATATGATTAACTGGAGCAACAAATACAAGGACTTGACAGGTAATGACGATCTATGGGACAACTTTGAGAACTATGCGGAGAACATGATGGATTTTAGCGTTGCAACAGTCGAATTACCACGAGTAGAAGATGATGAAGACCTAAATACGGTCGTAGAAATATTCGAACGAATTAACAAAACAGGAAAGCCTCTTGCCGTATTCGATCTACTTACTGCTCGTCTTTTTAGAGAAGACATTCGACTTCGAGATCTCTGGAACGGAATATACGAAAACAGAGAGGAGTTTCCCCGCATCCACGAATTTGCAGATGGAAAGGACGACAACACCTACAAAAAGAACATATTGCGTACTTTAGCACTGATAAGAGATCAGCCTCCTAAGAGAAAAAATCTCATTATGCTCGATACAGCGGACTTTGATGAAGATTGGAAAGAGTCCGCCAGAAGCTTCGAGAAAGCCCTTAACAGAATGAAAAGCAATCAAGATGGCGGTTTCGGAGTTAAGAACTCGGACTGGATCCCTTATAATGGACTGGTTGCGCCTACGGCAGCTATTCTCAGATCGATAGACAATGAGAACGATGAAGCTAAACAATATGAGAGATTACAGACCTGGTATTGGAGTACTGTTTTCAGCCAAAGATACAGCAGCCAGACCTCAACTAAGTCTCATAAAGACGTTAGAGATTTCGAAAAGTGGGATGATGCTAAACCAGAAGCTCTGATGTCAGACAATCAATTAAAAGAGATGGATCTCAGTTCGGTTAGTTCTAAGTCAAGTGGAGTCTACAAGGGCGTTATAAGTCTAGCTCTTCTCTCCGGAGCAAGAGACTTCCTTACAGGAGATTCTGTAGACCACCATAACCTTGAGGATCACCATCTATTCCCTAAAAAATATCTAAAAGATCAGGGAGTTGACAGCAACAAACGCAATACTGTTTTGAATCGCTCACTGATTAAAAAGAAGACAAATCAAAAAATTAAAGCTAAAGCCCCATCTAAATATATCGAGGAAATGGAAAACTCATTAGGGAGCGAGGAAGAAGTCAAAAAAGTCTTGGAAGACCATTTAATTCCTGAAGATGCCTATTACGCAATGAAAAACGACGACTACGACAAGTTCCTAAAGTTGAGAGAAAGAAGAATCATGAAAGAGATCCGGGAAAGAGTAGGCGCCACTCAACAGCTCGAGAGCTATACCTCCTGATATTTGAAGCTCGACACCTCCTACTCTCAGCGCTCGTTTAGTTGAAAATCTAGCTGGTCACGACAGCGAAAGACTGAATTTAGTATAGGCGAAAAATCAAATGACTGACTTAATTATGAAAGACAGAGCGCCCAGGGCAGGGCTCGAACCTGCGACCACGACGTGTCTGTTCATTTTCGTTTTACGGAAAATAAGTAACAGCGTCGCGCTCTACCTGCTGAGCTACCTGGGCTGTATAATAGTGTATTTACAGAAATGCTTTTTAATCAAGTGCTTGTCTGGCTCAGATTCTGTAATCTTCCGCCCAATTCACGCCTTTTTTCTGACCGTTGTCAGCAGCCTCTATTCTTAGGCTCATAGTTGAGTTCGGCGCTTGTTCAACAGGTATTTTGAAAACCTCGTCCATCTCCTGGCACCAGACGTAGAAGACATCTATCTGTTCGGAGCTGAAGCTCTCTCGTACTATTTCACCATTCTCTCTGTGGTTGCTATAGCATCTAAAAACCAGACAATCTTGCTTATATGCTGCTTTCCTTACCTGTGCTTTTTGGATGTCGCCGTCATCAACAAGGAGGTCGTAACGTTCATTGTCTCCGAACGGGAACGAAACAGATTTTCCCAAACTCATTACCTTCTTAGCCACCGCTATTTCGGCAAGATCCCCTATATCTTTGGTGTGCATGCCTAGAATTTCCAATCGGCCCTGAAAAAGACTTATCCGGGCTAACAAACAAGTAAAAGAAGAGAAAATGAGGGGTGCCGTTAGGCACCAGTTACTGAACTAGCTTTTCAGTCCAGGAACTCTTCGTTCTCGATCTTGTTTGGCAGGTACTCGTTTGCCACGAATTCTAGGCTTTGTGCTGCTAGAGCCTGCTGTTCTACTCTGACTCCCATGTCCAGCATCTTCTGTAGCTGGTTCTGCCAGTCGTCGTTTTTCATCCACTCGTAGTCCATGACGTCGTGGATTCGCTTGAAGTCCTTTGTCGGTCCACCACTTCCTTTTGGCTTTCCTTTCAGGTCTTCTGTTACGTGATGGAGGTCATAAGTTTCGATGTCCTCCATTGTCATACCGATTAGCTTCGCATCCGGTGTTGCCAGGCGGTCTGACTGGAATGCGAGGCTCATCGATCCGGATTTGAGAACTGAGTATATGTAGTATCCCCATGGGTCACCGTCAGTGAAGACGTATACCGGTAGATCCAGTTCGTTGTGCATCATGTTGATCAGGCGTCTGGCTCCTCTTGCTGGCTGTCCTCCTGTACCGATGATGATCGCGTTCTGTTCCTCGTGGAAGTCTTCTTCTACCAGTCGGTTAACCATAGCAGATGTCTCGACTACGAGGATGAAATCAGCGTTGTTCTCCTCAAATTCCAGGTGATCAACAATAGATGGAATCGCCATTCCGGCAGAACCCATGCTCATACCGTCGATAGTGTCACCGGAGTCGTTAATCTTGATAGGTCCGAAAAGCCGTCCTTTCGGCTCTGCGAACAGGTGTAGGTCCTCTCTGATCGCTCCTGTAGCAGTCTCGATGTCGACTACTACGTTGTTGGACTCGTCCTGATCTTCAAATGTGTTCTCATCCAGTCCGGGAACTGTGTGCTTTAACTGGTAGTAAACCTCTCTGATTGAGGCAGTACGGCCGTTTTCAACCAGTTCCTTTGCCTTGCTTGCGACCAGAGTGGTCTGCATGAATTTTCTGGCGTGGCTGATATTCAGGAACTTTCTCTGGGAGAAGCTGTCTCCTAGCTCAAGTCTTCCGTCCTCTTCGTCGTACTCGACGTTGGACTTTGAGCGCACCTTTGTCTCTATCGTCAGATTCTCCGAGTCGGCATCGTAAAGCTGGTTTTTCAGCTTACGTCCTAGATGTGTTAGTTTTTCAATCGTTGTTTCGTCGTTTGCTAAGTCTTTCTTTGGCATCAAACCTCACCAAGTTTGATCAGGTTGAGCCGCGCTCCGGCGGCTTTCTGGTTTTGATTTGCTGTCTGAGTCTTCATTGTATCTCTCTTCACTTGTAACTCCTCTTAGAGCTGTTCCGGGTTGTAGTCCGCATGGACCATTGCCTGGATTTTCTCTTCGATCTCTTCTGGGCTTCCTTCTCCTGCTAGCTCGACGATCGCCGGCCCCATCTCTTTTGCGTAGGACGTAAGCTGTCTTTTCTTCTTTTCCTGGATCTCACGTCGCTCCTGGCGTTTAAGCTCTCGGCCTAGCTTGCGGCCGACTTCTTGCAAGGCTAGCTTCATCTCCTTGCGGATATCCTCATAGTTCGCTACGGCTTCCTTTCCTTCGGATGTGAACGGAACCCATACCGATGCGATGTGGACTAGGATGTAAAGCGGTCCTTGCGGCCGGTCTCCTGTCTGTGAGACATTATACCGATTCCAAGATACTTCCTCTACTGCTTTCGTGGTCACACACGAGGATTTCTTGTAAAGCAATGGAACCTTGTTTGCGAATCTTAGCTCGTCGAAGGATCCTTCTTCATCGATGTCTCCTCCCCATGCCAGTCCTACCTCGACCTGGAACGGGTTTCCTTTGTACACCTTCGGTTTACGGGTTTCCGCAAAGATCATATCCGGGTTCAACTCTTTTTGAAGCCCTTTCTCGATTAACTCCTCTCCGATCGGGGAAAGACAGTCTTTCGGCGGAGACTGTAGCTTTACGTTCTGGGCTGCCTTCAACAGCGTCTCGATCTCGTCTTTGTCCAACGTGTTCGGTCTTCTATCGGAATCGATTCCTGCTTCCTCGCATATGTCGTCGGCTGAAGTTCTTCCGACACGTGTGAACTCGTTTTGTAGGAATGAGGAGACGGTTCTGGCCGATGAGCCTTCGATCATCCTCATCATGATTCCGAGTTCGACTCCGTGTGGGTGCGGTTTGATCTCCTTCGGTTTCTGAGGAAGATCTTTCGAGACCCTTGGGTACTCGATCTTGTTTCCGTCCGGCTCTCTTAGTACGATCCGTGCGTACGGGTTCATGATCGCGGTGTGCTTGAGGTAGTTTTTCACCGAGTGATGTCCGCCAGTGTACTTTGCCTCGATGTTCATCTCGATTGTGGTTCCGTGATCGAAGTAATAATCCTTCCCGCCTGGGAACTCATCGGAGTCCTTTCCAACTACTTCATCTTCTATAATTTCAGGTTCGTTTTTCTCCGTGTCGATACGGACAACGAACTTGTGGCATGGCTCTCCTTCCTGTTTGGACCATACTGTCACCGGTTCTCCGGTTGTAAGCTGGGCGTACATCGCGGAAGCGGAGATTCCGATTCCCTGCTGTCCACGGCTCTGCTGAAGCTTGTGGAACTTCGAACCGTAGAGGAGCTTACCGAATACCTTCGGAATTGTCTCTCTGTCAAGTCCGATCGCGTTGTCTCTGATCTCGATACGGCATTTCTCATCGCCGATCTCATCAATTAGTACGTGTATTTCCGGCAGAATCTCGTCTCCTTCACATGCGTCCAGAGAGTTATCTACTGCCTCTTTCGTAACCGTGATTATGGATTTCTGAGGGTTCTCAAATCCTAGTAGGTGTCTGTTCTTCTCGAAGAACTCGGCGACGGAAATCTCTTTGTGATCAGATTCTTCCATCTCCGGTTGTTCCATGCCTTCGCTCATAATATCGTTTTACGTCCGATGATTCTTAACTGTCCGGCTCTAGCTACCGCACAATCTTCGATTGATTTCTCTCAAGGTAGTCATACGCCGTCGAATGAGTGCTGCCGTTTAACAGCATGTTAAGTGCTTCGACCGCTACCTGTATATTCTGTCCTTTACCTATCAGCGCCACGGTCGTTCCGTAGACGGATAGATCTATGTTAGCTTCCTTTTCGATATGTCTGCGTGTTTCTCCATCTCTTCCGATCACACGGCCCTTTAACTCTTCCTGACGGGATGAGTTCTGCGTGAAGTCCTTTATGTTGATAATGTGAAACCCTACGTCTTTTTCAACAAGCTGTAGAGCTTTGTCAGGGTTGAAACCTCTTCCAACTGCTTTAACGGCTTTTTCCGCCATTAGTTCGTCGAATGCTTCTCCTTCAACTTTGACTACGTTGCCTTCTATCTTGACTTCGCAGTCGGTTAGCTCCTCGAAGTCCTGTTTGGTCTCGCCGCCTTCTCCGATGATAACGCCGATCCTGTCTTCAGGTATGCGTACTTGCTTCACAGCTAATGGTCTCGTACAAGCTTTATAATAGTTCGATCTTGAGTAGAGAGCTTATCAATCGGAAATAAGGCTGTTATAGAAGTTCTGTTCGTCGGTCTCCGCACCCTGGCTTCGGAAAAACTTCGCAGTGTTTTGAATATCTCTTTCCAGAAGCTCCTTTGCTCTCGGATGAGTTCTGTGAACCCCCTGTGAGAAGTCTATCCATGCCAGTGCTGGCTCATCAGTCACTAGGATATTGTACTCGGATAGGTCGCCGTGAACAAGTTTTTGCTCCTCCCAGAGTTTTTTGATCGCTTTCTTTGTCTTTTTCCAGCCTAGCTCCGGGTTCTCTATCTCAACTTCTTTGAGCTTCGGGAAAGGCGAAAAATCCTGGCCTATAAACTCCATGACTAAGATGTTTTTCTCTGTTGCGATTGGTTTCGGGCATTTTACAACGTCTTGAGCTTTCTGAAGGTTACGGTATTCTTTTTTACACCATTCTTCAATTATGCTTCTTCTATCGGACTTGAAGCTCTCGAAACGTGGATCGCCACGCAGGTACTGTTCCATCTCTCTGAATCCACCGGCCCGAGTCATGTATATCTTTACAAGTACGCGTTCGCCGTCAGGCGTATCGGCCAGGAAAACCTTCGATTCTTTACCGGACTCTATGGTTCCATAAAGCTGTGAGAGAACTCCGCGATCCGAGAGCTTCATCAAAGCCTTCTTTGTATAATGGTCGAATACGTTATCGAAGGCTTTTTTCGCTTCCGAGTTATCGAACATTCTACGGCTTTTTTCCTGCCATCGACGTTCGAACTCTCTTTCCATTAGAAAAAGACTGGTCTATAGGAACTCGCTGATTTCATCCAGGTGACCGCGATCTTCAAGCCACCGAGTCTCAGCGTTCGAGTAAGAGTTTACAATATCTCCTTTCTCATCGCCTTGGATCTTCCATGGGTCTACAAGCACTACTTTGTCTCTTTCAACCCACATTCCACGTTTTTTGCTTCCAGGGATTCTACAGATTCTTTCATTGCCGTCCGTACAGTATACACGGTACTTTCCACCGCCTTCCTTTCTTAATACGACTCCTAGTACTTCATCGCCGCTTGGTTCACGTACGCGGCCAATTCCCTGTTCTTCATCTTCCGGCATACCTCAACTTTAGAACTCAGTCTTTTAAAACAGGAACAACTACTCGATCCGGACCGATACAACGTTCCGGTAGACTTCTTCCCCGTTTTCCTCGCCCATTAACTCGTAGCTTCGCTTGATATCGGGGTCGTAGTGCTTTCTCAGCCGGCTGAGGATCTGTTTTGCCATCGGCTCGGTTGATAGAAAGATGTCGTAGCCGCTGTGGTTTTTCTCGACGTTGGAAAGAAACTTGTTCCGGTCATCGTTGGTGATTTCGGCAGCATGATCCATGATCTCGTTTGAGACCTTCTCTAGGTCGCCGTCTCCCCGTAGCTGGATCTTGACCTTGAAGAATCCGCTGGCGAACTTCGAGCAGTTTTTACACTGAGTCTTGCTGAACCTGACCTCGGTATCATAAGACGCCTTTATTTCGCCTTTGGTGGCGTGTACGCGCACAAGGAAGTCTTCATCTTCCTCCCAGTACTGTAGCTGCATCTCGATCCCTTCCTCGTTGTACTCGGAGAACTTCGCCGATAGCTGGTCTATAACTGAGTACTCTTCGAGCCATTTTCCGCTCTGTTCCATCCGGCCGCAGACACTACAGATCGTGATCTCTACGACGTCCGGGATCTCAAGAAGATCGTTTTTATCCGGGTAACAGTCGGCACACAGCTTTTTTCTCTCCCCGTAGAGCTTTTCGGTTTCTTTACCGCAACGCGGGCAGAATTTTGTTAAGTTCATACCTTAGGTTCGTAGCTGAATCTTTAAAGCTCGAAGTCCACGGTATCGCCCTGATCCAGTTCAAGCTCCTCGAAGCTTTCCAAAAGATACCTGTATTTTTCATCCGACCTGTAGAGTTTCCAACTCCGCGGATCGAAGCCCCAAGGCTCTGCTTCCATCTTCTCAATAACTTTTCTCTCGGGATCAAGGAAATACAGGTACAGCGGATCGGAAAGCAGCATCATATCGATGAATGCGTTGGTCTTGGCTCCGAAGTCGAAAAGCATCTTTCCCTCCGAACGGAAGCTTAGACCCCAGAACTGACGTATAAGGCTGTCAGCTAGCTCCACACTGTGTTTTTTCCCTGCGACCCGGACACTGATTTCGTCCATACAGGAAAATTTACAGCTCAGTGGTTAAATCAGGACGGATTCCAGTCGAGGCCGTGCTTTTTGTTCAAGGAAGCCAATAACCTCTCTATGAAGGTAGCATGGTTCGACGCCGAAGACTGGGAGAAAGAATATTTAGAGGACAAAGAGTACGACTTGGAGATTGATTTCTTCGAAGAATCTTTGAACTCCGAGACCGTCGAGCTTGCGGAAGGCTACGATGCGGTAGCTGTTTTCGTCTCCTCGGATGTCAACGGCGAGGTGCTTGACTCCCTGGATGCGGATCTTGTTGCCTGTCGTTCTACGGGTTTCGACCATGTTGATACTGAAAAAGCCCGTGAGCAGGGCATCGATGTCTGTAACGTCCCCTACTATGGCGCCAACACTGTGGCAGAACACACCTTCGGACTTATCCTGGCTTTGAGCCGGAAGATATACTCTGCTATAAGAAAGGTTGATGAAGGCGATTTCGATCACGAAGGACTGCGCGGCTTCGATCTAGAGGGAAAAAAGCTCGGAGTTGTAGGCACCGGTTCGATCGGAAAACACGTAATACAGATGGCAAACGGGTTTGGCATGGATGTAATCGCCTCAGATCCAAAGCCAGATCACGAAGCCGCGGAAGAACTCGGTTTCATGTACGTCAGCAACGAAGACCTGTTCAGACAGTCAGACATCATAACACTTCACTGCCCGCTAGTCGAGCAGACAGAACACCTTCTAAGCGAAGAGGAATTCGACCTTATGGACGGAACCGTTCTAGTCAACACTGCTAGAGGCGGTCTGATCGATACAGAGGCGTTAATCGAGGCTTTGGAGAAAGACCAGGTTAAATCAGCCGGCCTAGACGTCTTGGAAGAAGAATGTTTTCTAGAAGACGATATAGGATATCTCAGCGAGATGGAAGATGAATGCGACCCGAAAACAATCCTGGAAGACCATATACTGATCGACAGAGAGGATGTGCTGATCACACCGCATAACGCGTTTAACAGTATCGAGGCGTTACAGAGAATTACAGATACGACCCTTGATAACTTGGAAAACAGGAAAAACGTGGTCAACGGTTTTTAATTCTGTATAGATGGGTTTTACACTCACAGTCCGAAGATCCAAAGCTATCGACAGGTTCGCCTATAGCGTTCGCTGTTTCTGAGAGAACACATTCGTAGCTTGAATTCTCTGGAAGTATGAAATAGTCAATGGGCTGTGCTACTGCGGAAAAATAATCTATATGCCAGTGTTTGTTCTCTGTCCGGGAAAAATGCCGTTCTAACCTCTTTTCCACGGAGTTCATGGCTGATCCGACGTAAACATAGATTCCTTCTGGGAACTGTATTTTCCCGAGCGCTCCGACCTCGATTTCCCTGCTCTTTTCCAGCCGGAAGAACGCCGCATAAACTGCTTTCACAGTTTTAACCTTAGAGTTAAGGAATTTCAAGCCTACTGTTTAGCTATGGAAACGCCAAGAACGGAAGAAGAGTTCAAGGAAAAACTTTCCAGCGAACAGTACCGCGTTATGCGTGAAAAAGGCACGGAGCCGCGTTTTTCAGGCGAGTACGTGGAAAAAGACGATGACGGCCTTTACCGGTGTGCAGCCTGTGGAAACCAGCTTTTCTCCAGCAAGACCAAGTACAGCTCGAACTGTGGCTGGCCTTCCTTCTACGACGCCGATGAGGGATCGGTCGAGTTCCAGGAGGATAAATCCCACGGCATGGAGCGTACAGAAGTTCTTTGCACAGAATGCGGTTCGCATCTCGGCCATGTCTTCGACGATGGTCCGGAACCGACCGGGAAACGTTTCTGTATAAACTCTGTAGCCCTCGAGTTCGAAGAAGTTTCGGACAGTTAACGGACAACCAGCGAATCACCGGTGGAAAACTTCTAGAACCGTGGAAAACAAGATATAGAGAACTCAAGCAGATTCTCGGACATCCGTAAATCGCCTTAATAGGGATATCATGAGCAATTATTCCTTACAATGACTGTGCTGCTGAACGGACGATTCCGAGAATACCTGGAAACTGAAACCAACAAAACCCGCTTGGAGATGCGGAAAGCCCGCGAATCAATTAGAAGCCTTGCTCTTAGATACGAAAAGTTCGAAGACATCCGGTTCGAGGAGTTAAATGAACGGGAAAAAGACGCGCTGAGACATTTCATGAACTACCGGATACTTGTGGAAAGTGACGGCTCAAAAGACACACAGGAAACCGTCGATGAGATCAAATTCCTTGTGAAAAGTTCCGGGCAGCCAAGCCTCAGCTAAACTTTCAACATCGATCCGTCCATAACCACAATTTCTTATAAAGAAGAATAAACCCAGATTTTTACCCGAAAGCCGCTTTTATGCGACCTCTGATGATGAAACTTTCAGAAGTTTCGCCCGCACAGGGATTTGAACCCTGGATCTGCACCTCCGCAAGGTGCCGTCTTTCCACTAGACCATGCGGGCTTCTAATAGTATTCAGGAGCTGAAGCTTTTTTAAAAAGCTGTTAGGGCTGGCTTGAAAAGCCCGGGGTACTAATCGTTTTTCCCGAGGTGACTAAACCACAAATGAAAGAGCTACTGAAGAAACTGAAGCAGAAGCTAGGCCTAGCCTAGAGCGCGCAGGAGAGTCAAATCCTGTTTTATACTTTTCTCTTTCATTTACGTTTATGGGAAAGATTGCTTGTGTTTTCAAACTTATGCCGGAAGATGCCGAAACCGACTTAGAAGAGATAAAGGAACAGGTACGTGAAAAGGTAGACGTAACAGATATTGGAGAGGAAGATGTGGCTTTCGGACTGAAAGCTATCAAGGTATCGGCTATTACGACAGATGAGAAAGGAGGTACGGACTTCGTTGAGAACCAGCTCGAGGAAGTTGAAGGCCTTCAAAGCATAGAGCTAGAGCATTTCGACAAGCTCTAAGCTCATCCTTCTTTTTTCATCCAAAAACTCTTTGTTCCGCCGCCACAGACTTTACATCCGTACTCTAGCTTACAGTTCGAGCAAACGTTCGAACCGCAGACCTCGCAGCTCTCGGTTGCCTTTTTCTGACCGCAGTACCCACATAGATCATCCATACCCGGTTATTAAGCTTGGAAGCCTAAACGTTTTTCTATGGGCGTAGATCTAGGAGAGCTGATAGAGCCTGAAGAAATAGGTTTCGAGGATTTACATAACAAAGAACTGGCCATCGACGCTATGAACACGTTGTACCAGTTTTTATCAATAATAAGACAGAGAGACGGCACCCCGTTGAAAGACAGCGACGGAAATGTAACATCTCATCTTTCAGGGCTTTTCTACAGAACAATCAACTTGATGGAAAATGAGATACGTCCTGTCTATGTTTTCGACGGCGAGATGCCGGATTTAAAGTCAAAGGAATCTTCCAAGCGCCGTAAAAAACGAGAAGAGGCGAGAGACGAGTGGGAGAAGCTCAAAGATGAGGGAAAGATATCAGAAGCCTACTCGAAGGCAACACAGTCCTCTAAACTTACAGGAGATATGATAGAAGAGTCCAAACGACTGCTTGATGCGATGGGCGTTCCTTACGTCGAAGCGCCAAGCGAAGGAGAGGCTCAAGCCGCCTCCATGGTAGGAGATGAGGTCTATGCGGTTGGAAGCCAGGACTGGGACTGTATGCTTTTCGGAGCCGACCGGATGGTCAGGAACCTTACATCCCGGAAAACCCGCAAGAGTTCCGGCGGAGGCACGAAAAAGATCTCAGTCGAGAGAATAGAACTCGAGAACGTGCTGGACGAACTAGAAGTAAGCCACAGACAGCTTGTCTGGATGGGAATCCTGATGGGAACCGATTTCAACCCGGACGGAGTTCACGGCATCGGCCCTAAGACAGCTTTAAAGATCGTAAGAGAGCATGATAGTCTGGAAGATATTCTAGAAGAGGACAAGGTCAAGGACACGGAGTTTGAAAACGATCCGGAGCTTATCGAGGAGTTTTTCCTGAATCCGCCTGTCGAGGAAACCAGTTACGAGTTCGGAGAGCCGGATAAAGACGAAATCAGAAAGGTTCTGGTCGAAGACCATGGTTTCTCGGAGAAAAGAGTCAACTCCGGCCTTAAAAAGCTCGAAACTGCTCTAGAATCCCGTCAGCCAGGTCTTGACAGTTTCGTATAAAAAATAAGGGCGAATAGGAGACTAGCGTGTCTCTCTTAGCTCTTTGAGAATGACTCTCATCATCTCTCCAAGTTCCTGATATCCTTCACGGATGTCCCGAACTTCCTCTTCCTGTCTTTCGATTTCGTTGAGGATTGGTTCAATATCTGGCTGTTTTTCAGCTTCAAGAGCTTCAATTCTATCCTCCAAGGTATCTATAAACTCTGCTTCAATACCAGAGTTACTTTCGACCTGATTAAGTCGTTCCCTGATTAATCCAAGCTCTTCATCGCTGCCGACGCCGCCAAGTTCGTCTTTAAGATCGTAATGTGCGTCTTCAAGTTCATCAAATCTTTCCTGTAAACCATTAACTCTGTCTTCGATGCTTTCCACATCTACGTCGAACTCTTGATCTGAGGCCTTTAGATCCTCGAACTCTTCATCTGTTAGAAGTTTAAGCTCCGCTAGATCCTCGAAGTCGTTGAATATCCATCTGATATCGGACAATGATGCTTCAAGCTCGTCAATCCTGTCCTCGAACTCTGAGACGTCTTTAGCATCGGAATCTTCAAGGCTCTCAATCCTAGACTCGAGGTTATCCGCTTTAACCCGTGCTTTGTCAAGTTCATTGGTATCTGCCCCGGATTCTTCAACTTCTTCAATTCTTTCAATCAGGTTTTCTCTTACATCCGATATTAAATCTGATTTTTCCGCTACGCGGTCTTTAACCTCTTCAAGCTCCGATTCAATGTCTTTTACGATATCAGAATCCGGTAGATCTTCAATGCTTGCTTTCAGGTTCTTGATCTCTTCTTCCGACACATCGCCGTCTTGAGAATCAAGCTCTTCAATTTTTTCGTTTAGTTCTTCTCTGGCGTTTTCAAGTCCGTCCAGTCTCGCTTCTAAGTCCTCTACGAACTCTGCTTTAAGCCCTGAGTTAGATTCCAGTACGTTAATTCTCTGTTCTAACTCGTCCAGACCATCGCTGGCTTTTTCCTCTTCGAGCTGGTTCTCAAGGGACTCGATACGGCCTTCGAACCGATTTTCCATCTCATCCAGTCTTTCCTGGAACTGTTCTTCGAGATCCGAGTTGCCCTCTGGCTCGGAGACCTCATCTTTCTCTGTGTTTTCTCCAGTTTCTTCCGTCTGTAGAAGTTCTTCGGAAGAGTCTTTGTCTTCATCTTCCTGTTCTGTTTCTTCTGGTACTTTTTCCGACTCTTCTTCAGTTTCTTCCTTCTGTTCGTCTAGAAGGGATTTCTGAGAGTCCTGTTGTTCTGTTTGGTCTTCTTCATCTCCACCGAAAATTACCTCTTCCGCCACTTTTGAATCACTTAATACCGTGAAGTGGTCAAAGAATTAAAACGCTACCGGAGTCCGTCCTTCACTAGCTCGGTGAGCTGTACCATCTGATCGAGAAGCTGCTCGTTTTGGCGCTTGTTGTCCTCTATGCGTTTTTCAAGCATCGAGACTTCTTCATCCATCGCCTCCCATAACTCCTCGACATTTCCAGAGTCGTCTTCGAGATTCTCGAGCCTTGAACGCATTTCCTCCTCTAAACTATCTGTTTTTTCCCGTAGCTCAACTATCTCAGTTTTCAGCTGGTCGAACTCCTCTTGCTGTACGCCTTCGTTTGACTCCAGCTTCTGTTGGAAGTCCTCCAGCCGGTCTTCAACCGAGTCAAGCCTGTTTTCAAGCCCTGAAGTATCGAAATCTAGGTCGAGCCGGTCTTCTAGGCCGTTTTCGATAAGCCAGTTCATCCGGCGCTCAGGGTTCTCTACAAGGTCTTCTAGCTCCGTGAGACGATTGTCAAGTATTTCAGGCGAGTCAAGTGTTTCAAGTTCGGCTTCAAGCCGATTCATTCTCTGCTCGAACTCTTCGAAGCCTGCCTCATCTTTCTGTTCGTCTACTTCTAGCTGTGTTACTCTCTGTTCAAGATCGCCGATTTCCGATAGTTTCTCGGTTTCAGCGGACATCAGTTCTTTTTCTACTTCCGTTATACGTTCCTCGAGTTCTTCCAGAGTTTCATCGTCCGCCCCGGACTCTGATTCGAGTTCTGCGATTTCATCCATCAGCTCTTCTTTGTCAGGGCCTTGTTCTTCCTTGATACTTTTCGGCTCAGAGTTTACCTTCGGGCCTTGTTCTTTGTCTTCGTCGTCAGCCACGGTCTCTTCTACCTGTCTGCGCATCGAAGAGTTTTCTAGGTCTGTTACACTTGTCTTGGGCGTTCCTGTTATCTCGTCTTTGATCTGCTGTAAATTATCCTCTATAGTCTCGTAGTTAGCAGAAGATTCCTCAACGTCTTTATCGCCCGAGACCTTCTCCGTTGCGTGTTTCAGCCTATCGGTTAAACCCATCGGTACTTGATTCCTTTTTCTCGAATATAAAACCAGAACTAACTAATTCACGCCGCCCGAATCAAACCGTATGGAACCGGTAGTACTAGTAGTAATGGACGGAGTAGGTCTCAGAGATGAAAAACAGGGTAACGCGTTCAAGCAGGCGGATACACCGACGCTTGACAGTTTGATGGAGACCGGATTCCAGAGACTTGAAGCCTCCGGACCTGCCGTCGGGCTGCCGGAAGGCTATACCGGGAACAGCGAAGTAGGTCACCTACACATGGGCGCCGGCAGAGCCATACCACAGCGGCTGACACGGATCAACAACGCAGTTGAATCAGGCAAACTACAGGACAATGACGGGCTTGTACAGGCCTTGGAAAGAGCTGAGAAAAACGATACTACAGTTCATTTCGCAGGAATCATCAGCGATGGAGGAATCCATGGACACATAGACCACTTAGAAGCGTTGATGGAAGCGGCTTCGGACTACGATGTGGAAGTACGCATCCACTGTTTTGCCGATGGAAGGGACGTAGACCCGAAGAGCGCGGAAAAATACCTGGAAAAGGTCGGCGAGTTCTGCGATCTATACGGCGGAGAGATCGCAACTGTCATGGGTCGTTTTTACTCGATGGACCGCGATAGCAACTGGGAGCGGACAGAGAAAGCCTACCGTGCGATGACCGCGGGAGAAGGCTTTGAGTTCAGCGAACCCGCAGAAGCAGTCGAAAAATGCTACGAGGACGGAGACTACGATTATTTCATCCAACCAAGTATAGCGGAAAACTATGAAGGCATGAAAGACGATGAGGAGGTAGTTTTCTACAACTTCCGTGCGGACCGTGAACGTCAGATAGCGGATGCGCTGATAAAGGAAGGTTTCAGCGAGTTCGAAGCCGCCATTAAGCCGAACTTTACCTCGATGTTCCGTTATCGAGAGGAGTTCGAGAACCCTGTGCTTTTCGAAAAGCAGGTAGTGGAAAACACGTTAGGCGAGAAGATACAGGCCGCAGGACAAAGTCAGCTGCGGGTGGCAGAAAGCCAGAAGAAACCGCATGTAACCTACTTTTTCAACGGACAGAGAGAGCTTGAGTTCGAAGACGAGGACAGAGAGTTCATTGAAAGCGATAAGATCAAGGCCTACGATCAGAAACCGGAGATGCATGCCGAACAGACAACAGACATTGTTCTGGACGCTATAGAAGATGGAAAATACGATTTCATCCTTTTGAACTACGCAAACGGAGATCTGGTAGGACACACCGGAGACCTGGACGCATCTATCACCGCAGTAGAAACAGTTGACAGAAATCTGGGGCGGCTAGTTGAGGCAGTCAAGGACTCGGATTATGGAATGGTTGTTACCGCAGACCATGGAAACTGTGAGGACTTAGGAACCGCAGATGAGAACAAGACCTCTCATACATTGAACCCTGTGCCGCTGATAGGAGTAGATTTAGAGTTCGAAAAGGAACACAGCGAACTCTGGGAGATAGAGAACATTATTTCCAGCGAGCTGTCCTTGGAAGCTAAAAAATAAGCTTAATCGCCGTATTTAGTCTGGCATTTACTGGAAACGCTACCGGAGCCACAGTTTTTCTCATAGAGGTAGCGAGCCCTATTACACCCGTCAGAACTCTCACTTCTCTGAACCTCCCAGAGATCACACTTAGCCGAAGTGACCTGAGAATCAAGAGTCGAATCCGCGCTCTGAGTCTGATCCTGAGCGATAGAACCTGCCAGAAGAGCCATTATGCCCAACAATGCGAAGGCAACTATCATTCGAAGCGTTACTTCCATTTTAATTTCCTGAACAGATGTATCTTCCGTCCTCGTAGTTGTAGCTCGCTATATCGACGTGGCTGGTTATACTGCCATCATCCGATCTTTCCACACATTGAGAGGGAGCCGGAACCGATTCAGACAGACCACAGGCGCCTTCAACTGCTTGAACGCATGCGTCACGGTTCAAGTTTTCGCTGCTATCTAGAAGAGTTGTTCGTCCCAGTACCGCGACCGTCAAAGCCGTCATCATAAGTACGGATGCGATTACTACCAGGGTCAGTGTCTGGGACATTCCTTTGTTCATATCAGCTAATTTTGTAGAAGTCGTATAAAAAACATGAAGTTTTGAGGCCGAGAAGGCCTCTCTTGGATTATCTTGCTAGGTCGATCTGGATTGATGATACCTTCATGCTGTCTCCTTCATCCGTCTCGATCTCGTCTGTGCCAATCTCTATGTCCTCTACGTCTGCTTCCTCGACGTGATCTCTTGTCACCATCTCCGCTACATCGACTGCCCGGGAAATGGCTTTACCTCTTGCTTTAACGTGTACTTCATCTCTGTCGCCGCTGAACTGAGTTACAACCGCTAGAACGTAACTCATCGGCGGTTTGGATCCAATGTATACTGTGTTGTCGTCTTCTTCTGGCACTGTTTGATCACCTACCACGATTTTTGTAAGGAAAATTTAAACCGTTGATCCGTCAATCCGAGTTAAAACTCTGCGTATAATCGCTTATTTTGAATTCCAAGGGTTGAAAGCCGCGTTCGCCGAGTATTTTGTACTTATCGTCCTTTAAAGTCATGCTAGCCTGTGCTTCATCTACTCTGATCTCGGAAACTGACTCGAACTCGGTTTTATCACATATGACTCTGGTACAGGTACCGGTTTTACATGGAACCGGTTCAGGATCGCAGCTACAGACCCCGGAAGAATCAGTTTCGGATCTGGTCTCAGTTACTTCTGAAAGACGGTAGTCTTCATCCTGTATGCTCGTGTCTTCGAGGTTTGTTGAGACAGCCTGCTCAGCTTCCCGGCTGTAGAGATCATACGCATCAGATCTTGCCTCTGAGTTAGCCTCAGCTGCTAAACCTGCTGTAGTCCCACATGCTGAAGCTGTTCCTGTATACCGTCTTCGGTTGCCTTCCCATTCTGACTGTAGGTCGTAGAGTATCTTTGCTGCCTCTGCGGCGTAAGTACCGTAACGGTTGTTCCGGGAGTTGAACGCGGCCGTTGTGGAAGACTCCTTAGTAGCAGTCACAGTTGTCTTTTGTGCGCTACATTCGACCGCAAGATAGTTCTCAGGGCTTAACTCTCCTTTTAACACATCCTGTGTTTCCGTGATCGCTATATCGATTTCCGGGTTGGTTATGCGACATGGTACCGGTTTTTCATCAGCCACATAGTTTTCATGAAAGTAGCTCTCGGAGGCAGTCTCAAGGTTGCTGACTGCGGTACTTCGTAAGTTTTCAGCGGTAAAAGTTGAGACCTTTTGACCAGTCCAGGAAATATCGCCGCCCGCCCTTGCTTTCTCAAGTGTTTTCTGCTCGATGGATCTTTCAACCCCTACCTGAGCGTAATCATACAGGTAGCTGTCAGCTGCTGAACTCGCCCTTGAGACCATGCGCAGATCATCTACAACGTAAGATGTCTGCTGGGTTACGGACTCAGAAAGCAGCAGCGACTGACCCGAGAGCGTTAAACTCATTCCGAACATTATAGTAATAGCTAATACATCTGCTGCTACGCCTTTCCTCAACTTTCATCACCTACAGAATCCTGTACCCACAGCTCGAACTCTGCGGTCTCTCCACCGGCAAGAGGAATCATCCTGGAATACGAGATCTGGCGGTTTGCCTGACCGTCGCTGACCTCTATAACAGATGCCCTGTTTTCCACTTTCATCCGGTAATACGATGAGTCAAGTGAGGCATCAAGTGTGTAATTAAAATGCTGTTCGAGATCGCTTTGAACCTCTGATTCCGAGAAAGTATCCTCTCCCAGCCTTATGTTGCCGTTTGTCGACAGGTAAAGTGACAGAAGCTCTTTAGGAGCTATTTGACCGTACTTGGAGCTAGGTTGTTCGTCGATGTAGATATCTCCGTTTAATGAGGTTTTGATCGCAGAGCCGGCTTTCACTTCATTTAGAGAGTAATCGACTCTCGGCCTTATATCTTCCTCCAACCTTGCCTCCCCCAGTGTAATTATTAAGAAGAATGCGAGCGCTGTGAAGATCGCCGCACCGTATACCACAATCTCCCCGATCATCTCCTGACCTTTAGAGGATCTGATAGACACTCACCCGTGCTAAAACGTTTTCTTTTTCGCCTTGTAAAGTTACAGGAGCGCTTACAGGCTCTGTGTAAACCGTTACCTGTCTCCTGGTCGAGATTCCTTGCTGTTGAGTACATTCAAGGTCATAGGAGGTCTCGGAAAGAGGTTCAATGAAGACCGCGAAGTTTTCCCCATCAAGGCCGTTGACCTCCGGTATGTAACAGTAAGAACTTTCTTCCATGTAGCCTAGCTGTGAGTCCGTTGCCTCCTGTGTGAAAAGCTCTACCGGCAGAGTCGCTCTGCGCCCACTGTATTCGTAGTTCAAGCTGCCCTGTTTTGACTCCGGCACCTGATAAGTCAAGAGATTCTGGAGAACAGTTGCAGCCATGAACTCGTCTTCCCCCAGATCCTCGGTCTGTATGTTTATATCGACCAGTCCTGTGAAAAACAGCGATACAATTATTCCGAACCCAGTCAACATCATCAGCGTATAAGGTATTTTCTTCAGGGCGTTTTCCGCGGTAAGACTCAACTAGCACACCCTTCTACATCAAGATACAGTACGTCGTTTTCACTGTAAATACAAAGCTGTGAGTCTATAGTACGGAAATCTGTAGGCGCAACGACACCAGAATAAGACTCATATACAAGAGAAAAATCTTCTGAAATAGACTCACCGTCATACCTCAAACTAACTGTCTGCTCGCTAGGATCATGTGCTATCTCGTAACCCTTCATTTTAAGCTTAGCCTCGGCATCAGCCGAATCTACGGAAAGCGCGGTAGAGCTAATACGTGTAGACTGTACGTCCAGAGTAGAGGTCTTAAGAAAAGCCGTGCTGTTGAAGGCCAATGTCAGATTTACCGTTAGCAGGACCATAGCTGTGAGAAGCGGATCGATGTTTTCCAGAAAGCTGGCACTCACTGTTTTTCCGCTTCCACAACGATCTTGGGACTTGAAGGGTTTTGAGCCGAGACGTTGATCGACCATTCCGCCCCATCGATGCTTGTACCCGGCCATTCATACGAACAGTCATCGTTCAGCACATGAGTTCTTGTAGAAGACTCTAGCTCCGCTACAAGCCGTGATTCGGAGTCCTCTGTATCTATCTTCAGGTTTGAAATCGTACCCAATACGTATTTTTGTTCATCATAGCTTTCTTTGTCTTCTTCATTTACGGCCTGGCATCTATCGGCGATCTGGTTTGCTATCGACTCTACCTTATCCTTAGGACTGCCTGTTATATCGTCTGTAGCTAGCATCATAGACATGCTAGTAACTATTACTATAGCTGTTAAGGCTACTAGAAAGCCGACTGTAACCTCTCCAACAGCTTCTTCTGCTATACCTTTACGTCGCATGAGTTCTCAACCTGTTTTCCGTGTAATCAGTACACTCTGCGGCGTTTTCCAGACCCTGTTCTTCAAAGATACATTCCGCATCTTCGCTTAAAGAATCTGTTTGTTTACCGACTTGACTATCAGCTCTCCGCTCTGTAACTGTTAAAACGCCTATAACTGCTAGTACAATAATTATTCCGAGCGCCAGCGCTATTACGAAGTCTCGGGATATCATCCGAGTGTGGCGTTGGTTGCGAAGTTACTGAGGTTTTGAGCATGTGACTGTGCGAAAACCGAGGCTAGCACAAGAACTATCATCCCGATTACAAGTAAAACTACGTAGTTCAGCGGCATGATGAATCCTTTACGGCGCATAATCTAACTATTGACTCTCGGAGGTTAATATTACTGCGGTGAAGGAAACTCAACAGAGTTCGCGAAATCACCGAGCAGCTGATCTACCCATCCTGTGGCCGCAGCCAGGATTAAAGCCACTGTTATGACGCCTATGACGATTTTCATCGTAAAACTTATCGATATCATTCCTTTCCTGTATTTCATTGTTCCACCCATTTCCTGTTTCCCGGTTCACATACGTATATCTTCTCCTCTCCCTGTTCATGGACCCTGACCCTTCTAGGGCCGGGTAGTGCTTCATCACATACAGCCCAAACCGATCTCTGCCGGTTATCGGAGGCAAGATCGCCACAGATCAGATCGCCGTACGGCTGGAAGACCTGATCGCTATCCTTTTTACTGCCCTTCAAGAAGTCAATCTCGGTACTATCGACAGTTTCATCGCTGAAACCTTCAGCCACAAGTTTGTCTCTGTAGAGATCGCCTGAGCCTTTCTCGAAGTTATGACTTACCGAAAACGCCGTTGACGATACCTCGACCGAGTTTACAGGCGGAAACGTACCATCGTGCTGTATAACCGTGCCGTTCCAGTAGTAAGCTCCGCCAGGGTCGTCAAACGAGTTGGGATCGTTGTCCATGAAATGAAGCGCGCACTGCGAGTTGGTAGGTTCATGCCATTCGTAAAAAGCCGTAGTCCATCCACTGGCAGAGAATGAAAGCGCCATCTGCCGAGTCTTCGTAGGGAACTGTCGATAGTTAACTCTTAAGGCCATGTACGGCGAAGAGGTCGGACCGTCAGGCTGTACGCCCGTAACAGAGCCGCAATTCGGTTCTTCAACCTCTGTTATAACTATGCGGGCGAATTTCGGTGCGTTACCTGTGCCATACTCCTCTCCGGCCTCACCGTCGTTTGTTGGAGAGCCTTTGTTTATCTGGATGTATCCTTTATCACCCTTACAGAGTTTTACCGAGTCCTTACCGTCTAAACCCTTGACGGTTTCACTGCCGCTCACTTCCTGTTCGCCACCACAGTAAGGACTGTTTTCAAGATCGTTAACGCTCCAGTCGCTGGCACGGCCGTCAATATCTTGCTCGACATCGAAGTAAAGAGTATAGGACTGTGATGAGAGAACAGTTCCCTCACATAGTTCTGCCCAGCGATCGTAGGATTTATCGGAGAATCCTTTCAGCTTGGACTCAAGGTACGTCGAATCGTCGTTCGAAGTCAAAGTAATCGTCTCTTTTACCTCGAACCGCTCACGGGAGAAGATTCCTTCCATATCCTGTCCTGTTCTCTGAGCCACCCCTGTCTGACCCAGCCCCGTGGATCTCGCGCCGTAACAGTCCGGGTACTGACCCAGGTAAGTATCGGCAAGAGCAGGGTAACCGGATTGAGGCCAGTAACCTTTCTTTTTTACATCAAAATTTCTTTGAGACGGATTGTTCTGGTAGCAGACCATCGGATGCATACCCTGTTTACACAGCAGTTCTCCGTTTTCATCGGTGTCGTATCTGCATCCGTCGTTTGAACCTCTCTGGTAGACAAGCATTGCGAGATCGGAGACATCCTGCTTATTTGCGACATCGACTGTGTAATCGGACTGCTGTCCTATGGCTTCAGTTCCCTGATCTATAATATCTGCGATAGGGCCGTCGGTGTAAGCAGTCATTACTGTCCCGGCCGCTCCAAATGCGGCAACGATCGCCAGAATTGTACCTATCGCTATCGAGCCTTTCACAGTTTCTATTGTCTTCTCTGTATTATTAATTCAACCTTATCCGCAGATGTTCCTGCCAGTCATATCTGCGACCATTGAGGCTGTTGCTCGCCAAGGACCCACACACATAGTATTTCCTCCCTGGGCCTGAAGAAGCGGCACTATCACAGTTATCAGAATCAGGGCTGCGAATATAGAAATCACCAGTTTCACAACGACTGTTATGGGAATACTGCCTTTCTCCATACCCTAGTTTATCACCCCCGGTATAATTAACTGAGCGTGCCTGGACGTGCGTTCTGAATTATCTCTTCGAAACCTGTAGACAGTATACCTGCTACGACGAGAGTTACAATACCTGCTATGACTATAAGCACCAGTATCTCCGTAGGCAGGGTTACAGAGCCTATCCTGTTGCGACCGATGATACAACACCTCCAAACAGCCAGCTAATGGTTATCATGACCAGCGAGTAAATTATGACGCCAGATATAAGCATTTTACCGATTGTAAGCGCCCTGTAAGTAGGTTCCTCGCCTTTAGTTATCTTTGTGCTGAACGTGCCAAGAATGTAAAGCAGCTGGATCAGATAAACCCCGACAACAAGCTGTAAGGCTTCTGGAGGTATAGCGCCACCGATGTCCTGGGCGAAACCGAAACCGGCACTCGGCGCCTGGTTCGACTCAAGATCGGTAAAAGACTGAGATATCTTAAACATTGCTGTCATAATCGTCTGGGACATTCCAACCGCGATCGCCGATACTATCGGCGCCAGAATATAGGAGAGCATCACAAGAGTGGTTGTAGTTTCTTCAAGCAAGTCATTAAGCGTCTCCTGAGTTCTGTGAATGTTCTGGAGGTAACGGGAGATAGTCATCATTGTTACCGCCGCCATCTGTGTTCCTTTCTGCGAAGACTGGGTTATAGCCTTCATAACTGTCTCGATAGTCTGACTTGGATACTCTCTGATCGCGCCGTGCGTTGAATCGAAAAGAGCGTCTTCAAAGGTCATTCCCATCCTTGTAACGTTTTCAGAGGCTTTCTGGAAAAGCCCTGATATCTCCATGTCCTTTGAATCCTCTGCTGCTTTCTGAAGTGCCACCTCAACAGGTGTGCCGCCGGAAACCTTGTTACCTAACTGGAAGAGTACGTCAGGGAACTGGCGCTCTATCTTCTGAAGTTTCTCGATAGCCTCCTTCCGATTACGGTTCCCGAGGTACATCGTGGCGCCTATACCGAGTCCAAGCCCGGAAGTGATCGAAAGACTTCTAAGCAACATCATAAGCGAGTCAGGATTGCTGACAGAACCGTAAAGACCTGGAACAGACGATACCTCCTCTGCGGTAAACGGATACATATGAGGGAACTGTAAATACCCAAGTAAACCGTAAACCGACAGCAAACCGAATATAACAACGCCTACAACCCATGAAGGTATCCGGATTTTCTGACCTGCTATTGTAAAACCTGTTTTTCCGCGTTCAGGCAGATAATCATCGTCAACAGGCTGTGTAGATGTTGTAGGCGGCCGAGACGTCAGAAGTCTCTGCATGAACCACCACAGCCCGGTAGGCAGCATAATATTGAACAGCATCACCAAATGAACCGGTGTTATGACACCCCCCATGAAAATCGAGACAAGAGGAAGCATAATAAGACCTAAGACCGGTAAAAGCGCACCCAATGCGTTAAGTATCATCACAGGTGTTTTCAGGCCCTGTGCATAGTGTTTCATCTTTTCCTGTGTGCCTTCGAGTATGTTATCAATTGAGTCCTGTAGCATGTCTTTCCGTCGCTCAGTGTTTGATTCACGCATAGCAGCCTCCAGCATCTGTAAGGACTGAAGATAATCGTCATTGTAGTCTTTCCAGACCTTAGTGTACTCTTCAAGCGATTTAGAAACCCTGGAATAGTTACCTACCTCCACATTCCAAAGAACCCTTTTCAGATCCGAGGCGATTTCTCCGTTGAGATTCAAAGCCGCGAAACGGACTGCGCCCTCGATGTTCGGAGAGCTACGCATATAGACAACCATGTAAAGTATAGACAGTATCATCTCTCCGGAAGACGTTATCATCTTCTCTTTAGCATCATAGACCGGTTTCAGGTAGGTATATGCCGTCGCGGAAATAGGGAATATTATAAGCAAAAACAGCATCTCCATCGGCAGCAGGTACTGAACAGTCGTCCCATCAGGCGTGCTGACAGTTGTGCCTGTCAGAAAGTTCAGGCCGATCAGAACCATCCACATCATGAAAGTTATGAAACCTACAAGCGTCGAAGCGCTAAGAACCATTCCTGGAGAGACTTCCCATCCAAGTAAACGAAGTGGAGGGCCGAGACGTTTCATAGACGATTCTCCTGCTCTTATATTAAACAAAGAGCCGGCTTTCTGGCAAAGACGTTCATAACGCGACAGACCTTGCTCTTGGACCTCCTCTTTCTTGTACTTCTTGTAATCCCTGGAATAACCTCTCTGAGTGTCGTTATCGTACGGCGGAAGCTCTATATCACGGTTAAGATTATTTACAATTCCTTTGAGCTTGTCTTTTTCATCTTCATTCATGGAACCCTACCCCGTATTCCTCTCAAGCCATTCATTCCAGCGCGCATAGATGCGCTCGGCGTTTTGCTCCCCATATTCTTGACTGACCTTATTAGCCAGTTTATGATACTTCTGATTGGCTTCAACTACGAAATCAGCCTCCATAATCTCCTGATTGTCGACCTCATGGGATCTCTCAACAAGTCTCTGTTTCATCTTCTTTCTGAGCTGTATGTTGTCCCATACAGCCTCCCAGTCGTTTTTCCACTCCCGGATATTTTCAGCGATCCTGTTAAGAACCATTGATTCGCCGTTAAGCAATGTATCAGTTGGTACAAGCTCGTCTTTGTTCGAATCATACCGCATAAGATCAACGAAGCCGTTTTCCTCTTCAGGATCGTCTGTCCAGTCCTTTCTAACTTCTGTTATGCCCGTTATACGTCTGTAGGTCTCCATACCATCCGGTGAACGGATCTTGTTGACGCTGACGATGACGTCAGTTGCTTTGAAAGAGGTTTTTGGAACCCCTAGGTCGTTTACAACCCGGTCGAATACAGAGTAGGCTGACTCTCCGTGGATAGTTCCTCCAACAAAGTTTGCTACGGCCCCCACACGCATGGCCTCGTAAAGAGTTTTAGCCTCATCGCTTCTAACCTCTCCAATTACAAGCGCGGAGTCTCCAAGCCGCAGAGAAGTACGGATAGCCTCATCCGCTCCGAGTTCGTTTTCCACCTGTGTAATTACCGAACGTGATTTCATCCTTTCGACGTTGTAACCCAAGTCCTTCATCTGATTGATCGGCAACTCGAGAGTGTCCTCTACGGAGACTATCCTGTGTTTTTTCATTATCTCAAGCATGGAGGCGCCTAATAGAGATGTCTTTCCGGCTCCACGGGTTCCTGAGAAAAGCACAGAACGGTTTCCGTCCACGATGAAAGATATCAATGCGGCTCCTAGCGGGTTAACCATGTCCTGGTCCATGAAAAGCGGTAATGTCCAGGCCTTGGATCTGTGACGTCGGAAGGCAAAGGCCAGGCCCTCTGGCGAGAGGCTTTCCTGTATTATAGCTACTCTTGCCCGACCTCCCGGTACCTGTGCTTCCGTATCGAGTACAGGGTTGGCTTCATCCAGTGGACGGCCTGATTTGATTCTGAAACGTGTTGCCCAGGATTCTGCCTCGTCTTTGGTCGGTATAAGGTTGGTCTCACACTCTTCGTACTCTTCGTGAGTTATGAATATCTCCGAGTCTCCGATAGGCGAGTTTACAAAAACGTCTTGGATCTTCGGATCGCTTAGTAAAAGCTCTAGAACTCCCAGACCAGAAGTGTACCTGTTCAGTATTGCTGTCAGGTCCTCGAGTTCTTCCTGATTGAGAGAGATGTTCATCTGGTTGGATATATCCCGCAGCATGTCCCTTCCAATGTTTTCGAAAACCTGGCGCATACGTTCCGGGCGGGCGAACTCTCCGCTTTCCGGCTGGTGAGAGGCCATAAACCGCCGGGCGGCATCCAGTATCCGGTACTTTTCCTCGCTTAACTGGAACTCCGGAGCATTCACATGGTAGACCGGCTGGACCTTGTCCGGTACCTCGTAGATCGAGACCTCGATGTTGTTTCTAACCGTATACCGGTCGATCTCCTTGCCTCTCTCCGGAGGCAGGCTCATGTACTTTGTAAGCATGAAGTTCGGACGTACAAGCGGGTGGAAAAACTCTCTGTAGACCTCACGATCGCCGACGTGATGACCTGTCACGTAGTCGTTGTCTCTTGCCTGCTGTATTAGCTGCGTTTCCTCCAGCTCATCGAGTATTGGATCGATTACATCCTGGAAAAAGTATTTGATACACCTATCCTTCCGTTCGTATGTTTCTCCACGCTGCTGGTTGAGATGCCGTCGTTTACGCAGCAGTTCGACGTAGGCACCGACCGGATCCTTTCTTAACGTATCTACGATTATGCTCTGGACCTCAGGCAGCTGTTCGCTGTAAAAGGAATCGCAGCGAGATCCAGGGTTCTGGGAAAGGTATCCCTGTGCGGATATATCCTGTATTACATGCGCTATCTCTCTAAGCAGATCGATCTGTTCTTCGCCGTATTCGTAATCCCGTGATTCGGAGAGTACTACCGAGTTCGCATCCGGGACTTCCTGTAGTATGTTTATTACACGGCTCATTACCTGTTCGTAGTCCTCGATGGATGCTCCGTAGATAGAGCCGAGGACGTTGACACTGACTGTAGCCGTGTCTTCATCGTACTCGTAGTCGAAAACGTCGAGATTGTGAACAGTCATGCCCCTAGGATTATTATTCAGGCGGGCGTGAATAAAAGATGTGGCCCGCCAGCAAGACACTTTAAACCAGGTTGTAAACCGAGTAAACGACTTCAACCGTCGTATCCGAGACCTGGAAGAGAAGATCCGTAACATGAACGCAAGGGTAAACACCTTGGATGACAGTCTTTTAGACAAGACCCAGTCTCTAAGCAACAACATGCAGGACTTAGAGGATGAGATCGAGGAGGTTCGGGACCGTATCGCGAACATGGAAGTCGACATCAAAGAGATAAACAGGGAGAAAAGAAAGTTTGTCTCCGAACAGCAGCTGGATGAGATGGAGAACTTCATGAAGCTGATGAATCCTTTGAACTCGAACTTCGTGACCCAGAACCAGTTAGAGGATGAACTGGACGGCCGGGAAACGGTTTCGAAAAAGGAAGTTGAGAAAATGATAGACAGAAAGATAAAAAGCAAGCAGAGCGAATCTAAAACTGGTTTGGAATGAAGTTTGAACTATTCGGCCGATTACGGGACAATGATGGCGGAGACAGTGCTTCGAGCGACAGCGAGTACGGCTCGAGTTTTGGAACCGCCAACGACCAGATGAGTATGGGCGATAGCCTAGACAGAACTGTAGAAAGCATGTTTTCACAGGGCTACAGCGAAGACGAGATAAAACAGGAACTGGCCGGACAGTACAACGAATCGGATATAGATCAGGCAATCACTAACGCGGTTGCCTCATCGGCGCAGGGTAATTCCCGTTCCAACGGACCGGAACCGATGACACCGTACCAGAGCGATCAAAGCGGTGGCGCGGTAAGCCCTATGGACGAAGGCTTCAATAGGAACCAAGAGCAAAACGATAGTATGGATAACGGAAACTTCGACCAGCAGCCCGATCAAGACCCGGAGCCTATACCTCAGCAAGGCGGGCAGATGGATCAGCCTTCACGTAGCGGGAACGTCGATCCAAGGGTAGAAGAGCTGGTTGAGACAGTTATAGCCGAGAACATCGATGATATTTTCTCAGAGTTCGAAAACGTTTACGGCGAAATTGATAGTATCAAAGAACAGATGGAGGATATGGAACAGCGTCTTCACGACCTCGAGGTTCGTGACGATGAGGACCAACAGCAGTTCGTCCAGAAAGTCGAAGAGATGGAGAGCCATGTCGATAACTACCAGTCACGTATCGGCGGACTCGAGAAAGCATTCCAGCAGGTACTTCCATCACTTGTGGACAACGTCCAGGATCTCACCGGTCTTGTACAAGAGATCAAAGACGAGAGAGGTATCGAGACAGAAAAAGACATCGATACCGAGAAGATCGAAAACATGAATATGGAAGACTGGTAAAACAGCCAGTCAGATAATTTTTCCCTGAATATTAGCCTCTGCTTGTTTCAGTCAGATCAAAATAAACTTTTACTCGTCGTCTCCGCCGCCACCGCCTGCGGTCACTGCTACGAGAATAATTATGAATATCATTGTCAAGACCGGCATTACCGCATCCTCCCAGACGCTGCCTGATGTCTGTGGGATCAGACCAGTTATATCGTACTGGTAGAGGAATACAAGCACTAAGGCGATTAAGCTGAACCCGATGGCAATACCTCCGATCGGATTGTCCTCTCTATCAATCTCTGAGAAATCGATCCCGCCGATCGCAGCCAGGACGATTATCCCGATCAAGCCTACAGCCACGAAAGCCAAGGCCGCCATAAAATTGGTGAAAAGACCTTCTGGGACGAACATCACCATACCTGCCGAGGTAAGGAATCCTAGGGAAAGTGCGATGGCGCCATTAACCATTTCATCCTCAAAGTACTCGTACTTGCTGAGCGCACCGTAAGTCACAGACATGACAATCAGCCATGGGAAGATCACCTGGAACACTCCCATGTCCATCATAGTTCTGACTAGTTCATCAAATACTCCCATTTATTTTCTCACCTCAGTCATCGTCCCAGTCCTCAGTCCATGCCGATGGATCAAGCATCAGTCTTCTTAGAGGCGGGCCTCCGCCACCGTCATCGCCGCCCTCGCTTAACGTCCATAGGAGGACTCCTCCGATGACAACCGCCCAGATCAAACCGGATTCAACTAATCCGTTGATGATAGGAGCTATAGCTCCGACGTTAAGCTCTGTTAATATTGGTGGCCCGAAACCTCCTGCAGAGGTGAAAGCCGCACCTGCCATAGCAACAGCAGCGAGTATCAGTAGCGGGCCTGGGAAGTAGCTATTGTCGTCTCCGAGATCCAGTCCCAGGAACGCAAGTATAGTCATTAAACCCAGCAGACCGACCATTCCAACCGCGAACTTCCCGAAATACTGGATGAAAAACTGCTGGTAGAAAGGCCGGGCGATAAGGAAGCGCGCTACATAAAACGCGCCTACAATAGATACAAGGGCTGCGAACTGCTCTCCTCTTCCATCATCTGTGTCAAATATAGGTACTCTCTTGACACCAAGGAACAAGATGACATAAGTCAGTACAAACGGAAGTACCCCTGTAAACACATCCTGCTCCATGAAGAGTCTGATCAGTTCGTTAAAGCCCGTTGCCATCTGAATTACTCACTCATGTTCCGGTTCATCAACCAAAGCTCACGTGCGATAATCATCAACGCCAATGGTGTGAGCCACGGGCTGACAACCTGCTTTCCGAACTCTATCATGCTGACGTCTCCTGCCGCGAAGAAAAACGCCCAGATCGTAACAACTACAAATCCGAACGATAGAGCCACGATTGTAAACTCATCAACTATATTTTCAATGTTGTAAATGAAGTCAGAGAAAGATCTTTTTTCACTCATTTTACTTCCACCTACATGAACCCTCCCATTTGATTCTTTCTTTTATTCCGGTTTTGGGCCCAACTGATAAGGTATCCTGCCGCGACACCTAGAATTAGCACGTCCGGGTTAGCCATAGCCGCCGACATTAACTGTTGCATTAATCCTGCTTCTGCCATTTTGAATCTACCTAAAGGTTAATTGCCTGTTTCTGGTTTAAATAAATGAACTAGTGACCTAGCTGCTCGAGTTTTTGCTCTAGACGCATAACCTTAGTACCTGCCTCTCGAATCACAACCTCTTCTTCATGTTCTTTGGACAGCTTGTTCTCAATAGATTGGAGTTTTCCGATGATATCATTCACAGTCTTCATTTTTGAGGAATTATTTAGATGATCAACCATCTGAAGAAGTGTAGATTCTAGCTGTTCGATTAACTTTACCTCCGTTTCCATTTGAGAGTCCTCCTGCCTATCCATATCTAGATCGTTCTCTATTATCGCTAGCGTCTCTTCAAGCACACTTTTTAATTGACCCTCAAGATCTTCAATGTGGTTAACCCACTCTTCAGCTGATTTTTCAGATGGCGTTTGAGACATTATTTGAAGCAGATCTTGTCTATTCTCTCTCTGAGCATACTGTCTCATCGAACGTTCCATGACCTTAAGCTGATTCCATTTGTGAGTATCTTTGAACTCAGCTATTCGGCGGTATGCCACAATAAACTCTGAGGCCATAGCACCCAGCTCATGAAGCTCATCATCCATTAAATTTTCCTCCTCAACAATATTGCCCTGAAGCAAGTCAACATCTGCATTAATCTGCTTTAACTGCTCTTCTATATCTTCAAAGGACTTTGTCTCAGTATCTTCAGAAAGCTCTCCTTTTTCAGCTTTTAGAATCCTATTTATGTCAGACCTCACATTATCGAGGCGACTTTTTATGTCCTGTATATTACCCTCATCTTCTTTTGCGTCCCGCAAACACTGCTTAGCTTCAGGAACGACCCTTTCCTCCATCTCTTGTATGTCTTCTTCAAGCTGATGTCCTGCGGCATTGAGGCCGCGTACAGTCTTAGATAGATGATCGACGTACGCCTCGTAGATAGATTTTGGGTTGTTACCTGCTGAACCAGATGTTGAATTAGTCGCCATTGAAATCACCTATGGCAGTGGATCTCCGCAGTTTGAGCAGTTAGTAGCACTGCCGTCATTCAGGTTTCCACAGTTGTAGCAGGGCTGATAACCCTGACTCTCAAGAAAGTCATTCCATTGCTGGTTAACTCCGTCAATACCAGGTAGGCCGTCAGCCGCTCTGTCAAAAAATCTTCCTACTGGAGAATTCCTCAAATCCATGTATGAACTAGCAGCATAGTTTGAAGTGGAAGCTAAACCCTGAGCTCCAAAACTAAACAAGCCGAAAACAATGCTCGGACCCATTAGCAGAGTTCCAACCAAGAAAGACAACGCTAAAAAGCCTCCGAAGATTGCCATAGACCAATATACATTACCTACTAGGAAATCCAGAGGGCCACCTAAAAGAGTGATTAGTGAGAGAGCTGTCAGCACAAGAACCCCATTCTTTGGGCTAATAGAGCCTCTTGCCGGAGGACTTGTACTAGAATCCGCCATTAAGAACTCAACAACATGATTAAAACTCCAGGGACCTCTCTGAGCTACTATATTCACAAAGATTGCTATTGACGCATAGACAAATCCCCATATAACTACAAAACCCGCCAAGTAGGAAGGGTCGCTGAAATTACCGATACCCTGTGTAAAACCAGACCACAATCCAAGCAGAAAACCTACGGGATCTAAAGAAGAAGCTGAAGGGCCTCTCCAGTCTGTTTGCGCCGCGCCTAACCCCAAAATCGATAAGAAAGCGGCCAAAAACGAATAATACTTGTATCTCTTCACAGCCACAATTTTGTAGCTTGTTTTTATAATGTTAACCGGTTATGACCCTGTAGAAAACCCACAAGAGCGCCATTAAGATAGCGCCGTAGAGCAGAAAAGTAATACTTCCAAAGACAGCAGCTGTAATCGTATCTAAATTCTGGAAAAATTTCGTAGGTACGATCATCCCTGTGATAGCAAGCGCCATAACTATAGAATATTTCTTTAGGCGCTTTTTCTCCTGTTTGACGTTATTCCAGGGATTACTATCATCTTCATCTAACGTAACCATCAGTGCTTTTTCCAGACCTCGCTGAAATATTAAGAATAAAAGCAAGAAAGGAGCTACAAAACCAGAGAGCAACTCTGTAGTGGAAGAATAGTCTGAGAAAGAAGTTGCCGAATAATCACTGTTCGAAAAGATATCATTGTTATTTTGATGAGTTCCTGTCGCCAATCCTGTAGCCATCAACGCCGTTACGACTAAAATACATATCTTCCTAGTCAAAGTCTAGATCACCTGAATCGAAGTCCATGTCGCCTCCGCCAGTCCCTGTACCAGATGTTCCGTGGACTTTCTCTATGTATGCTGGTATGAGTTCATCGACCATGAAGCCGGATACTAGTCCTGCTCCTCCGATCACTGTGAGTCGTGATGCGAACTCTGTTAGGCCTGCGATCTCAGCTACCTGTTGTGTGAGTACAAGTGATGCCAGGTACCCTATTACTGCGGCGGCAGGGAAGGCTATGTATTTCCAGGGATCGTTCATAGTCAAGTTTTTGGAGAAGCTGTTTTTATCGGTAACGAAAAGGAAAAATGAGGAAAGGAGGTCTCTACCATTCGTGGTAGAGGATTGCTGCGGTGATCAGGATTCCGAGGATGAGTGCTGCGGTGATTCTTCCGGCAACGGTCTGTGTTGCCTCGAGTCCTGGAACGTTCGAAAAGAAGCTGCCTGTCGGTGTGTTGTCCTCTTCGCTGAGGATTTTCTGCATGACGCCGTCGTCGACGATCAGCATTGCCGACATGTTTTTCTCAATTTCTGTTCCTTCTGCCATGGCTGTGATCTGGATCTCTCCTCTCTTCTCGAACGGAACTCCTGCGTAGATGTATCCGTAACGGGTCTGTCCTGCTGGAACCGTCTTGCTTTCAGGTGTGACTGTTACCCAGTCAGGTGCCTGAACTGAAAGATTGTAGGTGTTTTCTCTTGTTCCGGTGTTGGTTAGTGCGATCTGGTAGATTGCTGCCTTATTCTCTCCTGCGGATTTCTCGTAGCTTACGAGATTCATCTCAAGGTCGTGGCAGTTTTCCTTGACTGCGGTAAGCGTTGATGTGCTGCTTGGAGCGTCAAAGGTTGCGGCTGTTGATGTAAGCGTTACGTTGTTCGCTCCCATCGCCATGTTTGCGGAGTTAAGCTCCAGTTCGACTTCTTCGGATTCCCCTGGGTCGAGTTCAACTGCGGAGTCGGAAAGATTTCCTCTAGTCGATGTAAGCGCGAAGCTTTCCTCTGCCTCTCCTGTGTTTGTGACAGTTGCGTCTGCTGTGAACTGTTCGGTTTCACAGACCGTTGTTCCGCTGTCTTCGAATGCTACGGTTGAGGCCATTCCGTTGTAAACCTCTAGAGTGGCTGAACCTCTGGTCGAGACATGGGATTCGGCTGTAACTGTTAACGTCTGTGTTCCGAGTTCTTCAGGCGTTACTTCAAGTGTTGTTGAAGCTGTCTGTCCTGATTCGATTTCGAAGTTTGTTTCTTCAAGATCTCCGACGTTACTTGTCAGTGTGAATGTGTCGTCTTTTGTTCCTGTGTTTCTGACTGTTACGCCGTACTCTGTTCCTGTGTAAGCTGCGGTTTCCTTGTTACCCGGTTGAATTGAAACTTGGGAAGCCCAGCATCTTTCTGCGTTAAACTCTACGTTGATAATGTCCTGTGCGTAGCTTGTCTTCGAGCTTGCGATAATGTTGAAGTTCTCCGTTGTTGAACTGTTAGAGGAGGCTACTACTTTGACGCTTCTGGTCTCGCCTGGCTCGAGTGCGATCTCGCTCTGTGTTAGCTGTCCGTAACGTGTTATAAGCTCGAAGTTCTCTGCCTGCGTTCCTCCGTTGGTAACGTCTACGTTGTAGACTGCTTTGTTCCCTAGACATACTGTCTGGGAGCTGGTTGTCTCCAGAGTTACATCGTGGTCCCGGATTACTTTCACACGGCCTTCGGTCGAATAGGTCTTCCCTGAAGCTCGTGAAGTAGCTTTTATGTCAAAACTGTATGTTCCTGCTTCCTGGTTCGGCTTCGGGTCGTACCATACGTTGACCGTGGCTTTCTGACCAGGCTCAAGTGTGTCTTCTTCAGGTACTCTTTGCGGCGCTATCTGTACCTGATCTTGGTCCGCGGACATCATGTAGACGTCCTCTGCTGTACCCGTGTTCTCGATCGTTAGCTCATACTGAGCGTAAGATTCGATCTCCGTCTGTCGTTCCGGGCTTGTAAAATATAGATCGGCTGTGCTTGCGGCAGCTGAGCCGACGAATAAAAGCATTATTACCGATGCTGCGATTGTTCTTCCTAAGTTGTCCATTTGTTTAATCACCTTGTGATAACATCACGCTGTAAGTTTTTTATATCAGTCGTTACCACGACGGGAACAATGAGCGGATTCGCTCATGCCACGTTACCTGCGGCTGGGTTGTTCCCTGTGCCTTTATCGGCACGTTCGTGGTTTGGATCTGCTCGCCGTTACGGCTTACTTCGATCTCTGTGTAGAACCGGCCTTCTCTTTCCGGTACGAAGTAAAAGTAGACCGTCTTCCGGTCTCCTTTCGCAAGCTCGAATGCCTTATCGGTGGTTGTGAACCATCCGTTCGGCAGTCCATCGACCGATACCTCATACAGCCCGCTGTCTTCCCTGTTGTTATAGACTTCGACTTTCACGAGTCCGTCTTCGGCACGTACCGTTGCGACCTTCTCAGGGAACGTATCGACCTCTGAACCTAACTCGAGGACTTCTATTTCCCGTTCCTGTCCGCTTCGTACCCCGTAGGCCGAGGCAAGTATGCCATAGGTATGTTCACCGGTCTCAACGGTGCTTGTATCGAAACAGACATCGCCTTCAGCGGACTTCGAGTCAATGACAGTGCCGTCTCTTACAAGCTGTACCTGGGGCGTTACCTGCGATTTTACCTCCGCACATACCTCGAACTCACGGGACTGGAAGCTTCTCTCCGGTAACTTCAAGGACGCAACGTTGACTGTAGGTATGACGTTAACCGAGGATCTCGCAGTTGCCTGACCTGCCTCAACTCTTATGTCCTGTCTTCCGGCGTTCGTCGGACGGACGAACAAGCTGTAGCGTCCGCGCCGATCCGTAGTTGTTTCACCGAGTTTTATTCCATCGACGAATACCTCTACCTGCTGTCTGCGATCTTCCGCTTCCACATAACCAGATACTTCGATGTTCTGGCCGTAAGTTATCTCTCTAGGTCTTACATTGACTGAGATATCGTCGGTGCTACCGCAGTCATTTACCTTTACTTCCTGAGTGAAACGTCTTTCTCTGCCGTTTTCAAGCATTAAAACTGCGTTGAACTCTTCGCCGCCGATGTTCTCGGCCGTAATACGGCGAAGCTCTGTTGAGTACTTATCTATCTCTATGTCTTTACCTGCGATCGAGCTTCCGGCCACAAGTCGCAACTCAAGGTGTTCGCTGCCTCCGTTGTTGGTTATACCTATTTCCGCGGTCAGATCGTCTCCGCGGCAGACGGTTCGAGGTATACGAGCGTAGAGTACTTCGATGTCTTCAGGCTCGCGTTCAAGCTCGAAGTCCAGGGTTTCTTCCTCTCCCTCTGAAAGCTCTATGTCCTCAGTTTCCGTCCTGTAGCCGGACTTCGAGACTGTTACCTCATAGTCTCCGGGTTCCAGATCAAAGTCGATCTCTCCATCCGATCCTGTCGTACCGGATTCATCTTCTGGGCCTTCTACCTCGACTTCCGCATCGAGTTCGTCCCCGTCCTCGTCTTCTACCTCGATTTCAAGGTTGGCTTCGTCTCCATCGTAGTCACCGTCTCCGTCGTCTTCCGTGGTCGTGAACTCGAATACCTCGGAGCGATGGTATCCGCCCTGCCCATCATCTGCCTTGATTCCCCAGACATAGACAGTATCCTCATCTAAGTCAACTGTCCTGGACTGGACTAAGTCAGTCATATCGGAGATATCATAGCTTTTTCCGTTATCCCAAGGCCTGTCGCCGTTGTAGTCTTTTTCCTCAACAACTAGCTTGGTATCATCCATCGAGGAATCATCTCCGTCAGTTATCTTCCATCTGAACCGGACATCCGGATCGACCTCCTCTCCGTCTTCAGGCGATCTAAGCTCGATCTCCGGCACGTCATCGTCAGATGTAACCGTATAATCGTATTCGTCTGTATCTGCGGCTCCGTCGTTATCAACCGCTCTGACCCTTGCCTCCTTCCGACCGTCGTCATAGATTCGCTTATAGACCACTGAATCGCTCGTAGTTCTATCCCAGTCGCCGTCGCCGTCGAAATCATATCTGTAGAAATCGATGAAGCCATCGTCATCATCCGAGTCCGAGGCATCGAACTTGAACCGCGTACCTGACTCAGCGCGGTCCGGAGTTACAACTAGATCAGCATGCGGATCCTCATTCCAATCAGTATCGTCTCCGTTACCGTTATCCTCGTCCTCACCGTCACCCTCATCTTCTTCCTCTGTTGTGAAACTACGGATCTCTGATTTAGCCGGTTCATCCCCATCGCCGTCATCAGCTTTTACCGCCCAAACATAGCTTTTCCCAGGATCCAGTAAAGCTCCAGAGAAATCGAACTGCTGAGCGTAATTCCGACCGGACACATACACATCCGAGCCGTACTCCGTTACCGTATAAGTTTTAGCCCGCTGGCCTTCACCGTAATAACTCCAAGGGCTGTCACTGCTACCGTGTTTTTCCTCTATAGCCAGCGTTACAGACTCCATAGCGTAACTGTCCTCATCAGTTACCGTAAACCGGAAGCTCGGATTCGTACCGACATCTTCCGCATCATTAGCCGGACTTCCAAGAGAAACGGAAGCATCCTTTCCCTGATCGGTTTCGCCATTATCTTCGTCCTCGCCCGAGTTAGAAATCCATTCGATAGTTATAGGGCCTTCTGTGTAAGTGCTACCGTCCCTGGACCTTGCTTTCGCCTTGAATTCGATCGTGGTTCCAGCAGGTTGAGACTCCTTTAATTCCACACTACAGTAGCCATCAGCACATCCAGAAGCCTGCATTTCCTCAGAGGAAACCCATTCTCCAGCGTCTTCCCGAGAATATATTCTGAGGTATTCTACCCCGTTAGAACGGTAAGTTGATGCCTCCGCGAATATATCAATTTTCTGATTCGAACCTAGTTCTTTATCTTCTTCAGGCTGTAGACCCACCGAGATCTGTGCTGTAGCTGTAGGCACCAAGATAAGAAGCACAAGAACAATCCTTGAGAATTTCACTGACACACCCCCTCCAAAGACCCTCTATAGTCCATAGAACCCTTGTAATCAAGAAGTCCATCCTGGAAAACATAAACATCCAAATCCTCGCCGTTCAGCTCGTAGAACGTATCTGAGACCTCAGCGTCAAGATCCAAAGTCTCACGGACTTCTTCGTCCGTCTTATCGCAAGGCGGACTACTCATATAACCCGCCCTAGGATCTTCCATGGCTCCCCATCCATCTATGTCGTCCTGACCAAATCTTACGCCACCCGTTCCCGGATGGTCTCCTTCAAAACTGTTGAAAAAGTCAGTTCCGATCAAACCACCAATAGCTGTTGCTGCTCCGGCCAGTACTGCTCTTCTAGTAGTAACTTTATCAGCAAACCAATCAAAACCCGCACTATCATCAACATCAACTCTGCTTAGACCTACATCTTCGAAGGGCATGTCATAACCATGACGTACAAAAGTAGCATCTATATCGTTTTCTGCCTGCCGAGCATCGCTTTTAGTATCATAATCCGTATTGTAATGTCTTTCTATATCTCTAAGACCTTTAACAAAATCTTGATGACCCATCCTATCAAGAACATCTCTTTGACGCTCAATCTCATCTCTCATATCCTCTATCTGATTGTTCGTCCTATCTCTGATACCTTCGAGCATTCTATCGACACCATCTAGAGAAGAGTCGACACCCGAAGCATGGCGGTCAAGATCATTAGTCATATGTTATCACTCTGTAGTAAACACTTATATGTTTTTTGAGAAAAAAGAAGAAAAGAAAATGTAGAAACCCGATTTAAAGATCTAGTCGGGAATCTGCTCGGTCCATTCGTGCTTCTGCGTGATCTAGTTCGTTGCTCATGAAGTCAATGTAGGACTCCAAATTGGATAGCTGAGTATCCATCTCGTTGGAGATCTGCTGAGCGTACTGTTCATGCTCGTCAACTCTATCTCGGACTTCGTCTTTCATATCGACTACCTTGTCTACAAGATCTTCGTACCTGTCAGCGAACTGTCTAGCCTGACCGTATCCAACCTCCTCCGTCATATACTGGTGGAGGCCTTCAATAGCATCAGCCTTGTTCAAATCGCCGTTTTCCACTCCATCTAGGATCCTTCCAATGTTGTTTGCGTGTCTGTCTAAATCGTTTGTCATTCTATTCTCACCTCCGTCTGTATCTGTTCCAGGGTTTTGACCTAACATATTTTCATCTGTAGGGTCGACATCGTTTTCTGTATCCTGTCCTGCCCTCGAGGCCGGTTCGTATACTACGTAACCTTCTCCCTGCTCGGAAAGCACTAGATCGGAGTCTTCGAAGCCCACATCAGATTCCGTGTCTTCAAGGAAACCTCTGTCGTCTAAAATAGTTCTTGCTCTGCTATCGCCCTCATCGAGGGCTTTGGCAATGCCTTTGGCAACAAGAGGCTCTATAACTCCATGGTATAGATGTACGACCATTACAAAATATCTACTACATCCAATCTTTATATTTGTCACCGCTAGGTGCTAACCTATCAGACCTGGTTTCTCAGCATTATATCCACACATACTCTCTGTGATGACGGTGAGCGTTCACCACAGACCGTTCTGTCTAAAACGTCGAACTCCTCTGCCAACGCCTCTATTTCTTGATCCAGAGACTCCCAGTTTCCCTCCTCTAGGAAACGGTAGTAATGAACCACAGCATTTTCAGCAGCCGAATCAACCGCCAGTGAAAGGAATTTATCAGCCATTCCGGGTAGAGGCATAATTATCCGATCGAACTTCTCACCTAACTCAGGGACTATCTCCTCTACATCGCCCTCATAGCCCTCAACTAAGCCCTCTAAACTGTTCAATTCGATGTTTTCCTCCAGATATTCAGCGGCAATCGGATTTTTCTCAACTGCAACAACTTTCTCTGGATTCGCATGTTTAGCTGCCAGTATAGCAAATGGTCCAACCCCGGCAAACATTACCAAGACCTTCTCCCCATCTTCTATCTGATCGATTACTCTTTTTCTCTCGGTTGAGAACCTTTCGGAAAAGTAGACCTTGGTTGGATCGACCTTCAGCCGGCAGCCAAACTCCTTGTGAACCGTCTCGGTTTCCTCGCCGTAAAGTTTCTCGTAGTCGCCCACTCGGAACTCTCCGCTCAAAGAATCTGTCTTCAAAAGTATTGTTTCTACGTTCGGATTCGAGTTCAGTATTCCTTCAACGGCCTCTTCTCTGGAAAGATCAACCAGCTCGTTGATAACCGCGATATCGCCTATTATCTCGAAAGACGGCAAGTCGTATTCTTCATCATTTCTTTCCTCTAGAACCGATACATCGACATTCAGCTGGTCTTTGACAGCTGATAACGGTTCGTCGACGAAAACAAGGTCTTTTTCCACAGATTCCATGACCTGTTTTTCACTGTGTTTTTCCGAGGAGAAAACCTGGATTTCGAAGCTTTGCCTCTCCTTCTCTGCTTTATACCCGAAACCTGTTTTTTCGACCTCAAAGCCCTGCTGCTCGAAGATCTGTCTTACTCGTTCCTCGAGCTGTGTCTGTTTCATAACTCTTAGGTACCAGTTACTAGATGAAATGCTTTATTTGGTTGGTCTCGGACTTGACGATGGAGAAATAACACAGAAAGGACTGAAAGCCCTGGAAAACGCTGAGAAAGCGTACGCAGAGTTTTACACTAACACCGAGACAGTCTCAGTAGAAGAGCTGGAAGAAAAGACAGGCACAGAGATAGAAAAACTCTCAAGAGAAAAGGTCGAACAGGAAGACATCATACTAGAGTCCGCAGAGGAGAAAGACACAGCATTCCTTGTTTCAGGCGATCCTTTAACTGCTACGACCCATTACGAGATAAAACACCGTGCGGTACAGAGAGGTATTGAGACAACCGTTGTTCATGCGCCTTCGATCTTTACAAGCATCGCGGAGACAGGTTTAAACGTTTACAAGTTCGGCCGAACCGTTACACTTCCCGAGGATTTCGCACCAGAATCAATAACCGAGCATATCGAGAAAAACGATTCAATCGGACTACACACACTTGTTTTGCTTGATATCAACTATGACGGCTCCAAGGCCGCAGACAAACTTGTCAAGATAGATGAAAGCTTGGAAGGCAGGAGAGCAGTGCTGGTTGAGCGTGCGAACGCAGATTCTATGAACGCGAAGGTTATAGAGCTAGGAGAAGAGTTCGAAACAGGAGAAACACCTCACTGCCTGGCAATCGTTGGAAAGACAGACCACATGGAAGAGGAGTTTTTGGAGAGTCACGATGGATAAGACTCAGGAAAAACTCGAGGAAGAAACCGAAAAATGGCTGGAAAAGCTAAACGAACGTATAGAAAAACGCGACGAATCCGTAGAACAGATGGAAAACGTTCTAGCATACAGAGACGATACAAGCCATTTCTTGGAGGAAAACGATTACATTCGGGCCTGGGAGTCGGTTATCTACGCCTGGGGGATACTTGAGACGCTTGAAAGGTTAGGCAGATTTAACTAATATCCACATCATCAATCACGAGTCTTGTAGGAGACTGTAACCGGAGAGCGGACGTACAGGTCTCCTCTGATTCTCTTAGACCGATATTCAACTGATTACGGGCAGGCGTATCCGTCCAGCTCGGCTGCGATATCTCAAGCCTCCAAGTACCCGTTTCCGAGACGTCATCATCGTAGTCAACGATTTCCTCTTGGCTGCCCCACCAGATACCGACTTCGCCAGGGTTTATCCCTGTATTGAGCTGATAGTCGACGCTGACGGTCTTGGCGCGACCAGGCTGAACTGTAACGGTTTTTCTGATAACTGCGTCACCGCAGAAACCGGTATCGCCGGAGTCAATGAGAACAAAGCTGTTATCACGTGGCGTTGTAAACTCCAGATAATTTTCTAACTGCGATGCCGTCTCCCAGTGTGGCTCCCAGTCGCTGAACTCTCCTCCTAGCTCCGGTTTATTTTCCGGCGGCAATCCTTTAGCAACCGCCTGGAAGCTTCTTTGTAAACTCACGGTACGTCCATCCGAGGTCTGAGCTTCCGCTTTAACTGTATACTCCCCGGAAAACTGAGGAGTGACTTCTTTAGAAGCAGTACATGTATTCGGATCCGGAGTGCCTTCACAGGAAACACTGCTCCGATCCCCAGAATGAGGGGTGCTTACCGTGAAAGTTATCTTCGAATCATCGTAGAACTTTTTCTCCTGGTTGCTTAGATCTCTTAGATCCGTTGCCTTGACACTCAGAGTGTTAGCAGTGTATAACGGAGTAGATTCTGTGAAAGCAGATGTTTCTCGTATGGCGAGTTCGCCAGGATTAGCTTTATCGTCGCCATTGTCATCAGATCTGCTTTCTCCATACCACACCTCATATGGAGTGGCAGACAGTTGCGAAGCCTTAGACTCATAGCAGGACCCAACCTGCTCATAATTTCCTTTAATAAAACAGTTGTAAAGGACGTTGAGAGTATCAACAGACCCCTCTTTAGGATTGGAGCTGCTTATGAAGCTATTATAGATCTGATTTAGAAAAGATTCGTCTATCGTAGTCTGCTCAAAACTATCCTGAGCTACAGCCGTGGGAACGATTAAGGCCGTCAGAACAATAGCTGAAATAACGAGCCGCTTCATAACCTCAATCCTCCTGACAGCCCAATTCATCATAGAAAGATGTTTCCACATCCGCATCATCTTGTTCTGCCTCGTGATATGCGGAACAAATTGTTTCAGCATTTCTGTCCTCAGCGTCACTTTCAGAGAGATAACCTTCTGAAACTAATTCAGCAACGCCGCCCGTTCCGGAGGCCGTATTCCAGAAGGCATCAATCTGTGCCTGCTCTCTTTCATCCGCCCAAGAGTCATAACTCCACGTCCAGCTCGAAGAGTCATCGCCGCTGTCCGGTGCGTTGAGACCTCCTTCTCCTCTGCCGTTGACTGTAACTGTTGTTGAGTCCATCATCTGGTATCTGTAGTCAGCTCTGACTGTGATCGGAAGTGTTAGCTGACCTGAGACGCTTCCAGGTGCCTTGATGTAGAAACAGTTCTGGGAGCTTGAGCGTCCGCCGATGAACTGGATCGGTGCTGAGGCCGCTGTACCGTAGTCTCCGTCTCTCTGTTCTGATACTTCGAGCGTTCCGGAGGTCTCTACGGATACATCGACTGAGTCTCCGACAATGTTTCCTGTACCTGCGTTCTCAGCTGTCACGCAGAACCGGGAGTTCTGTACGCTGGTTGAACCGCCCGTGCTGTAGTATACTATAGGATTCCTAGTGTCTGTCTCCAGTTGGATTGGCCCTCCCGAGTTATCGAGTGAGACCGATGATTTCGATGTACCGGTTTCCTGGTACTGGCTGCGAGACATCAAGGTAACGTCTGTGACGCCTATAGTGCTGTAATCATAGGTTACGTTCGCATTCATTGTGTAAGGAATTGAAAGACCCTGGCTCAGATCCGGAGCTGAAATCGTCGGGTGAATGGATCTCCGACCTGCCTGCTGACCCGTCTCCGGGTTTCCTGCGGCAACACGCAGGTTCTGCTGTTCGAAACCACCTTCCTTACTCCATGTACGTGATCCTTCGAACGGAATGTTTTCAATGCTCCAGTCGACGTTTGTGGCCTCACGTTCTCCTTTGTTAACCATTACAAGATCGATCTGTACCTGGGTCTTTTCAGGTACGTCGGCCGGGAAGGCCGCGAACTCATCTATGACAAGTCCTTCTGTCTGGGAGATTTGTACATCCGATGAGCTGTTTTCAGGATCTGTACACCCGGATGCTGCTACAATTATCATTAACGCTAGAACAATCTTGCTGTTGGTAATATTCACTGGCTTAAGACCTCTACATTCAAACTTGGCGCTTTCTGGTATTTATAGGATGTGGAGAAGATCAGGTTCCGTGTTGTCGAGGTCTGAGGGTTCAGAACACAGTTGAACTGAGCGCTCCCGCTTGGTTCGACCGCTACATCCAAGGAAAGTCTTCCGTTCTGTGGCTCTCTGCCGTCACAGCTCGCGATCATTGATGTAGGCGATATTTCAAAACCGTAGTTTTCCGATACTACGTGCTGGCTGTTCGCATCTATAGAGACCGTTACAGGAGATTCAATACCGACAGCTACAGGGCTTTCAGCTTTTATCGATGTCGAGATCTCGCCGTTCGAAAAACTGCTTGAGACCTGGCTAGTTGATTCTATTTCACGCGCTTCCTTGGTATGTATTTTCACGGGGCGGTCTGAGTTGGAAAGCTCGGAGCGGTATCTCAACATCAAGCCAGGCGAATACGACTTCGAGTTGAAGTTCCCTAGCTCTGATTCAGGTGGCGCCCGGACCTCCCAGCTACACTCCATGACACCCGGATTCCCATTTACAGGCTCAGGTAGCTCGGCAGCGCTACACCGCTGACTCCATGAACCGTCCTGGATTTTGAGCGCCCCCGTATTTACAAGCTTGAGGTCTGTTATCTCGGCTTGGGAGTTATAATTTTCTACCACCAGGGTTATCACCGCCTGTTGGTCGGCGTAAAGACTCTGGTCGTTTATCGAAAAATCAGCTATCTGGACCGCAGAACCTGATGAAGACGTCGGTGACGTGGAACCCGGCAAAACATCCGTACAACCGGATGCTGTAATCACCAATGCCATGAAAATTATTTTCTTATCCACGAGGATTCACCCTTACCGTTCTTGACGGCATATCTCTAGTATAAGTGTAGTTAACAGAGGCTTGAAGCTCCGAGACAATACTGGATGACGTACCAATGCTTACATCCTCGGATAGGTCCTGAGGTAGTTCGACGTTACATCTTATCGTCCTTGAGTTCGAATCTGTTAGCCGGAAAGCTTCTAGTTCATCGATATTACATTTTGTCTCATCTGCTATGTTTGAACTCCATTTTACAGCTCTCTCGTTTGTCACGCAGAATGCTTGCTGTCGTGTGATCATAGAACTGCCGCTGCCGGATCCGCATGCTCCTTCAACAACTTCTGTCGAAGTAACAGTCTCAAAACCTTCATCTATTCCGAATTCAGGAGCCTTGATCTGTAAACTTTCTTCTTTGATGTCTATTGAGCCTTGACCGGATCTACGATTCCTCATCTGCATCAACAACGTCACTGTCTTACTTCTGCCATCTTCAGGCATTGTAAAGACCGGTGACTGTCCTGAAGGCGACATAGTGGCAACCACAAACTTTAGAGGGCCGGAAGAGGATTCATAACCCAGATTTCTAGAAGCTGAGACATCAGAAGAACTTCTTAACTGGATTTGTCTGTAAACAGACGCAGAGTACTGGAAAGGAAGCCTGAACTCGACTTGGCATTCAGATCCTATGTTAAGTACTTCCCCGGACTGTTCAAGCTCCCAGTTCAAAACTATGTCCTCTCCTGATCCAAGACTTGTGCTGCCTGTTTTCTGGAAACTTCCCAGGTCGAAGAGGTACGGACAGTAGTTTGTAAGTATTTTCGAGCCTTTTTCTCCAATTTCTAGCTCAGCAGGAGCTTCTCCTATGTTCGATACCTTCATGTTTACGCCTACTGTTCCACCAGTGTATATTTCCCTTGCATCCGGCCTGAAGTTAAGGTAATCGACGTGTATTGCGCCGGTAGGTTCATCGGTTCCGGAGTCTATACAGCCTGAGGCAATTGCCGTCAGGGCTAGGAGACTTAAGGCTAGTATCTTCTTCACTATGTATGAGTGTTGTCTCCGCGGTTAAAAGCTTTCTAGCTCAGAAGTTCTGGAGACCTGTAGCGGACGAGTCAGTCTACTACAACCCTTTCAATACCGCGGTTTATTCACTGGCGTTCGCAGCCGCAGCTGCCTACATAGGCAAGCCTTTACTGGAAAAACTGGATGTCGAACTCAATAGAAAGTTCTTTCTATCCATAGCACCCTATATATTTCTTGGAGGCGCAGCCAGATCGCTTAAAGACGCTAATATAGTTAATACAATACTTCTAGAGACTCCGTTCATCTATCTAATGCTTTTCGGCTTTACGACAGCAGTTTTACTCGGTTCCCTGAAAATCGAGGAGTATTCGAGTCTTAGCTACAGCAAGGTTTTCGGTTCAATCGGCCTTATCAGCCTCATCGCCGTACTAAGTGCTTACAGCTACCCAAACCCGTTGGTATTTGTCGAAACCGGTTTGATTTTCGCCCCACTGGCTTTTCTATCGATTTACGGCCCGAGAGTTTTGGGATCAGATATAGACACTTATTCTTTCGGCATACCGGTATCCGCTCATTTTTTCGATGCCTCGACCAGTTTCGTAGCTCTGTCTCGTGGTGCGGCAGAGAAACACGTCTTAGCCAACTATTTTATCGATTTAATGGGGCCGGCAGGGATGTTCGTGATGAAGGCGCTGATCGTGATACCTGCTGTCTACATTATATGTATGGACATGGAAGGCGACGAGAGACGTTACTATCTTTTCCTGATCGCAGTTCTAGGATTTGCTCTTGGAACCCGGAATATTATTTCGGCAGCCGTAGTTGGCTGATAAGCCCTTGGATCGAATTATAGAGCTTACAAACCCCCATTAACTTCGGAAGGATCGATAATACCGGAACAGGAATTGTAAATCGACTCGCCGACGTACCTGCCCGGGTCAGCTCCCTCCTCACATTTTTGCCCGGAGATATGTAAGATAAGATCGGTTTCACCGTCCTCTTCGGCGCTTATTATAGAGTACTGCTCCCAGTTACCTTGCTCTATGTCTCCGTCCATATCCGGATCAAGCCGCCGCCATTTTGACTCGCTGAAACCTGTAGCGTTTCTCATACCGAAGTTACTGAGCGATACCGCCACATCACCTTCCTCTACAACTCCCCGTGTGATCGAACCCATAGTCGGATCCTGCCAGTCCTCTCCGGAAACAATCGTACAGCCTCCGTAAGAATCAACTCCCGTACAAGTAGTCTTGTAACTGTAATCCGGATTACTATCATTGAAATCAACAGTCACCAGCCGAGGGCATTCCATCTGACTACACGCACCTTGCGCATTCACGTTAAAGTTATCTAACGGCTCTTTTTCTGATACCGTGTAGTTAGCGCGGACTCTGTACGCCAAAGTCTCTCCTGTGCGGCTTATCTGATCCAAACTATCCTCATCCAGTAGCATACGGCATCCTAGAAGTGGAGGAGTATTGCTTTCAGAGTACCAGTAATCAATGTTTCCAATCTCCGGCTGGTAGACGACTCTGTTCTCAACTTCTTCCTTTAACGTCATCCTATCACCTGGCTCAAGATTATTGAAAGAACAGGAACTTGAGACACCGCGCGTATAACGAGAGTTGATGACCTCAACCCCTTTAATACGGTATCTGATGCCCGAATCATCAGTCTCCGTGAAAACATCCATTCCAAACGGCACAGGACTGCGACCACCGCTTTCTGTAAATGTTACAGGCGATTTAACGTTTACTGCTGCGCTTACAGGAGTGTCTGGAGCTTTAGATGGTTGAACTTCCTGCTTTATGTTTTCCTCAAGCATGTAATCTCTTGACATCGCATTAAACGTAACACGGCCTCCAGAATAGTAATCATACCTTAAACGAAGCATTATTCTACGATTTTCACCTAGAGCTGGCTGAAGCATCTCACAAGACTTGTAAGTAAGCGCAGAATTGTTTTTATACCTCAATCCATACTCCTCATGGTCTTTTACAGCTGTTTCCTCGATGAAATCCTCGTTAAGATCCATGAAACCTGATCCGGCGGTCGTTCCTTTCCTGATATCATCGCTCCTGCCATCGCCATCGACATCCGAGTTACCGAGATGTAACCAGCCGGTATCACAGTACGGGTTATCTACCCCGCGATCTCCGTCGATAACCTTGATACGGTATATGACGTCCTGAGCATCGATACCTTTACCGCCCTCCATATCGTTAGAGACCGTAAAACCGACAGGGATCGAGCTATCACGCGCCCTATACGACACATCTATGGAATCACCGTTGCCAACCCGGAAATTCTCAATCTCCAAGCCGTAACTCTGCCCTACTTCCTGTGCGCCCGGTCGCTGATCGGCCTGCCGCTGACGCATACAGCCTGGACCCTCTATGAAACACATCAACGACTCAATCGGACCACGGACCTCATTAGAAACCTCCTGAACAGTATCAGACTCCCCTGCCAAACGGTCGTCGGCCTGATCCAGACCAAACCCTGCGTAAGCCGTTAACGGATTATCCGTTACCAGACCTGCCGCCGAGGCAACTGTCGGAACAACCGCCAAAAGCACACCTATAACTACAACAGCAGTTACCCCACGGACAAGCCATTTCAAAGCCGGAGAACCATCCTCGCTCCTTAAATTATCGAAACCTACGTTATTAGCCGTATCTGAGCTTTTAGAGCTTGTAGGATCCATAAGATTCTTATCAAGCGTAGGATTATTATCGCGAATTTCTGCGCTTTCAAATACATCTATAAAACCTCCAGAAAGCAACCTGACGACGTTCCGGTCAACAGCATTCGGTAAAAGAAGAAATATTATTTGAATCATATTCAATCTCCCTATATCTAGCGGTTTAGCGCCCGTGGCTTTCATGAAATTCACTAAGAACTGCGGCACAATATCGAGACCTTTCAGTTCCATGATGCCTAATAAGAACCCTGCTGTTTCCTGATCAAAAAACGGGATAGGAATACACCAGAAAAGATCGCCCAGCCGGTCTTTAATCCAACTTGAAATAGTATCACTCCACCATTTCCGAGTTTACTCTGAAGTTTTCAAGTTCGAAGCTTCCATCGCTCCGGATTTCAAGAGAGTTCATGTCGTTTAGCTCAGAGTTGACTTCTATACGGTTTTCTCCATTACTTGGCGTGATGTTGTACTGTCGGTCGTTAAGTTCAAGGCTCATCGATCGCGGAGAACCAAGAAGACCAGTGTAATCAAAGCTGATCTGTTCGACCGTGTTGTTTCTTTCCGCATAATTTAGCTCGGACTGTGTAAGCTCGAACACTTCGTTTATGTTAACTTCCTGTGTTGATCCGAGGTACTGTACAGTTAGAGCTGCGTTTTCTATGTCGTAGCTGGCTTCTCCATCGGTTTTGAACTTGACTGTGTTTATTCCGTTACGTAGCTCTGCGTTCTGCGGTGTTATATTCACTGTCTGTGTGCTTCGGACCGATGAGAATTCATAGAGCTTGTTGTCGTTCACGTATACTTCAAGAGGTTCTGTTATGACCGAGTTTGCGATGTTAAAGCTTATCTGTCCGTTTACATAGTCTTGAAGTTCGTAGCCATACATTTGGAAGGTATCGACGTGGTCGTTGAATTTTCTGTCGTTTACTCGGACCTGTAAGTCTTCTATCCGATATTCTGTTGAGGAGAAGAATCCTCCTTTTGTAGTACCTATTTTGATTGTATTATCCCCGTTTTTCAGGACGCCTTCTGGTATTCGGATTTCAGGCGTTGCTTCCGTTACTAGCGGGTTCGAAAACACTCGTTGGCCGTTGGCTTCGACGTATAATGCGCCGTACCCTTCTTTCCCGAGGACTTCGAAGCTTACTGTTCCGCCTCGGGGCTGTGTTCCGTTGTAATCGAACTCAAGGCTCTGGGAGGAAAGCAACTCTGCGCTTACAGTTTCATCGTCACGTCTTTCGACTAGTATGTCGCCTCGGCCTTCTCCGACGCTGAAGCTTCCGAATGCGGATGTGCGAGAGGCCGGTTTCGCGTTTCCTAGTTCGCCGTAGTTTCTCTCTAGAAATACAATGTCTTCTGTAGTCCTCTGTTGTTGGTCTAGATTTACTGCTTCTGATGCTACGAATACTAGGCCGAATACTGCGAGACCTACCGCTATAACTGCGCCGAACTCCTGTCCCATAATTTTTCAGAGGTTCGCAGGTTTTTATTGTTAGCCAGCTCATTCTCAGATATGAAACTACTGAAAACCAATCGAGGAGACGGTTACGCCAGGATACGTGTGGAAAATGAAGACGATCTCTGGCAGCTTGAAGGCATTATAGGCAAGGGAGACCGGGTCCGGGCGCTCACTCAGCGAACCAAGATCGATGGACGGGAGAAAAAAACCTTGAACCTGACAGTTCGAGCGGAGAAAATAGAGTTACAGAACGACCGACTCCGGGTTACCGGGGAGATCCAGCAGGCCGGAGAGGAAGTCGAACACGGCTACCACACCCTGAATATTGAAGACGACGATGAGTTCGAACTCTGGAAAGACTTTTCCGATAGCGAGTGGGAGCATTTGAAGGAAGCCGAGGCCAAACAGTCCTACGAAGTTCTTTTCTGTATAGTTGAATCCGGTCAGGCCGATCTCTACCTGGTAAGAGAATCGGGAGTTCAGGACCTCTCGAAGCTAAGTGAAAACGTTCCCGGGAAGATGTATGGCGACCAGAAAGAAGGAAGTTTCCGCAACGAGTTAAAGCAGGTCTTGGAAAGAAGCGGAAAAGAAGTCGATAACCTCGTCCTGGCAGGCCCTGGATTCGAAAAACAGAAGATCTACGATCTTTTGAAACAAGAAATACAGCAGAAAACCCTGGTCCAAGACACCTCGGTTACCGGGCAAACCGGTTTCCAGGAGGCTGTAAAGCGCGGAGCGTTAAAACAGGTCGTGGAAGGCTCCCGGATAGAAGAGGAGACAAATGACCTAGAAGAGTTTTTCGATGAGTTACGCGGCGATGGAAACGCAGATTACGGCGTCGAGCGAATAAAGGAGCTTGCGGAAATGGGAGCGGTAGAAAAACTCCTGATAACAGTTCCAACCTTCAGAGACAACCAAGAACTCGTCAAAAAAGTCGAACAAGCCGGCGGATCGGTAAAAAGAGTTCACACAGATCACGAACCCGGCGAACGCCTCGAGAACCTGGGAGGAGCGGCCGCACTCCTACGTTTCAAGCCTTAACGTTCTGAACGAGCAGCAAGCGTCAACGGAACCTCAACCCGCTGCCCATCACGCACCACAGTCATGTTAACCGTCTGACCTACCTCCGTCTCAACCGCCAGATACTGTAGGATATCGTTTATCCCGCCGACTTCTCTGTCGTTTATAGCAACTATGACATCGCCTCCGATAACCATTTGACGCTCATTAATGTCTGTGGTCTGGTTGCCGGCTCGGAGACCTGCTTGATCAGCCGGGCTTCCTTCGACAACATCAAGAACCAGGAAACCGCGCGTATCCTCTAAATCCATTTTATTAGCTATCTCCGAGTTCACATCTATGCCTTCCACTCCTATCCACGGATGATCGAACTCTCCTTCCTCTATCATCTGAGGCACGATATTTTTAACCGAGCTAACCGGTATGGCGAATCCTACTCCGGAGAAAGTACCTGTATTGGTTTCTATCGCCGTGTTTACACCTATAACCTTACCTTCTGCGTTCAAAAGAGGTCCTCCAGAGTTACCAGGGTTGATCGCGGCATCTGTCTGTAAAACATTTGGTATGGAGAAACCTCCCTGTACCGGAAGAGTTCTGCCTTTCTGCGAGACAATTCCAGCCGTCATTGTGCCAGGAAGTCCAAATGGATTCCCTATAGCAACGGTAGGCTGGCCTACATCCACTGTTGAGAGATTTCCTAGCTCAAGAGGCTCAAGGTTTCGTCTTGAAACCTTCAAGACAGCTAGATCGCTGTAAGGGTCGGCTCCAATTTTTCGAGCATTGAATGCGCGTCCGCTGGAAAATACGACTTCCACACTGTCCGCGTTATCTACTACGTGTTCATTTGTTACAATATAACCATTTTCTGTGTACACAAAACCGCTTCCCTGTGCCTGTGCGTCTCCGTAAGCTCTTATTGACACAACCGAGCCTTCTACATCTTCAAATATATGGGAAAATCCCTGTGAGTCATTATAATGTATTACCTTCGTTGTTTTCGAGTCCTCGAACCTGTCTTCAAGTCGATCCATCTGCTGTTGGGCATGTACGTAAGCGACTGTGCCGCCTGCTACAGCTCCTAAGAGCAGCAAGATGGAGGCGATAGCGAAAAAACTTTGATCAGATTCACGGAGATTCATACCGTCTTATTCTGGCTTAACGGTTTTAACTCCCGCGGATTTATTTAACAGTCCATAGATCTAGTTAACTGTGAAGCTAAAATCGCTTGCTTTCGAACTGACTCCTCTAGGGAAGGCCGATAAGGAAGTCAGAGGTTTTCTGAAAAAGAGGCTTGCGGAACATCAGATGGAGCGGTACCGGGACGCATTAACCCATTACCGGCATATGAAAGCTATTCAGGCCAGTCTGAAGACTCTTTTCTACGCAAGTATTATAACCTCTGTAGCAGCCACTGTCGGCTTGGAGAGCGAAGCCAGTGTTGTAGAGCGACTTGCGTCGTATTTAGGTACGACAGCGATATTCGTACTGTTTGCTATAACCAGCTACATCACTATGATACGTAAGGAAAACTATCATGTACAGAGAGAGATTTTAATAGCTGAAGCTGCGACTTCATCGCTTGACAGTTAATTACAGCTCCAGACTCCTCTATTATTCAACTTTGCTCTGGTCTGGGCTTCAAGAAACAGAGATCTCTGTTTGAAACGCGACTCGTAGACCCGAGCGTAACCTTCTTCCACTAGCATGTAGTTAAAAGACGTTGAGCGATTCTCAACGTAGAGATAACCCAGTAGTCGGCCGTAAGTTCCGCGCTCGCCGTTGTGAGCCAATCTGACTTCCTGAGCTTCCAGTTTCTTTGCTTTCCTCGATGCTTTTTCCGCCCAGTTTGACAGACAGCGTCTGCCTTCTTCGGTATCAGGCACGTTGAACTCTTCAGGAGATACTTCAGTATGTATTTCAGGAGTATCGACGCCTATAAGCCGGACAGTCTCCACAGATCCGTTGAAACGGACATCAACAGTGTCGCCATCAGCTACGTCGACAACAGTGGCTTCCTGGCTTGCTATACAGCCAGACGCCATTACTAGTAACGCGATTAAAGCTATCTGAGTTCGTGACAGTGGCGGCACCTCGCCTCGTAGGATTCTTCTGCTCCCACAAGTATTGTCGGAGAGTCTTTCTCAGCAGGCTCTCCATCAACTAGACGTTGGTTTCTGGTGGCAACGCCACCGCATTTTACACATACCGCATTCAGTTTCTCGACTTCTTCTGCGATAGCACAAAGCTTTGGTAGTGGCGGGAACGGCTCTCCACGGAACGTCTGGTCAGTTCCTGCTAATATAACGCGTTTTCCTCCCTCTGCGAGGTTCTGGCATACCTCTACAAGTTCATCCGGGAAGAAGTTAGCTTCATCGATGATTACGACATCTTCCTTGAGGTCTTCGAAGTTTTCAGCGAGATCTTCTTCCGGTTCCAGAACTTCGGCTTCCAGGCTTCTTCCGACATGTGAGCTGATCTTTTCTTCCTCGTATCGGTCATCGATCGAAGGTTTGAACGCTTTGATGGAGTTGCCTGCGATCTCGGCGCGTTCAGCTCTTGAGATAAGCTCCCGGGTTTTACCTGAAAACATCGCTCCTGTAATCACTTCTATTCGTCCAGAGGACATCAAGCTAAAGATCAAAGCGCAGAGTTAACAAAGTTTCACTCAGCCCAAAGCCGGTTTTATCAGTACTATCGCATACATAACCGCGACACCAGTGAAAAATGATACCGCGAGATAGAAGTTGTTCAAGTGGTGTTCTTTGATCTCCGGGAAAAGATCGGTTCCTCCAATGTAGATCAAAGATCCGATCGCAACAGGCAGCAGAACCGATTCAACAACCGCCGATCCCTGGAAAAGCAAAACCACTCCTCCACCGAGAAGCATGAAAACACCGACACCGAAATTGAAAAGAAGTGCCTCCCTTTCGCTAAAACCACCGGTTACAAGCGTAGCGAAGTCCCCGATCTCCTTTGGAATCTTGTGAAGTATTATGCCGATCGTTGCGACTATACCTGCCTGCGTTGAGATAACAAAACCTGAGGCGATTATTATGCCGTCGAAGATGTTGTGGATGGCGTCTCCGAACAAGACCATGTAAGAAAACGGCTCCTTGTCGCTTTCGCTGTGATGGCAGTGCCAGTGAATTATTTTTTCAAGGAAGAGCATTCCTCCGATCGTCGAAGCGATCGTCAGACCGGTCAAGCGCGTGAAACCATACTTGTTGATATACTTGAAAATTAGGTGAATAAAGACTCCACCGAAGATCGCTCCCGTGGATAAAGCAATCAGGTACGGCAGAACGGCCTCCCGCTTTTCCGGGTTAAAAGCAAGCAGAAAAGCTCCTAGAGTGGCTAAAAGACTGGTTAATATTATTGCCGTTACGGCTAGTGCTGCTACCACAAGTTTAACATTGAACTATAGGTTTTATAGAACAATCATTAGGCGAACATGAAGACGTATTGAGCGTCAGGGGCGGGATTTGAACCCGCGTGGGAGCATACACCCCCAATGGCTTAGCAAGCCACCGCAATGGACCAGGCTATGCGACCCCGACTTGGTCTGCATCTACTTGTTTGGCAGTTAACTGTTTAAAATACCTGTAGGCCGGAAGTGTTTTTCGGCCGCCGGGTTATATAAAATTCTGAACTCTAAAACTTGTTTAGAGGCCGAGATTCGTGACAGAGAACATCATTGACTTCTCCGACATTACAGAAAAAGACGTATTTACGAAAGAAGGATCGTACTGCGGCGAACTAAAGGATATAGAGATAAACATGGGGAAGTTCGGCGTCAGAGCCGTAGTTGTAGGTGCTAAGAAAGGTAGCTATCTTGCCCAGAAAGTCGGCGGGGCGAAAAACGTTGTTATTCCTTACCACATGGTTGAAGCCATCGACGATATCGTGCTGATCAAGGATTTCCAGACAAGCGATGCTCAAAAGGAAGCGTAAATGGTTTTACAGTCCGCTACCGGATTAGCTTACGAAATCGTACAGGCAACCTGGAGGACCGCAACATTACTTGTACCTGTTTTCCTGACCTCCAAACTAAGTATTTATTATCTGAGAGAGAGCTATGATAGTTTAGAAGAAGCGTTGTCCGATAGTTCAAGAGAGTTCGTAGCAGTTCTGGCGTTGATAGGGACTCTTTCAGTCCTGACAGACATGGCGGTTCCTCGTTTCAAGCTAATAGGAGATATTATAGCAGTGCTTTACTTTGGATTTCTTTTCTGGAAGTTTTGATCTGGGATTCAAAGCTTTGATTTTACCTGCTCGTGCCAGTCATCCAGCGCGTCACGTGTCAAATCCTTGATATCATCGAGCGGAAGCGTGGTGTAAAGGTAGTATACTGTTTGATCTGTGCGCCCTTCTCTCATAATCAGGTCTTTTTCCATAAGCTCCTGTAAAGCTCTTTGAACAGTCGATCGGTTTCTATCAACTCTGGATGCGACCTCCTGTACCGTAAGCTTGTGGTCCTCTAACTCCTGGAAAATCGACTTCTGAAGATCGTTCAGGCCGAAAACTGTGAATATAACATCTCTATCATCCTTCCCCTCTAAATTCAACAACTCCATATCTACTCGTTGAAATCATTACAGTTAAAATTTAGCCCCCTGCTATAACATCGAAGACTCTAATCGAGTCACCGTCCTCAAGAACCCGACTTTTCGATACAACCGTTCCATCGATCGATACCAAGACCTCCTCGGAAGCAATGCCCTGTTCCTCAAGCAAGTCCTTTACCGTGGATCCGTCATCCAACTCGAGGTCTTTTTCGACTTCTTTTTCCAGATCATCTCTTACGAGAGTTATTTTGATCCAGGATCCCCTTTTTCTTCAATTCTTGATTTGTACTTGGCTAGAGATTTTTCCAAGGCTTCTTCAGCGTCAATCCCTAGATCAGAGGCAACTCTGAGAAGTGAGAAAAGAGCATCTCCTATCTCATCTTCTTTGACTTCAATTTCATCCTCTTTAACCCCATAACCCGCAGATTTAGCCGCATCCCCGGCTATTTCCCCTATTTCCGCAGCCAGATCAAGTATTCTGAACGCAGTCTTACCCCGGAGCTGGTTTTCACGGACAAACTCTTCAACACGACGCTGAGCATCTCTCATATTTCAAAGATCCTCAGTGATATTCAAATCCTTATTCATCTTCGACCTCCAAGACGCCGTTTCTGGCTGCATGGAAAACATATTCTAGCGCGTAGCCGGCATCGGAACCGAAGTACTCTCGGATATTAACGGAGGCTTCATCGTAGTCTTCAGAATGTAGCTCGGGGAACTGGGATTTCAACGCTTTTTTCGCCCAGGTATCCAGCGGCGCTGCCTCCGTAAAATCCTTTGAGAAAAGCAGCACACAGTCCGCTACCTTATCTCCTACACCGTAAAGTTTTTTCATCTCCTCACGCGCCTCTTCATAGCTCATATCGTCGAGATCGGTGTGTTCGAACTCTTCAAGTATTTTCATCGATTCTGCGATGTACTTCGCTCGGTAGCCTACGCCTATGTCTCTAAGCTCGTCCTCCGATAGCTCTAACAGTGTCTCGTGATCCGGGAACTTCAATAATGTCTCTCCTTTGTACTCGATTTTTTCTCCGTGTTGCTCAGCTATCTTATTAAACATTTTCTTGATACGTGGAATCCTCATCTGCGGAGACATCAGGTAGCTGATCAGGCACGGGAAAAACTCGTCTTGAATTATACGCAGGCCCTCGAACTCTTCTCTGGCTTTCTCGATCCTTTCGTCCTCTGGAAAGTTATCGAAGATCTTATCTACGTCTTTGTGAAGCCCAAGGGCTTCCTCGACCTCCTGTTTTTCCAGAGGAGTTTCTACAATTACTTTTCCGTCTTTTTCCTCAACTATAACAGGTTGGTCTTTTACAAAGCTGTAAAACCGTTTTTCGCCGTCTTCGTCGTAGAGCTGGCCTTCAAATCTGTGCCAGCAGAATGTCTGTCCACAGGTAAGTGTTTGTTCGAGATCGAAGGTTTCAGGATTTAATTCGTGTCTCACAGAAACCTTAGTAATCGCAAACTTTTTGTCTCAGTTCTTGCTGTACTTGAAGAAACCTGTCCCTTTCTCCTCGTCCGGAGTTTTCTTGACCTTTTTCGCATCTCGTTTCAGGTAGCTGCGGCCGCAGCGATGGCATTTAACCCGTTTTTGAGCCTTGGATCTCTGTGCGTAACCACAGTCCGGACACTGAAAGTAGACAGCCATACTATCTTCTTCGAACTGAAGTGTGAAAAGTATTTCAGAAATTGTTTTTACTCGCCGAGTTCTGCTTGAGGTTGTGAATAAGATAGTTTCTGATGCGATGGTCGGAAGCACGGCTGCGAGCCTTGGACTGATTGCAGTCCGGTTCAACGGGTTTAACTGGATTACATTGACCGCTATTCTTTACTTGACTGTATGTGCGACGGTTTTGGCTGGTTTTAAGGAACGTTCCGGTCTTTCAAGCGGTTTTCTTCACCGACTCGTACTTGTAGCGGAAGGCGAAGAGATGAAGATGAAGAAATTGGCAACAGGTGAAAAATATAAAATAAAAGGGGATTTGGAGAAGCTTCAGTAGCTTTTCTCAGCTACAAGCTCTCCGTCAGGGTTTCTGAGCTTTGCTGTGTCTCCTCCGTTCTCCCATGTAAGTCCTGTGTCTGTGATGCCGTCTGTATCGATGTCACTCGAGTAGATTCTGACCGACTCTCCGTTTGAGACCGTAACGTCTCCGAGTTCGGCGAACTCAGGGTTATTATTCCCGAGCTCCCAGCCTTCAAGATCGACTGATTCTCCGTTGTTAACAAGTACAACGTGTTCTCTGGTGTTGTTACCGTAGCCAGAACCAGTTGATTCGTTGGCTCTTAGCTCTAAGCTACTGGAAACTGTACTGGAGCCTTCTCCGAACTTTTCTCTCTTTCTGTCGATTTCTGCTTTTTTCTTTTCAAGTAGCTCCTTGAGATCTTGACGGGCGGATTCAACAGCTTCTCTGTCAGCGCCTTCGAAGCTTGTGCTTACGGTTCCTCCGGCACGTACTTTTCGAAGTGTGCCACTAGGAGTTTCAACTTCTTCAAGTACTTTCTGGGGTGTTTGAACAAGCTTCATCGAGCCTGTAGACGTTGAAAGCTTCCAGACTGTCTTGCCTGCTTGTTTTTCCACCTGTAGCCTTGAAGCGGCAGACTGTACCGTGGCATTTGCCTCTTCAGGCCTGACGTTGGTTGTAAACTCCGTGAAAGCTGTCTGTACCTGAGCTCTGAATCCATCAGTGCTTACGGTCTTCGAGACTTCACTTGTCGTCGAGTTATCGGAGATATTAGGCATCTCCGCACTCATTGCGGAAGGCTCGACCGCAGTCTTTGATACTGCGGGTATAGAGACCAGACCTACTAGAACCGATGCAGCGGCTGCTGCCTGTACAACTGATGTCATCAAAACGATTTTCCTGCGTTCTGTTAATAAATACGTGTTTAGGAGCGAGTATAGTATCTGGTAAAGACCATAAGAATTGATTTGAGCGCCCCAAGAACTACAGGACCGATGAAAAGACCTATAGCTCCGAATATGTGTAGTCCTCCCAACACGCCGATGATTATGACTGCAGGATGAATATTCGCCGAGCGGTCTACTGCGAGCGGCCTGACAATGTTATCTACAAGCCCAACCATGATTGTTCCGTACAGGAAGAGCAGTATAGCAGCGTTGACGCGGCCTACCAGAACTAGGTATCCTACAGCAGGCACCCAGACACCTGCAGTTCCTATTATCGGTATAAATCCTAGCATTATCATGACAAACGTCCAGAACACAGCGTTTGGAACACCTGTTGCGGCCAGTCCGATTCCTGCGACCGCTCCCTGTATTACAGCGACAAGCACATGGCCTTTAAGCACCGCCCAGGTCGAGCGATTGATCTGATCGTAAAGATCGCTCTGTATGTTCTCAGATACAGGAGTTAGATCTTTGACCCATCTAATAAACGAGTCTCCATCCTTCAGTAAGTAATATGAGAGGAAAGTCATTAGAGTAAATCCTATAAACATGTTTCCAACTACATTAAGTATTCTAGAGAAGTTTCCGAACACGAGAGATGTGAAGCGATTTGTTGTCTCCTCTGTAAGTCTTTCTATATCTATATCCTGTCCGGTGTATCGGTGGAACTGTTCTTCAAGTACCGTGGTGTTTACAACGTCAGTACTGTTTAAGTCTTCAGATAAATCGCTGGCGTCATTTACGACTGCGGCAGAAGCAAGTGTTAAAGGTATTATAGCTGCTAGAACAGCCAGTAAAACCACAGTTATGCTTGAAATACTGTCTCCAAGGTATTTCCGGGTTTTCTTGTGGACAGGATGTAGCATGAATGCTAAAAGCACAGACGCTAGTATGTATCCGAGAAATGGACGTACCATGAGCCATGCGACAACCGTCAAAAGCCCTGTCAGAATCAGCAAGAACGCTTTCTGCACATCCATACAGGCTTATTTGTACTAAACAATTAAACCGGTTGCGTAAAACTTCATCGCAGGCACTATGAGAACAGCCATACAGCTTTTACGCTCTCCTTTTATAGAAGCCGCATAGCCGATCATTGAAGACGTCAGGAGAATTAAAATCCCTAGGACTCCTGTAAGATAGAAACTTACTCCGAGAACAGTCAAACCGGTAGCGGATAAAATATGAGCGAATTTGAATCCATCAACAACCTTGAGGAAATACTTCGCTACCCTGAAGACTGTAAAGCCGGACAAGCCTGCGGCAAACACAGATACACCGATTAAAAATACTGCCTGAGCATAATTGAAACTTGAAAGATAGTTCAAAGCCACTGACGCTCCTGAACGCGACTTACCTATCATCATTAACGCTACAAATGAGAAAAATATATCCGCGGTATTTACAGCCCCCATCGCGGTTAGAAACTGGTTTTCCTCCTCAATTAACGGCGAGAAAAAGGATGTGGAGATAGCAGAGCCGATACCTGGTAAAAGTCCGGCAGCCAAGCCTGATAGAAAACCTGTAGAAACTCCGGGGAGATCAAAGTCGGTTTCCAGATTTTTTCGCTGCTCAGGTAGATTGAGTTCATTAGATATGCCTTTGACAATTGCTGGGGCAGAAAAAAGCCCGGAGAAAACAGGCATCAGCGCATAAGACTGGTTAACATTAGAATTAAAGGTTAAAACACCTAATAAACCGGAAAGAGCTACGATAGTAACTGAGGCAAACATGTTTTCTGAACGAAATACCGCAAAGCCAAGGAAAAACACCAGTATGTAGAACATGTAAGTTGAGAGAAAGCCATAGAGAGGTTCAACTACGAGAAAAAGTACCGGTGCGAGAACCAAAAACCCTGTTACGGTGTATAAACCGCCCGATACTGTTCTAGCGAATGCTTCAAGCCCTCTTCCCTGTGCTGCCATCCGTGGACCTGGAAGCGCTGCGAGAGCAGTTTCTGCCTCCGCGAGACCGAAGAATATAGACGGCAGAAAATCGTGGAACGTGTGTGCGACTGAGACCGCTGCGATAAAACTCATGTATGCCATGAGAGAAGGAGAGTAACGGAAGTAAAACGGCATCGATACGAAAACAACAGTATTCGAGTGTATGCCCGGTACCAGACCGGTAAATACTCCGAATGCGACCCCTAAAACAGTGGCGGCCAGGTATTCGATCATATCGCAGGCTTCCCTCAGCTGTTTAAAAACTGGTCTACAGTGTGTTCTACATGTTTGGCGGAAACGATATGTCGCAGATGATGAAGCAGCTAGGAATGGATATGGAAGAAATCGATGCCGATAAGGTAGAGATCACCGTAGGCGAGAAGAAACTGGTTTTCAACTCTCCTGAGATCTCGAAGATCGAGGCACAGGGACAGGAGATTTTCCAGCTACAGGGCGGGTACACCGAGGAAACAGAGGTTAGCTCCGAGGACATCGAGCTTGTAGTCGATAAGACCGGCTGCTCTGAGTCAGAGGCAAAGGAAGCTCTTGAAGAAAATGAAGACGTTGCCTCAGCAGTCATGGATCTTCAGTAGAAAAGCTTGAGAAGTATTCGATCCCATAGAGCTTCAGGAAGAAGCTGTTTTAGTTTTATGGCCAGAGCGTCTCTGGCTCTTACCTTATATCTTCTTTTCGGATTCTTATCGGTTATAGCCTTGACCATGGTCTCTGCTGCTTCCTCCGGCGTTGAACCAGTCATACCCTCTGATTCTAACTTTTTCCGGTATCTTTCCGAGTAAACCGAGTCAGGAACGTACTTTTCCAGCGCCATCCTAGCTCTATGGTTAAAACCCGTTTTCACAGGACCTGGTTCTACAATAACTACATCCACGTTGTTCTGTGCTTCCTCATACGTAAAGCATCGCTCATTGCCTCAACTGCGTGTTTGGACGCAGAGTAGACCCCGAAGTACGGTGTGGAGACCCGACCGGCGATTGAGGAGACGTTTACAACCCGGCCATCGCTATCTCTAAGAGTTTCCATCGAGTGACGGATAAGATTCAAGTAGCCATGGAAGTTCGTATCAATCATTTTTTCAGCCGTATCAGAAGAAACATCGGCCACAGCACCTAACTCGTAGAAACCCGCGCAGTTGACCAGAACATCGAACTCTAGGCCGCCAACTAGATCCTGGACCTCGTTTTCGTTTCTTACATCACACTCATATGTTTTTACAGCCTCCGAGAGTTCTTTCAACGCATCTTTGTCGTTGTCAACAGCTATTACCTCGATTTCTTTTTCAAGAAGTTTCTCTGTAGTCGCTTCTCCTATACCGTTGGCCGCACCAGTTATCAGGACTTTCATCTATGAGCTACTTAGGTTCTCATCGACTTTAATCCCGCCCTAATCCTGGATGTTTTCCAGGATTTTAGCGTAAGCCGGACGTGTAATCGCAATACCGACCATGATACCCAAGATCGTTGTGACCGCGAACCCTCGTACCGCCTGTAGCGCGAAGCCTGAAGGACTCATAGTCCAGGATACGGCCGATACTGTGAGTGCGAGCGCTCCTACTGCGAGGTAGTGAGGGTTTTTCTTTCCGTTGAGCGTGTAGCCGATTAGTCCTAGTCCTGCTGCTCCGACAGCCATTGTCGAAAGCTCAGGTGTTACAATCGGCATCATAGCTCCAATCGTGGATGCTGCGGACGTAAAGATTACGAAGAAAGCTCTTTTCATCCGTTTTTTCCACGAACGTACACGTTCACGGCCAGACTCATCAGTAATAATGATCTGATCGTCCACACCCGTACCTACAGCTGCGATAATCCCTGCGATCGATGCTAGATCAAGTGTTGCTGCTGTCGAGAACCAGGCACCAAGCAGAATGAATACTTCGCTGCTTCCGGTAACTACAATCGGCAAAGCAACCTTGAAGTCTCCATAACGGAAGAAAACGAGTACTCCGACCGCTATAAGTGAGGCAACGATCGAAAGGAATGCCGTAGTCATAAACTCCGATCCCAGAGAGGAGGTGATGGTCGAGATTGACTCGATCGTGACAGGGTAAGGCAATGCTCCCGACTGTAGAATTGAGGCTATACGTTCTGCCTCTGCCCGGGCTTCCTCAGGAGTCTCTCCACCTACCTGTATGGACTGCGTGGTGCCGGCTCCTGACTGGAATGTCGAGCTGACCTGTAGAGAAGCCTCCCTACTGTCATCGACGTAAAGCCTTAGCTGTGCGAAGCTGCCGCCTCCAAGCGATAAGTAGCTCTGGCCGTTGGCAGATCTCCGAGTATCATAGTTCTGTGTTATCGTCTCGATGCGGTCAGCGGCCTCTGTTGTAATTATAATAGGGAAACGCCGCGTTGTTCCCTGTGTAATGCCTTCCTCACTCTCCTGAACGTTTTTGACGTCTTCTCCGGTATACATCACGACTTCGAGATTGGCTGTCTCCTGAGAATCGTTGAGATAGACAAACTCTACCGAGTCAAGCTTGAACCGGTCGCCCGGCATATACTCCGTGCCATTGGCTCTAAGACCGTCAGATGTTTTCTCTAACGTATAAGAGTTTTCTATGTCAAACTGGCGTTCTCCTGTTACATCAAGCTGTAAACGCGCCTGGAACGAACCTTTCTGAGATAAAAGCTGCGTCAAACGAGACTGATTAGTGTCAGCAACCTCTATCTGAATTCTTCGTTCATCTCCAAGCCTTACAGTTCTTATATCCGTCTGTGTAAGTCCGAAAGCTGATACACGCGTACCTAGAATATTCCTGATCTCAGTAATATTTTCCTCTGAGACATTAGTGCCGTTCACGTCAAGAAGTATCCGGGTGCCTCCCTGAAGCTCAAGTCCTTTGTTTATTCCTGTTGCTATTGTGTATTCGCCGTTTTCCTGTTGTTCATAGTGTGGTCCGAGCATCGCAAGCGCTGCTAGCAGCGATAAAACGAGAACCCAGATCCTCCACTCTGTTGCCATCTTCTTTAATTCCATGGAGTTTTCACCTCGCCATTAACGTATTTTTTCAGAACTATCGCGTTACCCAGCCATGTAAGCGGCATATCTGCCAGAAGACCCATAACCATGACCGCAGCTATGTTTGATAGCTCCGAAGGCCCTACAATCGAGCTTGATACAAAGTAAAGCAGTATAAATCCTGCTATACCTCCCGAACTCATCGTCACACCGGTCTTTATCGAACTCCATACCCGTGATTTCACCGATCCGCGGTTACGTTTGAGTACGCGGGTCGAGAGTACGATATCGGTATCGACCGAGTAACCAATAAGCATCAACAATGCTGCGAGCGATCCAAGCGTTAACGGAATGCCAAGTATCGACATACCTGCCGCTGCGATCAAAACATCTCCCAGTGCTGCGAAGATTACCGCCAGCGAAGGCACAACGTCCTTGAAGGCGACGAAGATCACCAGACTCATTATAGTAAATGCTAAGGCGAAAGCAACCTGTGCCTGCTGGAAGAACGCTCCGGAAACCGATGGAGATATCGATCGGAATCCTTCAGCCGTCGCCTGAATCCCCGCATCATTTAGAATTGTCTCTGCCTGTTCTTCTGAAAGTTCTGGAGGCGGCAGACTTACGAGAAGTAAAGTATTGTTTCCCGATATCTGTTTTACGGCCTGAACATCGTTTCTACCGGAATCTTGGAAGGCTCGTTCTGCCTGAACTGCTGTAAACTCTCCTTGTACCGAATAAGTTATCTCAGTTCCTCCTGTAAAGTCGATTCCTTTCTGAAGGAACTCTCCGTTCGTCGCAGCGTTAAATCCGAGGATTCCGATCGCAAGAACCATCAGAGCCACGGGTACAATCATGTATTTGTCGTAGTCGTCATAAACCCGGTCAAACAGTTTTTCAGGCTTCACAAATTCCTAATTCTCTTGAAATCCTTTTAAATCACTTGGAGAGGTTGTCTGTTGCTGCTCGGCGGTTAAAGCCGCGAGAAGCTTAAAAAGACTGGCCAGCCAGTTCAGTGTGTATGGACGCGGCCGGAAAACTTGATTTTGATTTTGAACAGCTTGATTTTAAAGAAATACTAAAGACCAACTGGGCTTTTGTGGCGGCCGGAGCGATCGCAATGCTCGGTTTCTGGCTTCGTTTCAGCCCTGCCCAGGGAATGCAGTACTTACAGGCACTTGACCCTTACATGATCTTCAGGCTAAGCCAGCACTTAGCCTTGGAAGGAACCTTCCCTCAGCTTGACTTTCTGCGTTACTTCCCGTATGCCGCACCTACATATACATTGAACCAGGGCGATATTCTGATCCCTGCCGTACTCTACCAGTTTGGGCCTTCAATGTTTATGAGCTACCTCGAGTGGGGTAAGATGTACCCAGCTATCATGGGAGGACTAGGGGTTTTCGCATCCTTCCTTTTCGCCAGAGAGGTCTGGGACGATTACGCTGGAGTTTTCTCCGCATTCTTCCTGGCAACAGTAGCAGGAGCAATGCACCGTACTTCCGCAGGTTTCTTCGAGAAAGAACCGCTCGGAACCTTCCTGATGCTTATGTCGATGTACTTTTTCGTCCGATGCTGGAAAAGAAAAGAGAAATTCACCGGGATTTTCTCGGGAGTTATGCTCGGACTTTTCACGATATCATGGGGAGGATCGAAGATGCTATGGCTTCTTTACCCAATGGTTGTAGGCGTTGTCGCCTTGATGGACAGAGACATCGAGCAGCTGATCATGGCCTACACACCGACCGTTTTGGTTGGAGCAGGCCTCGCAGCTGCCTTGAACCCATCGCGTTTCTGGTTTACAAGCACCTTTTTCCTTGTGAACCTTGGAATGTTAGGTCTTGTCTGGACGCGTTTCCTAGCCGAGGAGCTACAGTTAGTTGAGAAAGAACAGCTGAGCTACCTGGTTCCAAGTATCTCAGTCCTCGGCGGAGTATTACTCTTAGCCTCACCGCTTTACTCGAAGTTCCTTGGCTCGAAGGTTATGGGGCTTATAGGCACAGTAACTGTTTCAAACTCAGGCACTGACGTGATCGCAGGAACTGTCGCGGAAAACCAGGGTGCCACACTCAGCCAGATTATCGGACAGCTAGGAGCATTGCCGGCAGCGCAGATAAACACCGGACTCGGGCTTCTAGGACATCTTGTAGGTCCTTGGACTCTTTCATTTATTGGAACGGCTATGCTTGGTACGATTTTCGCATTGATGGTTGGGAAGAGATTCAATGTTCTGGATGATTCTGAGATCCAGCTGCTTTCATACTACAAGCTTCTGGCCTCAATCTTCCTGCTCTGGATTATCTCTTTCAGCATATTCTTCAAAGAATCAATCTTCCTAGCAGTTGTGCCAGCCACATTAGTCTTTATCGTAGCGGCTACGCTAAACTACGCCTGGAACGAGATGGAGGGAACCTTTAAGATACCGGAAAACTGGTACGTCATACTGCCATTCTTCTGGGTCATAACAAACGTTTTAGCAGCAGTCACGAGATCCCGGCTAGTATTCCTCTCAACATTCTCCGTAGCAGTCGTAGGAGGATACGCAGCCTCAAAGGCATTCAAAGGACTCAAAGAGCTAGACTATTCGAAGATCGATCCTGAGAACGCAAAAGAACTCAAGGCAGGACTCCTAGCAGCCATAGTAGGAGCCATAATGCTTGTAAACGGAGCATCTGGTTTCGCAGCAGCTCAAGGAATCTCAGGGTCCCCTAACTCAGCCTGGATGGATAACCTTGACTGGATGGAAAACGAGACGCCTGAAGGATCAGTCATTCTTTCCTGGTGGGACTACGGATACTACTTCGAGTCAATCGGACGACGAGCAGCGGCTGCGGACGGAGGAAACCAAAAGTACTACTCCGATGAAGTATTCGGAAAGACTAACTACCCTATAGCCGATTTCCTTACCGGAACAGATCCGATGAATCACACGGATCTGCTGGAACGGCACAGCATCGATTACATCGTACTTGATTCGAGGATGCTTGGCAAGTACGGTGCTGTGAGCCAGATCGCTAACAGGGACAACAGCGAGTTCAGCGCGATGCGTATGGCCTCGACAAACAACGTTCGGCCGGGACTGGGCAACGGATCAGCTGCCTTCACAGCTCAGTTGCCACGGACAGCGGTTTACGCAGAGCTTGAATCCTCCGGGAACTCAATTAGTTTCGAGAACCCTCCGATTGTCGAAAGCGTTTACGGACGTGGACGGGTTGACTGTACCCTGACCGAGGAAAACGGGATCACGCGGTTCGACACGCCTTCAAACCAGACGGCGAAGCTTCCTAAGGTATGGTTCGATCGCCCGGCGGAACAAAGAGAAGTAGTCGAAGTCTGTGCGGCAGAGCATCCGTACTACAGCTTCGAGAGAGGGATGAGCGGAGGCACAGCCCAAATAGTGCTTGTTCCGAAAAATATCGTAGAATCAAACCTCGTTGACCTTTACCTGATGAACGGCCAGGGCATAGACTATGTAGAGCCGGTACCGGAAGGTTCAAACGGTTATGTAAGAGCCTGGGAAGTCGATCTCGAAGGACAATGATCGAGCTTGTTCCTTCCCTGCTGATCGGCTTTCTAACCGTGCTTATCGGTGCGCCTTACGCCAAGACCTATCTCTTAGCTTCCGGCATATTCGGAGTCGACCAGCAAAAGGAAGACAAGCCCTGGATTCCGACCTCGGGAGGCGTCTTGGTCTTGTTCGGATTCATATTTTCAGTTACTTCTTTCCTGGGAGTTTCCTCACTACTTAATATACCTTTAAACGACGCAGGAGTGTTAGCTGCTTTAAGCTCAGTTACTCTGATTGCTTTAATCGGTTTACTCGACGATATACATGTTAACATTGAATTAATTGTGAAAGAAGAGCTGGATATAAAGACTGAGGAAGTGGAGTTCGATTTCCTCCAGCAGTTTGAATCGGAGCTACCTCATCAGAAAGCCAGCAAGTACTTCCAGACCATGGTGACGAAAAAGGAATCAGCCGATACAATGGTTCGGGAAGGGCTTGGACAGACACCGAAGATGATCTTCGTCCTGCCCGCAGTATTTCCGTTGATAGCGGTAAGTGCGGGATCGACCGAGATGATTCTGCCGTTTATAGGATACTTTGACTGGGGTATTTTCTACCCCTTAGTGCTTTTACCTATAGGACTACTGTTTGTCTCAAACGTTGTAAATATGCTCGCAGGTACTAACGGACTCGCAGCCTCATTGAGCATGGTAGCAGCTACAGCACTCGGCATCCGGGCTTTGATGGCTTCTAACCTCGAGGCCGCACTGATAGGTTTAAGCCTAGCAGCCTGCTTAGCGGCTTTTCTTTACTATAATCTTTACCCTGCCTCTTTCCTCCCCGGAGATTCATTGACTTATCTCTGCGGAGCCGCACTGTTTTCGACAATGGTTCTTGGAAACATGGAGAAGTTCGGAGTCTTCATATTCACGCCTTGGATCACAGAGTTTTTCCTTAAAGCCAGAGGAGGTTTCAAACCACACTCATGGGGCATTCTACAGGAAGACAGAAGTCTGAAACCGCAACACGAGAAAACCTACTCTCTTACACACCCGTTGATGCGTAGAGGCTACACTGAGCCACAGATCACCCGGATACTGACAGGCCTAGAAGTTTTAATCTGCGGACTAGCACTATACTTAGCAAGCACAGGATTACTATGAAAGAACAACTCGAAGAACTGACAGATCGGATACCAGACAAACGCTTCCTACTTTTACTTGGGATTCTAGTGTTCGCCGGCTTCCTGCGGTTCAAATACGCGTTCTTCGAGGGAATGTGGATTGATGAAGGCCGTTACGGACGTATAGCGGCCTCAGTATCCCAGCACCTATGGGATTACTCTACGAACTCAGAGCTGTACGGCCAGATAACAGGCCATCCTCCGGTATACCCTTACCTGCTGGCCATCTCGGTTTTGATTTTCGGCAACAACGAGTTCGCACTACGTATTGTAAGCCCTATCGTATCTCTGGCAACCATAGCGTTGATATATAAGTTCGGAGCGGAGATACGCGACCGGGAAACCGGTTTAATCGCCGCAGCTTTACTTTCAGTCAACCCTATCTTCTGGTTCCTCTCAGAAAGAATTCTGATAGGAGTTACACTGACCTTCATGTATACTGCGACAATGCTGGCTTTCTGGTACGGCCTTGAAGACCGCAAGTACTCTAAATACAGTCTTTACGCTGCTGGACCGTTGACACTTCTAACAGTGCTTACAAAACAGCCTGGATATGCTTTAGGCGCGATTCTGCCGCTTTACTTTGTTTACCGGAAACAAGATGCTTTCCGAGACGCATGGAAGAAACGAAAGATCCGGGGAACGGCGTTATACCGCGAACTGACAGATAGGAAATACTATATTTCCGCAGGATTAGGTATCCTGACAATCACCCCGTGGATGTTGCGTAACATGTCTACATGCGGTTTCCCGTTGTGTAGCTTCCAGCGCGCATTAAGCTTTGCCGGACGGGATGTAACCAATCCAGCTGTACAGCACATTCAGGGACTTTACTTTTTCGTTTCATCACTTCCTTTGATGCTTACCCTGCCAGTAGCCGCATTCATTTTCGGCCGGCTGGCTTACGCAGGTATGAAAAGCTATGAGGAGAACGCAGAGCTAACAGCTTACAAGATAGCCACCTATCTCGGCGGAACCGTATTGCTCTTTGTTTTGATGGAAAAACTTGTGCCAATGTTTCTTCTGGCCGGGCTGGCTCTTTTCACCCGGACGGACTTCGAGAAACTTGGATGGATCTGGGCCGGAATAGGGATCGGCTTCATGTCGATACCTGCGACAAAGGATCCACGCTACATCGTTTTCACAATGCCGGCGTTAATCTTAACTGCTTCTCTAGGAGTAAGAAGCTTCACAGTCTGGCTATCCAATCTTATAGGACGTTCAGAGATTAAAACATTTGGAATAACAGCCTTGATTGTCTTACCGATGGTTTTTATGGGCTATAACCAGGGACTTGGAGATGTGCAGAGAGGAGGTTACAGCCATCTTGAGCCTGCTGGAGATTTCATAGATGAGAACGCACCGCTTGACAGCAATGTAGCTGCTACCTCGAACGGACAGTTCTGGTACTACATACATCCACGTATGGCTTACATGCCACCTAACAACGAATCAGAGTTCCAGAACTTCTTACTTGAGAAAAACATTAGCTATGTAGAAGTTGACGTCTACGAGCCTATGCAGCCACAGTGGACTCAGACCGGTATCGCACCTTACAGACTGCCGAACTCGGTCCGGGCAGCACTTCAGTCCGGAGAGATCTCGCAAAGAGAGGCTTACAGCCGGTTCTCGAACACACCCGAATATCTTACCCCCGTAAGAAGTTACGGAGAGACTCGTTCGCCGATCAGCTCACAGCCACAGCCAGTGGTTATAGTCTACAGGGTTGAAAGAGGTATGCTGGAATGATAGCGATCCTGATACCGACGCTTAACGAAGGAGAAGCCATAAAATCAGTTATAGAAAAATTCCCCTCCAAATACCGCGGAGAAGAGATTAAAAAATACGTTATAGATGGCGACTCTTCGGACAGCACAGTTGAGAACGCAGAGGAGGCTGGCGCGCACGTAATACATCAGACTCTTGACGGCGGGAAAGGAGATGCGATGAGGGAGATACTGGCGGAAGTAGATGCAGATTACTACGTTATGATAGACGGTGATGGGACCTACGATCCGGAGGAGGTCGGAAAGTTACTTGACCCCTTACTGGACGGAGAGGCCGAACACGTTATAGGTGCGAGGAAAAACAGGGAGGCCGATGCCATACCGTTTTTCAACCGGATTGGAAACTGGTTTTTCAACAGAGCGACTTCAGTGGCAACGGGCAAAGAAGTCTCCGATATGCTTTCAGGGTACCGTGCGTTCACAAGAAACTCTATAGACTATTACGGACTTACCAGCCCTGGATTCGGAATCGAGACCGAAATGACCTTATCTACTCTCGAATCAAATCTTCCCATCAAAGAAGTCGATATCAACTATTCGGAGCGAATCGGAGAAAGCAAACTACATCCTATTGAAGACGGATGGCGCATCTTCAAGACCTTAATGTGGAGCATCCGCGATCTAAACCCTCTGAAGTTTTTCTCAGGCTCAGCTTTCCTGCTTCTAATCATAGCCAGCTACCCATCCTACCTAGTATTCGAGCAAAAACTGGCGACCGGACGAGTACAGGACCTTGGACCCGTGGTTTTTTCAGCCATGCTGATAATACTGGCCGTACAGCTCATGATATTCGGAATGCTTGCCGATCAGATAAGGAACACTGAGAAAAGACTTCGAATGACTCAAAAATGAATAGAAGACGTTTAATAGAAACCCTGACCTCTCTGCTGTTGGTCTCCGTACTCATATACTTCGCAGATCTAGGCAGAACAGTTCAAACACTCTCCAAGGTCAAACTAGAGTACTACGGTTTAGGAGTTTTACTTTTCCTATCTACGTATCTGGCAAGTGGAAGACGCTGGCAGATCATCGCAGAGTCTACCGGACACGAAATGAATCTCTTAGACGCTATAAGAGTCGTAGCCGTCTCATACAGTTTTAACAAACTGCTTCCGTGGAACTTCGGAGACATGGTGCGTTCAAAAATATCTGAAAGCTACCACAATGTCGAAAGCCACGGAAACATCCTGGGCGGAGCAGGATTCGAGCGAGTACTTGATGCGGCCAGTATATCCTTTATCATCGGAGTTGCCGCCGTGTTTACAACCACCGGCAGCCAGGTAACAGGCACAGTAGCAGCTTTCGCAGCCGTATTCATAATCGGAGCCATGCTAGTTTACTCAGGGAAGCTAGATGGCGTTATAGATCATTTTCCGGACAGATTCAGCGGATTCTTGGAGGAAACTCTCGGAGGTTTCCGGGCCGTCAGCCTTACAGAGCTTCTGGAAGTTTTAACACTCTCCCAGATAAAATGGTGGACCGAAGCTATCATTTTCTACGTTTTGGCGCTATCAATCTCTTCAGGCCTAGGTTTCTGGGATGCCGCGATCGTAACATCAATAATGAGTGTTTTCTCAGCTCTCCCTATCTCCCCTGCCGGAATAGGCCCCGGTGATGCCGCAGCAACCGGCTTGCTAGTTTATACAGGCATTCCTTATTCAACAGCCCTCTCTCTTGTAGTTTTACAGAGAACCATAGGCGTTATGGTTCAAGGAGTTATAGGCGCTATTATCTACGGCTTTGATCTTTAAACAAAGAAAAGAGAAAAGATAGAGAAAGTCAGAGTGCTAGCTGTAGTACTCCGCTATCTTCTCTAGGCCTTGTTCAAAGCTATATTCTGGCTCCCATCCAAGCACTTGCTCTGTTTTCTCAAGATCTGCACAGTGCTGTTCAACATAGTTATCACGTGGATTCTCCACGTGTTCGGCTTCAATATCTGTGCCTAGGACATTGTTCAGCTCTTTTACAACAGTATTGAAACTCTGGGGCCGACCCGTTCCAACGTTGAATACTTCTCCATCAAGCTCTTTTCTGGTTTCAGCTGCCTTGATTAAAGCGTTAGCTACGTCTTCTACATATACAAGATCTCTCTGCTGTTTTCCATCTCCCCATATCACAGGGCTTTCTCCGTTCTGAATCTTCCAGAGGAACTGAGTTACAATGTTTGCGAACTTCCCTTTAGACTTTTCATGCGGCCCGTAAACAGAGAAAAAACGGAGTCCAGTGGTCTGAATTTCCTCTCTGTAACTATAGCAGTCCGCATACACTTCCCTGGCTAGCTTTGAGGCAGTATACAGATTTGGTGGTCGGACATCGTCTTCCTCGGTATGTGGCGGCTTAACACTTCCATACATCGATGAAGTCGAAGCATAAACTACTTTTTCGACTCCTGCTTGCTTTGCGGCCTCTACAGTGTTTACAAAACCCGTGACGTTTACGTTTGCGCCTTCTGCGGCATCTTCCTTGTGCATTGGAGACGAGCTTCTGGCCGCCAAGTGGAAAACAGTGTCTACATCGGCGACTGCTTTCTCAACCTTTTTCTCATCTAGAACGCTGCCGTTAATGAACTCGATGTCGTCTTTTACGGCTTCAAGGTTTTTTTCATCACCCAGGTATAGATCATCAAGTACTACAACCTGTATATCTTGTTCTACAAGTTTTTCTACAAGATTGGAGCCGATAAATCCCGCTCCGCCTGTAACTAATGCCTTCTTCATAGTTTTCCAATGAGTCCTCTTGATTTATAGTATTACCGCGTATTACGTTTAGCTTAAAATGTGAGGGCGTGTAATTCGTATATATGAACTCGAATTTCCTCCGGACAGTGCTGGCACAGGAATCACGTGCCTACGGCTTCACTTTAGCCTTCTGGGGTTCGGGAATTGTACTGGTAGACAGTTTCGGGCTGCCAGACCTCGGGCTTGTACTGTCTTACACCGGAGGAGCCATACTAGGATTCGGTCTGATAACTCTGGCGGCTTTCAGACAGCCCTTGGAAAACGTCGAGTACGAGGAGACAGACTACATGGTTTTCAGCATGATACATTTTATCTCGGCGTTGGTGCCGATACTTTTGACCTCGTGGTTGACCCGTTTCGAACCGCAGACTGCGTTTCTGGTCTCCGGTGCGTCTGTTTCGATGAACTACAACCTTTTGATGATTCTGGAAGAGCGTCTGGCCGAACGGATCGCAAAGGTTGAGAGACGGATCGCTCTCTAAGATACGTCTTTCCACTCGCCGCCGTAAATATATCCGGATAGCCGCCCGCTCTTTGCCAAGGATTCAAACACTGTTTCCAAGTCCTCCGAGCTTAGATGCTCAAATATTTCCGGATCAAGCACGTAACGCCCCGCGTTTATGAGACGGGAAGGCTCTTTACCCGGCTCCGGTTTTTCCTCGAAGCCGATTACCTTACGGCCTTTCAACCTTGCGACCCCGTAACGAGAAGGGTCTTCTACCGTCGTCAACGCCATGGTCGCTACCGATTCATTCGACCGATGGAAACGATACATTTCATCTAAATCAACATCAGCAATAACATGGCCGTTTACAACAAGGAAAGAGGATGTAAGCTCCGCTTCTAGCTTTTCAAGAGCAGCTGCGGTGCCGGAAACTGATTCGTCTTCAACGTACTCTATACTAATACCTTCATAGCTTTTACCGAACTCTTTCCGAATTCTTTCCTTATTTTTACCTGTTAGAAGCACAACACGTCTAATTCCCTGACCAGATAGATTCTCAAGAATATTTGAAAGAATGGAGCGGCCATTGTAAAGCTCTAAAGATTTAAGCTCTGGGTCTCCACAAAGTATTACGGCCGTATCAAGTCCTTGGGCGTCAAAATATTTTGAAAGTATTTCTTCGACAGTTTGAGAGCGATTATGGCTTTTTCTCTCGGCTTCAGCATCCAGGCGGTCAACTAGAGATTCTTCCAGCGTTAAAGAGACCCTTTTCTTCGACATATTACATTTGTATTACTTGATATTTTTTAAGCTGAGTCAGCCCCTACTTTTGAACCTCATTGACAACCACCAACCTGTGAAAGGCAAAATAGACGGCGGAAAAATAGCAGCAGAGATAGAAAAAGAGCTGGAAAAAACGGATAGAAAGCCCCGGCTGGAAATAGTTCTGGTAGGCGACCATGAGGCATCCCGAACCTTTGTAAACGAGAAACTGGAGTTAGCTCAGAAAATAAACTTCGAAGCACATCTAACAGAGCTAGCCGAAGACGTAGATGAAAGAAAACTCCTGAAAAAAATCGAAGAGTTCAACAAAGATCAGAAAATAGACGGTATACTAATACAACTGCCTCTACCGGACCACATAGATGAGAACAAAGTTTTCTCAACTTTATCACCTCGGAAAGACGTTGACGGACTAACACCTGAGAATCTAGGGAAGTTAGTGCGTGGAAATCCAGCAATTAGACCCGCAGCAGTCGAAGGCATACTTACACTACTTAAAGCCAGAAACATAGAACTTAAAAGTGAAAACATAGTTGTTGTCAACAACTCTGTGCTTATAGGCCGGCCTCTAGGCCTGAGCCTTGGTCAGGAAGGCGCTACTGTGACTTTATGCCATGAGAAAACCGAGAACCTGGGAGCGCATCTGAGTTCAGCGGACATAATCGTGACTGCGACAGGAAAACAGAGTCTAATCGAACCTTCGGACGTGGAAACCGACTGCGTTGTGATCGATGCCGGATACGAATCAGGTCAGGGAGACATACCGAACCCCGAGGAATTTGCTCGTAAATCGCTGATAGCTCCGGTTCCGAACGGTCTCGGACCTGTAACAGTTGCTTGTACGATGAAAAACCTGTTAAAGCTCCACAGAAACCTTTAATCTGCTTTATGTATGTTTAAATCTAGGTAGTACCGTTGACCGTCTTTCTCAAAGTAAGCAGTGTTTTCCCCGTCGAAGCTGAGTCCGCGCAGCCTATCGATTAACTCTCCGGCCTTCATTCTTTCATTAAGATCGATCTCAGATAACTCTTCTAGTTCTTTGCTGTAATGGACGTTACCTTCCTCGAGCTGCTGTTTTTCAGCTCTGATTCCTTCCTTGATTCTCGGCCAGAACTCCTTGAACTGCTCGAACTGTGCGTTCATTAAACGATCTCTAAGCGTTTTAGCAGTATCATCAGGTCTTATATCGATTTTTTCCTTGGCTATAACCGGACCTTCATCTATCTCCGGAACCATATAATGGATTGAGACCCCTGCGACCGTTTTCTCAACTATAGGCCAGATATAAGGATGGGAACCGCGGTTGAAGGGCAGATACGACGGATGGAGATTCACTATTCCTTTTTCAGGAACCTCAATTATTTCCTCCGGTACCTTGTGTTCGAAGCCTGCTGAGATCGCTATCTCAGGTTTGATCTGTTTAATCCGTTTTAGTTGTTCTTTCTCTGTTATCTCAGCTTCTATCTGTACGTCTTCTTGATCTTTTAGCCATTCAAGGACTTTTTGACCGGCCTCGTTCATCCCGAGGAAAACTACATCCATGGCTGGTTGTTCTAGGTGAAGATTCAAGTCCGTTTACCCATAGGCTGGGAACTGATAAGTGCTTGATACAGAACCATTGGTGTGAGCGACTCCGATCACGACATACTTGATAGCCTGGTGAAAGGTGCCGGCTGGACAGCTATAGGAATAGTTGTCTCGAAGTTCCTCAGCTATCTTTACCGGGCGGCAATAGCCCGTTTTGTCGGCCCAGAAGCATATGGAACCCTGTCGCTCGGAATAATGATCGTAAGCTTCGCAACCACTATCTCCGTTCTAGCCTTAAACAGCGCGATAAAGAACTTCGTGCCAAAGTACCGGGCGGAAAACGACGAAGGTGCGATAAAAGGAATAGTAACTTCGGCATTCGAAATATCGCTTCCCGTATCGCTTCTAGCCTCGGCTTCAATATTTTTACTCGCAGAGAAAATCTCTCTAGGCATCTTCAACGCACCAAACCTGATACCTGTCTTGAAAGTGTTCGCACTCGTACCACCATTCGCGGTAATATCTCAACACAGCTTCGCGCTAACGCTTGCCTACAGAAAAGCCAAGTACGAAGTACTGACACGTAGAGTTTTACAGAACGTAATACAGCTACTAGTTTCGGTAACACTCATAATAGGCAGTCTAGGCGTTGTAGGCGCAGCCATTGGCTGGCTGGCTGGCTCAGCTTTCAGCGCCGTGATCGGACTCTACATCATGGAAAAGAAGTTCGGACCAGTACTCACAAGCAAAATAAAGGGCCGAAGAGAGTACAGCAAGATCTTCCATTACTCATACCCGTTGGTTCTTTCCGGAGCAATCGCCACAGTTCTAGGATGGACCGACACCGCATTTATTGGATACTACATGGATGAAAGCGCCGTAGGACTCTACAACGCAGCCTTACCAACCGCGTTCCTGATGATGATGCCTTACACTGCTTTTTCCACACTGGCAATGCCTTCGATGAGCGAGGTCCTGGAAAGAGACGATAAAAGCCTGTCAAAAATCCTCAAGACCCTGACACGCTGGACATTCACCGTCAGCTTCCCGATGTTCGTTTTGATGGCTCTTTTCTCCGAGCAAGTACTCCACATACTGTTCGGAGCGCCTTACAGAGAAGCCGCCTTGAGTTTGACAGTTCTATCGTTCGGATATCTTTACTCAACAGCAGTAGGACACTTGGACAACGTCATCAAAGCCCTGGATCACACCGACATACTGTTCAAAAACGCATTAATCAACTTCGTTGTAAACGTAGGTTTGAACATCTACCTAATCCCTCTTTACGGAATCGTCGGCGGAGCAATCGCAACAACAGTCTCGATAATAGTCGCCGAAACAATGCTCCTAGTAGAAGTCTATCACTTCAAGAAAGTCTACCCATTCAGCAAAGACAGCGTTAAACCCGTCCTAGCCGCCGTACCCGCGCTCTTGATAGTCTATGCTGGTTTGAACCTCGCTTTCGAGACCGTGCCTCTCTGGGCCTTGATACCCGGTGCGACAGTCTTCACTCTAATCTACGGAGTTGGTGTCTTGAAAACAGGTTTGCTGAAAGACGAAGAGCTTGAAAGAATAAAGAAAGAAGGAAAAAAGATAAGAGAGCGTTTGAAGAGATAAAGAGCCGGCCTACATGTAGCCGAGCTGTCTTAGCTTATCCATAATCTCCTTATCGTCCTTGTTCTGCGCTCTACCTGCACGTTCCTTCGTGTTCTCGACGTCCTGTAGCCATGCCGGGATCTCATCTGACTTATCGGTTGAAACCTCGGATCCAAGGCTTCTGAACCCGGCCCAGTACTTCGGACTGATAGGCAGATCAGCTTTGGTTAAACCGTTCGGAAGATCTTCTTCCGTCTCCGGATAATCACCGCTCTTTTCGAATGCTTCGACAGTATCCGGCAACATGTGATGCCAGGTTACATCCCATACCTCGCGTTCATCGAACTGAAGAATCGGGTGAACCCTTGTGTGATCAGGATCGTTTCTAGGAGAGTAAAACTCCTCGTTGCCCCGGGATTCGTGTTCATCCCAGCGAACGCCGTTGATAACCGCTTTAATGCCGTGATTTTCCAGCAGCTGGTTCATAGGAACAGTTTTCAGAAGATGGTTTCCTGCTTCTGTGTCCATCAGCCAAGGAACCTCCTCGTAGTCTCCGACACGGTCAGCTTCCCTCTGGTTACGTTCGCTTAGCTCTTCGACAGCCACTTTATCGCCCGGTTTCTCGGCTTTTTCGATCAGGTCTTCGTTTTTCGCGACCATGACCTCGAATCCCCATTCGGCTGCGATATCTTCGACGTACTGTTCGATCTCATCGAAGTGCTGGCCGTGATCAACAAACATGAACCGCGGTTTCTCGAAACCTTCCTTTTCACAGACTCTTTTTACAAGCCATGCGGTCAAAGTAGAGTCCTTACCGCCGGTGAAACCAATAACAACCTCATCCGTCTCATTTTCTTCCAGTGCTTGTTTTACAACTTCCTCTCCCGCTCTGATTTTAGCTTTGATTGGTGCGTTCTCGATCTCTTCACGTGTGACAGGTGCTTCCATAATATCAGTTTTCAGAGATAGCCTAACTGTCGAAGCTTAGATGCGATTTCCTTAGCTTCGTCTTCATCTACTTCTTCATTCTCTTTTTCATTATTTGATAGCTCCTTCAGCTTGTCCTGAACAAACCTCGAGAGATTAATATGGTTCTCATCAACAAACTCAGCTAGTTCATCCGGTAGCGAAATAGTTTTTCTAGCCATATTATACTTAAGTTATGTATAGTATTTAAAGCTGGTTTTCTTGAGACAACCCTCACCTCATAAAGATCGGCACAACATCCATCATCATAAGATGAATATCGCAGTTACTGGAGGAGCAGGATTCATAGGATCCCACCTAGTAGAAGAACTGATTAAAGACGGCCATAATGTAAAAATCATTGACAATTTAAGCTCGGGAAAAAAGAGCAATGTTCCAGAGAAGGCCGAGCTGATCCGGAAGGATATCAAAGAAGACAACTTATGTGATGAATTTGAAGATCTCAGCACTGTTTTCCATTTCGCAGCCAACCCCAAAGTCAATACTTTTCCAGAAGATAGAGACAAAGATTTCGAAGAGAATCTGGGAGGTGTTAAAAATGTAGTCGACGCAGTATGCGAAACACATGTTGAGAACCTAATATTTGCATCTTCAAGCGCAGTCTATGGAGAAAACGCAGAAATACCAACCTCGGAAAGTTCAGAAATGAACCCTATCTCAATGTATGCTGCCACAAAGTGTGGCGGAGAACATATCTGCCAAGTCTACTCTAAAACGTTCAACTTCGATCTTACAATAGTACGGTTGGCAAACATCGTCGGCGGAAGAAATCGGAAAGGAGTAGTTTACGATTTCCTCCAGAAGATAAAAGAAAACCCCGAAAAGCTCACTATACTTGGAAATGGAAAACAGAAGAAGTCTTATCTTCACGTTTCCGACGCAGTCTCTGGTATAATGACGGCTTGGAAATCAGACGACGTCATATTTAACATCGGATCTGAAGACGCCATAGAGGTAGATACAATAGCCGACATAATATCCGATGAACTAGAAGAAGATCCCGAATACGAATACACGGGAGGAGAAAAAGGGTGGAAAGGCGACGTACCAGAGATGCGTCTAAGCATAGAAAAGCTGAAGGCAGAAGGATGGAATGTAAAAAATAAGTCCAGAGAGTCTGTCAGACGAGCTGTACAGAATCAAGAGTCAGACTCAAAAGGTTCGATCTAGGAAATTTATTCATGAAAATAGGAACAAAAGAAATTTCTGAGAACTCCGACCCCTACATTATAGCGGAGGCAGGAATCAACCATAATGGAAGCATACAAACCGCTAAAGAATTGATCGATGTCGCAAAGAATTCTGGTGCTGACGCAGTCAAGTTCCAAAAGCGAGAGTTAGAGGAAACCTATGTAGAAGACATTGTGAAAGACCCCGCGATCGCGGAAATGGGCGTCGAATACACAGTCTCCAATCTGAAGGAAGTTGTTCTCTCAGACGCTCAGTTCAGAGAGCTGGCAGAGTATGCCAGGAACGCAGGAATAGACTTTCTCTGCTCACCCTGGGACGAATCAAGTGTCGAATTTCTGGAAAGCATTGACATGCCTGCCTACAAGATCGGTTCTCCTGATATGACTAACTTTGTCTTATTGGAGAAAATCATAGAGACTGAAAAACCCATCATAATATCGACTGGTATGTCAGATGAGGAAGAAATAGACAAGACAGTTGATTTCTTAGAGCGACATAACGCCGAATTTGCTGTTCTACACTGCCGAAGCACCTATCCTGCGCCTTTCCACAATCTTAACCTCAACTTCATGAATAAGCTTATGGAAAAATACGATGCCCCTATAGGATACTCCGGCCATGAACGAGGAATAGCTATATCGGCGGCAGCAGCAACTATGGGCGCCTCCATTATAGAGAGGCACTTTACGCTCGACAGAACCATGGAAGGCCCCGATCACTCCGCAAGCCTAGAGCCAACAGGTCTAAAAAAGCTAGTAAGAGATATAGAAAACATAGAAGAGAGTAAAGGTAGCGAAGTCAGGTATATGACTCGTGGCGAATACAACAACCGCGTCTCACTGTCAAAAAGCCTTGTAGCTTCCAGAAAAATAGACAAAGGTCAAGAAATCAAAAGAGAAGATCTCACTGCTAAAAGCCCGGCTAAGGGAATTTCACCACAAGAACTCTACAATATCGTAGGCGAGAAAGCACAAAGAAACCTGAGTGAAGACCAGATTATACAGTGGGAAGATATTGAAAAGAAGGAAGAACGCAGGTACGACACCAGCCTGGAAGACTGGGGCGTGGTTGTACGGTTCTCAGATATTGAAGGCAGCGACTGGGGCGATCCTGACGTCTATGAGTTCAGAGTAAACGGAGCAGATCTCGAAGAAGAAATAGAAATATCAGACCACAAAGACAAAAGGTTGACAGTACATGCCCCAGAACAGAAGGGCCACGACATAGTGGATCTCAGCTCAACAACAGAAGACGAAAGGAAAAGAGCTGAAGAAATAATCCAGAATCTGATAGACAAAGTCCGGAACGAGATAAAACCCCACTTTTCCAAAGAAAACGACCCGATGATTGTGATCCACCCTGGCGGAATCACCAGTGAGAAAATGGTTTTAGATCAGACCGAAGAAATGAACAAACAGCTCGCTAAAACCATGGACAACCTAGACGACGAAGGCGTCGAACTCCTACTGGAGAACATGCCTCCGCTGCCATGGATTTACGGAGGACAGCAGTACCACAACAACTTTATGCGCGCAGACGAGATCGCAGAATACTGTGAAAAACACAACCAGAAAATCTGCTACGATACAGCACACGCCAAACTCTGGTGTAACTACTCAGACACCAGTCTGAAAGAACACATGGAAAAACTCAAACCACATATCGAATACCTACATATCGCAGACGCAGCAGGAGTAGACGGAGAAGGATTACAGATAGAAGAAGGAGAAATAGACTGGAAAGAACTGGCGCCAATCCTCAACACTCTTAACGTACCGAAGACAACAGAGATATGGAGAGGACACGAAAAAAATGCAGAAGGATTCAAAAAAGCAGCAAAGAGGCTTGAGAACTTTTTGAATTAAGAAACCTATAAATTAGCCAGTATGAAACACCACATTTTGCCCTACAGCTCGCGTTATTTCTAGATCATCAGGAGTGTCTATCTCGAAACTGTGTGTTTCCGGCATCTGATGAGCGCCTATTTTACCCCCCAAACGACATTCCTTCTCCTCAAGTATTTCTGTTTTAAACACATAGATAGATCCGTTCTCTTGATATCGTTTCTCAAGATCCTGTCTTCTCTTTCGAGTTTGTGGAGAGTAATTTATAGACTCAAATCCGTTTCTGCCCTTTTCCCAGTAAAAGCTGTGATCTTCGCATACTGAGAGAGCAGAGTCGTATCCTCCCTCACTAACAAGCTTTGCCGTTTCATCAATATCATTCCGTCTTCTTAGAGGTGAGGTACATTGGAGCAAGGTCATAATATCAGGATCCATATTCTCTTCCTCTCTAATATGTTCGAGCGCATGCAGTAATGCAGATTCTGTAGTGGCTTCATCCCCCGCAATTTCCTCTGGCCTATCAATTATTTTTGCACCCGCCTCCTTGCTTATTTCAGCAATATCCTCAGAATCTGTGGAAACATAGATACCATCCAGACAGCTGCTATCGCGGGCTTGATTTATAGTGTGCTCAATAAGAGGTTTACCTAGGAAATCGACTATGTTCTTCTTTTTTATTCCTTTGCTGCCTCCTCGCGCAGGTATGATAGCTACGTTCAATGTTTGACACCCAGTTCATCGAATATTTGTTCTAGTTTTTCATATGGCTTGGGTTCAAAGAATAAGTCTCTATCAAATGACAACACCTCTTCTTCCTCATTAACAACTTTTCTAATCTCGGACGCCGTTTCCACGTTGTGTATCCCTTCTTGATCTATTAAAGAAGACATGTTCTCAGACCCCGGAAGATCCACTATTACTGTCCGAAGATTGAACGCCAATCCCTCATAAATAGCCGTCGAATAAACCCCTACTTGAAGCTTCGACTCTGAAAACAGCTTGTATAAATCAGCGTCCTCAACCACCTCTACATCCGAGTTGTACAGCCGAGGATACTTTTTAGACCAATTCCTGTATTCTTCAGGATGTAATTTAAAAACTATTTCTTCTGAAATCGTCTTAGACAGATTTACGGCAATTTTAGCAAGCTCTTCTCCTATATCCCACTGAGATAGGAAAAGAATTTTTTCGCCTTCTCTATTCTCGCTCCGGGAGATCCTATCGCTTAAGAAAGGATATCCGACCAGGTGGAGGTGCTCATCTTCGATAGAGAAATCACAATTCTCTCTCCAGAACGTCCCCCAAAGAAGCATCCTATCCGGGCAGTTCTTCAAAGAGCCATTAGAAGAAGAATATTCCAAATGTCTTCTTGTTATGGTTCCATGTTGAAGCTCCACTACTTCTACGTCTTCAATTTTGCACGCTTCCAATAACGTTCTACGTCCCGGCCTAACCATAATCAGACACTCAGGATTCACTATACGCAATAATATCCTATACAAGGGAAGCAGGAACTTTCTCCTAGAGATCTGATGAACTACTTCTTCTTCTATGTCAATTTCCACATCCAAACGCTGATTAAGCGTCTTTTCGAGAGCGTTAAGAGTTTCTGCCTCATTCTTGGAGAGTTTTGGTTTTCCAAAACCCAGTAATCGAGGTATCGCTGCCAAATAGTAAATCAGATCCAGATAACGAATTTTTTCTGTAGTACTTGGCGTCTTGTGAGTGTTTCGAGAAGGATGAGACTCCTCAAATAGAACATAGTCTAATTCAAATTTTTCGATGATGGGGTCGCAGTAAATATCCCTCCAACTTCCGTCTTGTTTCTTACGTCTTGGTATTCCAACAAACATAACTTCGCTTTCTTTAGCGAGTAAAGGATTTCTAAAGAATACGTTCTTCACAAGGAGGTACATTCTCTTTAGGATCAACCTCTTTTGAGATATTCCATTCGAATTCGAGTTTGTTAACCCTTTCTCGGCTTTTATTCGAGATGTCAGAAGATTTCTTATCCTTTCCCAAAAATAGACTTCCCGGATTTGCTGGTCAAGAAGGCCGAGATCTTTCTCTATCTCAAGTAATGTTTCTACTACATCTTCGGACATTGTTCGTATACTAGTTTTATCGACGTGAAGGATTATTAGTTGGGCAGACAATAGTTACTCTATGAGTCTGCTGATGAAATCTCAGAGAGCGCTCGAAGAAGGAGGCCTTAGACTCCTAGCAGAGCGGTCGTCACTTTTCATATACAGAAAAATAATGCCTGACGTTATTGATGTTTTCATAGAGGAGCAAGGATTGGCCATACCTAACGGCAATGATTGGACGATAGTATCTTTGCCGCGTTTAGAAAAAAGACGTATACCTGTATTATCAGAAAAGGTCGCCGGTACAAGGCATTGTTCCGAAAAACATCAGCGCTTAATGTTCTCAACTTATACTTCTAAGGAGTTTACTGACATTGAAACCTCAGATATTGTTTTTGATGTAGGCGCTTACGTTGGCGGATTCTCGATACCGGCATCTAAGAAAGCAAAAACAGTGATTGCCATAGATCCCAACTCAAAGATCAGCGACTGTCTGAGTTACAATACTTCAAAATTTGACAATATTTCGGTACTAGCTCTAGCTGCTTGGAAGGAAAGAGACACTCTTGAAATAAACCAGTCTTTCTATCCCAATGATAATTCTATTTTAGCGCCCGATGAGAATTCCTTGGAGACTGGCTTCAAAGTTGAAGCCGACACAATTTCCAACATAGCAAAAGATCATAATATAGAAAAAATTGATTTCCTCAAGATTGAAGCGGAAGGCGTAGAACCAGAGATACTAAAAGGCGCTCTAGACAGCGATTTAGAAATAAGAAAAATCGCAGTGAATTGCGGGCCTGAAAGACAAGGAGAACCCACCGTGGAAGAAACAGTTGAAATGCTTCATTCAGAAGATTACGAGATTAAGAGAGGTTCAGACTCCGAAGTTGAATGGGGCAAATGGATAGTTTTCGGACGCAAAAAGCTTTAATTTTTATTTTTTGAAGAGCAGATTCGTGAGGAGTGTATTAAAGCGATCTTTTTCGTTGTTAGTCATTCCTTCAGACTCAAATGTCTTTCTGTCTTTCAATACCCATTTATCCTGAGCCTTGAGAGATACCTGTTCTCTAAGGTATTTTTCATCGAAGTCTTCAGAATCTATGTCCCACTGGTGCGTCTCTAATCCGCCGTAGTGTGCAATTGAGCGAGTATTCTGAGGGATTTCAGGAGACAAGTTTGATAGATTCAAGACAAGATCATTGATCTTGCTTAAACTGAATACTTCTTTCCTAGAGAAGTTGCCAATATTCTTTATGGCTAAAGGTACTTTCAAAACTTCTTCACCTATTCTTCCCATATGCTCCCAAAGATTATTTTCTCCAAAATATTCTCCATGATCAGAAGTCATAATCGTTACAGTTTCACGTTCTGAATTTTGCTCAAGACTTTTTGTTAATTCTTTAACTTTGTGGTCTAAGTAGGCAATTTCAGCGTTATACAGTTTTTCTAGCAATTCTGATTCTTTTCCTTCAGACTCTCCATCTCTGAGTCTGTTTAGACCTTGTTCATCCGCAAGCTCATATGCTTTTTCAATATCTTCTTCCGGTATAAATTTTCGAGCATATTCTCTTGGTGGCTTATACGGACTATGTGCTTCAACATAATTTACGAACAGGAAGTAAGGCTCCTGTGATATTAAGTCCTGAGCTCTCTGATTTGAAGCTTGAGCCCCATCATCTACAGACCTCATGACTTTTTGAGTCATGACGTAGTAGACCCCATTAACCAAGCTCTTAGGTGAAAGAGAAAACAGAGAATTCTTTGCGAAAGCATAGTATTTTTGTCTTCTATTTGCCCATTTTCCCTCTCTACTTCCTTTAACCATTTTCTCAAAATTTTTGTCGTCTGGAAACAGGATCAATGAATTTAACTCAGGCTCTTCCGTATTAAAGAAAAACTCGTCAAAATACTTATCGAAACCGTACATCGGAGACACATATCCATTATTTGATACTCCTACGGTTTGGTAGCCCTTGTCTTTTAATTTCTCAGGCAAAGTTTTCTGATCAATTCTTCCCCTGAACTCCTTCGATTTTACGCCATGTTCGATAGGAGATAAGCCAGTAAAAAGAGAGTAGTGTGACGGCAGAGTCCATATTGAATTCGCATAGGCATTCTCAAAAACAACCCCTTCCTCAGCAACCTTATCAAAAAACGGCGTGGTCTGTAGCTCAGAAGTATAGTGCGAAACATTCTGGGCTCTCACAGTATCCATTACTAGCAATACAATGTTAGGAGATTCTTCAAAGCTCTTCATCTTCCAATAAGACCTTTTACGTAAGCTAATCTTTTGAATTCATGATTTTTAATAGCGGAAAGAATAATTTTGAGAAGCGAATAAGGCGTGTAATCCCAGGTAAAACCGAATTTTATTAAATTTAATCTGGTCTTCGAGGCGAAGTTTTTTGTCACAAATCGTCTCTGATTATATCCGAGACTGTACCAAAAATCCCTATTTTTATCCCTACAACCTCCTTCATCTATATAAAGATGCTCTAGTTCTGCCTTCGGATCATAGATTATCCTATAACCCTTATCTTTTACTCTGACGCAGATATCTGTATCCTCTCTAAATGAATTGCCTATATATCCTTCGTCAAACCCTCCTATTTCTTCTAGAACAGATTTTCTAAACGCCATATTCGCACCTCTCAGAGTATCAGTTTCAACAGGGTTCGACGGCCTCCAATATGCTGAGCTATCATCCACGAAGCCTTCCTTAGTAACAGTATTTTGATTCTCATTAGATTCAGAACGAGCGTGCTTTAGGCACCCCTCTGTATACTCGAGCGCAGGCCCTCCTACCGCCCCCACATCGTCTTTCTGGAAAGATTCGAGTATCGCGTCACACCAACCATCACTGAATCTTACGTCGTCATCTACAAAAGCCACTATATCTGTTTCAGCCGCTTCTAGTGCCACATTCCGCGCATGCGGAAGATTGATAGACTTCGCGGGCCGAATATAGTTTATTTTGTATTCATGATTTTCACATACCTGCTGAGTCGTATCCTCTTCCGAGTCATCTACTACTATAACTTCAGCGGGATGGTTTTCAGTTTCTTGAAGAGAGTTCAAAGTACCTTTCAAAGGTTCGGAACGATTATAGGTCGGTATTATCACTGTCAGTTCAGACATTTCTTATACACCTCTTTTGTCTGATCAGCCGTTGTCTCCCAACTATACTTTCCAGCAATTTCTCTACATGCCTCAGGACTTTCCAGAGGTTCAATTGCTTTCTGAGCAAAACTTTCCGTATCTCCCCACTCTACAAGCATTAACTCAGGTAGAACCTCATTCATTGGTTTCCTGTCAAAAGCTACTACTGAAGTTCCACATGCCAGACTCTCGATCATCGGTCTTCCAAAACCTTCGGCTTCGCTCGGGAACAACAGCTTCTCTGCATTAGAATAGAGTTTAACTAATCTATCTGAATCTATGCCCTCCTCGTAAACCACATCTGTGCTATCCACTATGTCCGAATTTTCAATTAACTTTCTCGTCCTATCTTTGTTCCCTACTCTTACCAGTTTCGCCTCCGGTTTCTCTTCTTTTATCTTCTCAAATACTTTAATTAAACCGTCCATATTTTTCCTGTCTAGTTCATGGCCTACGTGGAGAAAATACTCACCGTAATCTATCTCTTCTTCAACAGGCCTAAATAGTTCGAGATCAACTCCTTGATACACAACCTCTATCTTTTGCGTTTCTACCTCCGTATTTTCTTCAAGCTGCTCTTTAGTGGCTTCAGATATTGCTATTACCTTGTCGGCATTTCTCTCTAAATTCTTTACATAGTTTCTTGCCATCCACGAGTAGAAGGGACCCGCATAGCCATCTAAATACGGAAATATATCGTGGACCGTGACAACCATATTATTAATTTCAGGAACTACGATACCAGACAGAAGATCTTGGCTAGCTAAATGTACTATATCCGCATCTACTTTTCTAAGCGCAAAGAAATCCAAAAAAATCCTGTTGACTAGCCAAGGTTTGGCAGCATCCGGAGGCATAATATGACCAATTTCTTGATCTTTGAGATATTTTAGAAGATTCCTAGAATATATTTTGATACCGGAAACACCCTCTGTCTCCGCAAAGAAATCTATCCTCATCTAAGCCTTATCACCTCTTTTAACTGGTATGGCAGTAGCGAAGGTTTCCTGAAACAGGTCACGGCAAACCCTGTAAACCAGGCCCACAATTTAATCTGTGAGATGCCTAAAGCAAATACAAACGCCTTGAAACCGTCTTCTCTAAGGCTTTCGATTATAGCGCCTTTTTCATAGATTAAAGGACCTATAACCTCTAGAACTAACAGCAAAACCAAATATTTTATGTATTCAGGTATATAACGCGCCGAGACCGCCGTAGCAATTAAAGTAAGTAAAAACGTTTTAGCATACGCTGTAAGCAATAGGTTTTTCGTCAATCCAAGTTTTTTGCTGTGGTGCGTGAACAGATTACCTCCTTTGGCATCTCCTTCACCATATGTTTTGAACTGTTCCCAGAGACTTCTCCAGGTTGGCCGCATCTTCCATTCGACCCATGCGTTTTCTGCGACGCCTTGTTCGTATCCTTTTGCCAGTATTTCTGCGTTGAACTTCGAGTCCTCGCCTGTATAAAGTTCTTCAGGATATCCTCCGACCTCGATCCATACTTTCCGTGTGAATCCTACTGAACGCGATGAGGCCGAGCGGTTTCCTTTCTTGACTTCCTCAGGACTCATTTTGCTTGCTATTATCCGTCCCTGAACCCGTTCAAACATTTTTTCTGAACGCGGCTTCCACATTCCTACAACAAACTCGTATCCGTCTTCGAACTCAGCTGCCATGCTTTCCAGCCAGTTTTCATCGAGAATACATCCGCCATCGGTCCCTACAATATAATCGTTTTCAGCCTTTCTTACTGCTGTATTGCGTCCTTCTGCGATGTTACAGCCTTCATCTACGTAGAGCTTAATCCATTCGTTTTCTTCTGCGTACTCTTCTATTATTTCTTGAGTGTTGTCGATGCTGCCGCCATCTACGAAAACTGCTTCGTCCGGAAGCCTTGTCTGGTCTAGAAGCGAGTCCAGCAAATCTCTGATAGATTCTCCTTCGTTGTAAACTGTACAGATCAGCGATATCTTCATTTTCCAGCGGCCTGCTTCACTTTTCCATCCAGTTTTTGCCCAAAATTATTCCAGCTGTATTTTTCAGCGTTTTCACGCGCTTTCTGACCCATAAATTCTGCTTTTTCTCTTGATTCGATCATTGCCTCGATTTTTTCGGCAATGTCGGCAGAATCAGCTTCTACTAGAAATCCGGTTTCTCTGTCTTTTACTGTTTCCGCAGGGCTTCCTTCATTAACCGCGATTGTTGGCTTTCCGTACATTCCTGCTTCTATAGGTACTATACCCCAGTCTTCTTTTTCTGCGAGGAATAAAACTCCGTAAGCATTTTTGAACTGTTCTTTCCACTGATCTCCAGGCAGATCATACTTGAATTTGATTGAGCTATCTGCTTTTCCTTCGAGTTCCTGTATATAATCTTGTTCTTGGGCTGCGCCTGCGAGGACTAAATCGAAGTCCTGTGTTTCTGCTTGCTTCCATGCTTCTATAGCCAAGTCTTGACGTTTGTAACGTCGGAAACGCGACGGATAAAGGAAATATTTTCCTAAGTCACTGGTTTCCTCTACTAGTTCGGCTCCAGGATTCAGTACTTCGATCTCATCTTCTTTTTTCAAACCTTTTTCGACTATACGTTCTTTAGTGAGCTGACTGTTCGCTAATACAGCATCGAAGTGCTTCCAGGCCTGTCTTTCCAGTATATCATATATTTTAATACCTATGTCAAAAATAGGGCGAGTAAAAACGCTTTTTTCGGCTCTGTAAGTCTGTTTGAACTCGGGTAACGCTGGTCGTAGCGGAGTATGGACATAGCCAATTACAGGTATGTCGTGGTTCCTTATAGCAATCAGAGATCCGATACCTGCTTCTGAAACTATTAATGCATCGTAATCTTCAAGCGGCAGCTTTTTTATCATCGCTCCAAGACCGAACCGCAGTCCTTTATCCAGAAAATTTCTTGGCTGAGCATTCGAACCTATTACCTGTATATCTACATCCTTAAACTCCTCGAAAGTCTGTTCTTCATCGTAAAACAGAGTGAAAACCGTTGTTTCATGCTCAGAGTTCTTAGCTGCCTCCAGTATTACTTTTTCCGCGCCACCTCTACCCTTGAGCCACGGATGATATATTGCCTGCCGCATACAAATTCCTTTTAGTTAGAATCTTTTTGAGGCTTTTCATGAAGCAAAAAGCAGTCTTAGCAGCAATCTTAATCCTAGTACCTACAGTACAAGGGTTGTCGTTGGATAAACAAGAAATAGATTCCTCTAACCGCGATATAATTAGCGCAAAAACCCATCACAACTCTGTAGTCATAGCATCCAAAGACTCTATAAAGAAGATCTCCGCGAGTCAGAACTTTACCCGGGACTTCAGTGTAAGACTCAACGACCTCTCGTTACGTAGAGGTTATATAATGACAGTTTCCAAGGTCACGGGAAACGACGCTATTATTCTGGACTTCAAAGACGGAGAAACATTATATAGAGAAGATCTTGGAAATTGGCTCGACAAAGGACAGATATACAGAGATGATGGAAATTTTGTCTTTCTAGCCACCTCTCACAGCTTCATCAAAGTCATCGAAGATGGCGAAGTTAAAAATCTAGATTACCCTAATAGAAAGCGAATTAAGGCCATTAATGAGCGCCTATACGATATAGACTCTGATAATAAACGGGAAGGGCTTTTAGACACGACTAAAGAGGAAGGCTTCAGAAAAATAGAGGCTTTCACTCTGAACGGAGAAGTTGAATGGATATACAAAGTATTTTCTAACCATCATGCCGACTCGCGGTTTGTACCACCTAACAAGGTTCTTGTTGATTGGAAAGGGAAGTTCGCGTTGCTTCATTCTAGTAATGGTTCGGAGATCTGGAGGAAAAATGTTGAGAACGTAGAGAACGATCCCGTGGTGCTTGAAGATAGTTTTCTGTATTCTAACTCTACACATCTTGTTTGGCGAGATTTCAGTGGCGAAGTGATGAAGTCGGAAAAACTCGATCAGAAAATCGATAAATTAGCTAGGAACTCGGAAAGAGTTCTTCTTGCGGGCTTCCAGGGCGATAAACTCTCGGTTTTCGGCATGGAAGGTGAGAAACTATCTTCTGTAAAAATAGGAGATCTCAAGGGAGAGATCGATTTCTATGGTAACGGCGATATTTCGGTTCGAACCCAGCGTAAAGTGTATAGAATAAGTGTTGAACGAGATAGAAGCTTTAATGGACGAAGTTTCTATGGTACAGGAGATTCAATGCTTAAGGCTTTGAGCTTGAACCGTAGCAGCTTTGTAGGTTCGGAAAGATCCAGTTTCAAGGATTTAAGTGAAAACAAGCTGGTTGAAGCCACGGACAGTACGGTTTCTGAGGCCTATGATTATTATAATGTCTCGGAGAAGTGGTACGCTGGTTCGCGAGAGAAATCAGTCTATCTAGGGGCTTTAGCAGCCAGAAATGGAGCTGTCTTAACTTTCAACAAGGATGAGGCCGAAAGAGATTTCTCGGATCGTTCTCTTGAAGATATCCGAGAACGGTTTGAAGATGTTTTCGAGCCGAATCACCTGGTTTTAGCAGATCTGGATTCGGATTCAGGAGTTTTAGCAGCTCATATGGCTGTAAAGGAAGGCTATATGCCGATTGATTACAGCCAGGATGTTGTTCGTAAATCCTCGGCCGAGAAACACAACGAAGTCAACGGTGTCAAAGATGTTGATTCTAGGATTAAAGACCGGTTTTCGGAGATCGGGAACAACTGGAAAAGCATATCTGAGGGGCGTTATGTCTCGATACTAGAAGGTCCGCGGAAAGCATACAGCGATCCTGTGAACCTGCCCCTCCTGTCTGATGGGAAAGACGGCGATATTTTCTACAGCGATATGAGTTACGGTAACTTGGACGACGATAAGAAGCTGGAGGCTGCTGTCGGACGTTACCCGGAAAGTACCTCTAAGGCTTCTGTTCTGTTCCACCGTTCTATCCGGCGGGATAAAGGCGAGCGTGCGGTTGTCGCATCCGAGTACCTTCATAAAAACTGGCCGGTTGTACTCGCAACTCTAGGAGGCGGAGTTTTGAACGGGAACACCGCCGAGGAGATACTGGAAAAGGAAGGTTACAACACAACCCATGTAGTCGAACACCGTGCGGATCCTGTCGGCTTGCTAATCAATACGGCTGGTGGACCAGCATTCCTGAAAGGACTGGATGCCACACAGGACAAGCTCGAAGAGTACGTCGTTGAAAGCTCAGCGAGCATGATTAAAAACGGCTTAGTGATTGTCAAAGGACTTGAATACGCCAAGGGAACCTTGCTGGTTTACATGGAGTTTGAATGGGATGAATACGGAAGCGATTTCGAAATCGATTTCCCTACAGAGCCTACAGTCGAGGAACTTCAAGAGTTTATCTTCGGACTTTTCCCTGACAAGCATGAAAAACTGACGGAGGAAAACCTTCAGAAACGGCTAAGTGAGGCTGACGTGTTCTACTATTCAGGGATTGGCAACAGCAGAGAATGGAAGCTGCCGTCGAATACCAACAGGATTGAAGGCGCTTACTCGAAAAAAGAGCTAACACCCGAGGAAATCCCCGAGATGAAAGACAGCATCGTCTTCGATTCCTCGACAAACGGAGCGGACAGAGATGCCGAGATAAGACAGAGCTTGATGAAAAATGGCGTTTCAAACTACATCGGTTTTTCCTCGGTAGGATACCATAGTTACTCCTCTGTTATCGCCAACAATTTCTTCAAGTACGGCGATACCGCAGGTGAGAGCTTTATTGAAGGCGTTAACAGCCTAAGAACTTCCGGATTTATTTACAGCCCGTCATCGAGCTATAAACCAGGTGTTAGGAAGAAGATGGCTCGTTCCGGCATGGTTTACGGAAACCCGGAGACTGTGAAAGACCCTCTTGAAAAACCGGCTTTGAACTCGACGAAAAACTGTAAAGACCGGATATGTACTCTGGAAGTCTCTATCAACCCCTCTCCGGAAAAGGTCGGGGACAGTTACCGGTTTAACACCTCAGATTATGCGTTAAAGCCGTTCCGACCTATCGTGCCGCTTTACAGTTTCTCACATCATCTTCCGGAAGGCTCGGAAATTCTACAGACAGAGGTTTCTGAAGAGTACCATAGAGAAAGTAACATTTCCATCCCCGAGTTAAAGTTGCTTTCTAACTCCGGGGACTTCACCAACGGCTCGTCTGAGTACACCGAGTCCCCAAGCAAAAAACACAGAGTGGTTACTGGAGATGAACTCAACTACGTTCAGGCAGCTCAGAGAGTTGAAGATAACGACACCTTAATTCTGGATGAGGCACATCTCGAGGTACGTTACACGTCCCCTGTCAACGTCGAACTAGTGAACCGTCAGGGCCAACTGTCCGCAACTGTTTACTCAAGTAACAACCAGAATCTGACATTTGTCTACAGTATCAACGGCAATGAAAGCCGATTTAGTCGGAGTATAGACGGCTCTGAGAACATCTCTCTGAGTTCTCTCGAACCCAGAACGTACGAGGCACAGATAGACGTGTTCAACGACAGAATCCGTGTCTCAGATGCCAAGAGCTTCAGGGTGAAAAAGGACGTAAAAACCTATCTTTTTAGCCCTGATATCGATGCCGGCGCCCAGAGAGATATCCGAGCAGTAATCGAGAACCCTAACGGCTTCGAAATAGCAAAAAGTCTTAGCTTAGAACTTAATGGAGCCGCAAGCCTAGCACTTATGGAAAACCGTACAAAAGAAGTCACAGTTCCACCTAACAGCTCGAGAACTGTAAAATGGGCGGTTCTAGGAGTTAAAGAAGGTAACGTAACCGCCAGCCTGGAAGACAAGAACACAAGTTTCAAGGTGGAAAAATCCAGAGATCTGAATCAGCTGATTTCAACTTCGAAGGCTTTAAAGACAGTTTCCGGAAGACAGACAAAGCTAAAGAAGCACCAGGAAGACGATCAAACCTATTTGGAAATCCAAAACAAAGAAGCCAAGCTGAAACTTTCTAAGGGTTTCGGAAGCTACAATTCCACACTTCAAACAGACAGCTTCCGATCAGAAATACGTTTCAAGCCCGAAAAACAGCTATACGTGTTAAAAACTTCCTCAGGCAGCTATAGCTCAGTTTTATCGGACGGGAAGTCCAAGTCAGTAGCAGAAGGCATAGACAAACAGACAGCGGAAAAACTACTCGAGTTAACCCTAAAAGAAACACAGAAGTTCGATAAATTCTTAAGTTTTACCGCAGACGAAACCAAGGTCTCCATAGGAAACCAAGGATTTTGATTTATAAGTAGCGGTTTTTCTGAGGCCGCTACCCCCCGGTTTCCACTCCAACTTTTTCTCCGGTTTGAGACACTAGGCCAAAATCACCATTTCGATCAAAAAGTTGTTCAAAGTGGATTGTTCAAAAAATCTCCACTTGAAACAATGGGGTGCTGTTCTCAAAGACCTCTATATTGTTGAAAAGCTAAGATTTTCAAAAGCATCAACATAACGCTCATACTTCCCTAGGCTGCTTTTATTACGCAGTATTTTAAGCGATTGAACATCTGGAAGCTCTGAGGAACTAAAAACCAAGCTATAACGACGTTCTAAGCTCTTACTCATACAGAGAACCACTAAATTCCTTCCCTCATATCGTTCTTTTAAACTGCCGTTTTTAGATCCTGAAGCAGTCACAGTTTTGTATTCTTTATCATCAGACATTATAACAGTCTTTATTTGGATTAAAGCAACTTTTTTATCTTTCAGCGCAATCATATCTGTGCCTCTATCTACTTCAGGCTCATTTACAGAGCATCCACGTCCGATCATAATTTTAGCGAGTTCATGATAACCTATTTGGCCTTTAGAGTGATAATTCATATAATTAGTTTTTCGTTCCTTTCTAATAAAACACCCACCCCCCTAGATTTCCTGTGGAGTGTTTTCTGACAACAAAACAAACTCAACATAACAAGGTAATAATAATATAACGGCGTGATATCTGTATCTTTGGGTATTCTGAGTAGTTCCA